>JBNKZD010000221.1:0-41604 GCA_050301235.1 Chitinispirillaceae bacterium | reverse complement strand
AATTTTTTTTAAAAAAGCAAAAACATTTTGGAAATTCTAATAATTTTATTTTGATGTTGTTAATAGACATTTTGGCGTATTGGGAATTATTACATTTTTGTAATCTAATTTGTGAGAATAATGAATTGTATTGTCCTACATTAAAGTGATTGTAATACCATAAACTGCAAATACGCAACATTTTCGCCAAATGCAAACTCTCTATATAGCAATTCTATAACGTCTTACTATATTAAATACGCAATTAACAAAGTGGTTACAAAAACAAATTAACAGAATTGAATTACACAGCCGGATGGTTTCAAAATCTACAACAAAAGCACACTGAACTAATTTATTGGCCCTTTCTTATCAAATTTGCTCATTCCAAAAAAGGTAACAAAAACCTTGTAGAAAACACAGATATGTATTATTTTATTCTTCTCATTCCTCACATCTCCTCTCTTTAAAATTTAACTACCAAAAATAGTTATCGTTTTACACATTATTTAATGTTATAATTCAGCGACAATTCTGCACTAGCTTACCAGCTGTGCTTTCAGGCAAAAAGGTGGATCAGATTTAGCCGAGTCAGTCCGCCTTTTGCTTTTTACACATATCTGCATATAGTGTTTTTTCTGGGATTTTCACAGTACCCGGTTCGGTAAGTGTGCCGCAAGCAACGAGCCTGGTTCAACCGGGACTGCCGGGCGTGGTCGTGGACTGCTAACACATAGCTCTCCTGACACCCCCTGGAACATTTGCCACATAGGTAATTATTCTCATCGTCTTTCATTCCTCCCGCTTGTCACCCTTTTCGTATTTCCTATTTACCCTAAACAACTCTCTCCATCTGTTCTACCATATAGCAAGGAAGAGACAGCAGTGTGAAATCATACTGCTCTCCTCCCGGCATTTTGCCTTTAGATTGACATATAGATGGGCGATCGCAATTGAACCTGACTGCTTTTTTATATTTTTTTTCGACAATAAACTGGTTTAATGATTTCAGACTACCCCCAGCACCAGATTTAACTTCTATTCCAATAACATCTGTATTAATTGAAATAATAAAATCGATCTCAGCGTTTGAGGGATACTTCTCACGCATCCAGAAATGCAGTTCCGGTTCCAGGTAGGGTGCTCTTCGATACAACAGGTGCTGACCTATGAATTGCTCGGTGATACTTCCATTGTTTATCAAGGTAACATCTATTTCTTTTTCAAATGACTGAATTGTTAATCCGCAGCCACTTGAAAGCAATCCGACATCCAGATACAGCATTTTAAATTTTTTATTATTAACAGTTGCACCTAAGGGGACTCCGTCACCAGATGTGTGATACACAAAGGAGCAGACCCGTGCAAGTGACAACAGATGCAACGCTTGCGATACCTGTTCTGGTCGGTAATTTCTCGAAATACCAGCGTATTTGACGATTGTACCCGGAAGCGTTGGCAATGTCGTAAAAACATCATGTATGATCGAATGCTTCATTCTTGTAACATACTTTACGAAATCATCCCTGTAGGTAATAATAATGCTGTGTTTAATACGGTCTACATCAAGAAATGATCCGCTTTGTGCAAATGCAGCAACACATTCGGGCATTCCACCAATTAGCAAATATTTTCTGAAAAGATCCATACATTTACTGTGCACAGGGATTGGTAATTCGGTGGAAATATCAAATGAATTCAGATAATCATAAAGCGGTTGGTTTCCTGTCGCAATGAGAAACTCTGAAAAGCTCATCGGGCCAAGGTACATATATTCTATTCTGCCGACTGGCATCGAAAATGTATGTTCCTCAAGGACAAACTCAAGCAGTGAACCTGCAGCAATGACATGTAACTCCGGTATCTGTTCATAAAAATAACGAAGTTTCGACAAAATCTCCGGAGCAGCTTGAATCTCATCAAAAAAAAGAAGTGTTTCACCAGGCACAACCGGACAATTAAAATGCACTGAAAGCAGATTTATTACATCTATTACTTTTGATTTATCGAAAAAAAGCAGCACATCCTTGTTATTCTCCAGATTTATCTCAAGTATGTTTTTAAATTCCTTTCTACCAAACTCTCTGACCAGATATGATTTTCCAACCTGTCGTGCTCCCCGTATAATAAGCGGTTTACCAGACATCCTGTTTTTCCAGTCGATTAGAGTTTTGATCGCAATTCGATACATTATAGTTAAAATCCTGTTATAAAAAAAATTCTTGAAACACTTTAAATATACACCAATTTAACCATTTCTGCAAAAACAATATATTATTTTCTCGACTTAGTCGCTTTTTTTATGTATTATTTTCTCGACTTCGATTATTCATAAGGCTGCTCATAGTTATAAAAAGACCCTTCCAGCAGCATGCATCAAAGTCTTTAATAAGGAATGCTTCATCAATAAGCAGGGGGGTATTAGCCGACTTTTTATTATCCAGCAATCGCCTTCTACTGAAGGGTCGAACCAGTAATCGAAATTCTAGTATCATCATGCATCGAAATCCCTGGTTTTGCATACCAGGACCCACCAGTATTGTTTCTGATAATTGAACTGTCGATAACAATATTTCCGCTGTGATCATTGGAGACAAAAAAGATTGCAGAGCCGTATGCCTTTACGGAATTGTGTTCAATAAGGGACCCGAGAATACTCAGTGTCATAGTGTTTCCGTCATTGTAGATTGCGCCTCCACTTCCTCCTCCCGGTGTACCACTTTGTGCTGGATTACCACCTCTGCCAATCGCCTGATTGTGTGAAAATAGACACCTGATAACGGTCCACGAAACACCGATACTGCTGAGACCACCCCCATTTGCCCCTATATTTCCAAAGCTATTTGCCCCACCAAACCTGCTATTGACAACATAAACCGGTTTATTCTCATACTGACTGAACACTCTTACAGCGGCGCCTCCTACATCGGGACCGGAATCCGCACAAACATTATTATAAAAGGCACAATTGACTATTTTAAAGCGGCCACCACGAACCCAGATCGCGCCTCCCCCATCATACTCCTTCTCATTTTTTGAATTACCATTAACAAAAGTTAAATTCTGAACAGTCAGCCGCGGACTTTCCTGATTCTGACAATGCGATGTTGTCCAGTGTTGATTTTCATCACAGGTATTCATATAAAGAATACGTGTTTTTCCACCACCGCTCAGGGTGATCAGCCCGCCACCATCAATAACAATATCCTGTTTTGCATCATTGAAAATTTTTGCAGCTTTATCGAGCGTAATTGTAGTCGGATTGCTGCCACACTTGAAAACAATCACCCCTCCTTTTGCTACTGCGCTTATAAAAGCTTCCGGGGTACAGGATTCGGGAGTCCCGTTACCAACCACCTGATCTGGATGAGAAACATCAACAAGGTCGGCTTCCGGTGGAACAGGATAATGACTGTAAGGATTACCAATTGGATTCATTACAAAAACAATGTTTGACATACTGTATGACTCAATTGGCAGCAGGGTGTCGATATAACCTGGCTTTCGCGCTAGAAGGGTGTCAATTATCTGACTACCTGCAGCAGAATTCCTCTTACTTAATACACCAGTATTTCCACCTGTTGAAGTTCTTTTCAGATAAAATCCATTACCGATCCTGATTCCCTGAAAAGATGTCTCCTTTCCACCAAGAATAACACTAATAAGAATAATCCCATTCCCTGCATCAGGTATGGAAAGCAACAGTCTTCCTGATTGAATATCGTTGAACTTTGATGAAGCTATAATCCTTCCATTTCCGCTAAAAACAGAAACCGAACAATTGTCAATCGAAGATTTTCCGGTAAATACCAGCGAATGACCGTCAAAGAGAACCTCTGGTTGCGGTATCTGAGAAGATGTTGTTTGCGTCGTTGCAGATGTCGATAAAACAAATTTTCCATCGGAATCGGTAACCACAGAGTAACCTGGCATACTCTTAAGTTTGACCGTAACCCCTTTGATTGGATTACCACTAGTATTCTCTTTGACAACTCCAGATAGGATGACAGCAGCCACTAAATTGACTTGAATTACAAGAGTAAGTAATGTAATCTTACTGAGCATTTGGTACATATTACCTCACATTTAAAGCGCTTCTCATTAAACATACACCAATTTCTGAACTTCTTCAAAAACAATATTGAAATTTTTCGACTTACTCGTTTTTATTAAACGATCATTTTCTCGACTTTCTTTTTATTAATAGGGGGCCAGAGATTGTATACCTGATGAATGTAAGTGATCTAAAAACAACCTGTTAATCGCCCTTCGATCCCGACAAATCGGGACTCAGGGTGAGTGGAGATTCTGCAAACATTTCGGAACGGACTTTTGTTAATCCCTATATTAACGGAAGGGGTTTAATGCACATTTTTTTTAAATTCTTGCTTCCCCCTCTCCATTCACTAATGGAGAGGGGGACCAAGGGGGTGAGGCGACTAATCACCCTCTCCCATACGCCCGAGCATACTCCCGAAGCAATTCCACCGGTATCTTCTCAAATTGCTCCGGAGTTGCCCGCCATTTCCAGTTGCCCATGAGCTTTGCAGGATGATTCATACGGGCGTGAGCGCCAAGATAGAGCAGGTCCTGAAGTGGAATAATCGAGATATCTGCAATAGAGGCTTGAGCAATACGGATCAACTCACCAACTGTCTCTTCATCGGACAATTTTGCCCCGACATAGCGATGAATTCTTCTTTTGTCTTCATCACTGGCTTCAGTTTCGAGCCATCCACGTGAAGTATTATTATCATGGGTGCCAGTGTAAACGATGCAGTTTCTATCATAATTATGAGGAAGATAGGGGTTTGACGGGTTGTCTTCACCGAACGCGAATAACAGCACTTTCATTCCCGGCAGGCCATATTCTTCCATTACCTGCCGGACATCTGGGGTGATTGTACCCAGATCCTCTGCAATGACCGGGAATGATGCCGATTGTTGCTTAAGAGCATCAAGAAACTCCCGTGTGGGTACATCCTTCCATGCTCCATTGATCGCTGTCGATTCCCCGGCTTTTACTTCCCAGAACTGCACCAGTCCCCTGAAATGATCGATACGGACAATATCATACAGAGAGAACATCATCTGCATCCGTCTGATCCACCACTGATAATCAGCCTTTCTCATACTTTCCCAAGAGTAAACAGGGTTATTCCAGAGTTGACCGGTTGCACTGAAATAATCAGGTGGAACACCTGAGACCCCTGTAGGCTTTCCATCATTGTCAACTTTAAACATGTCACGATGTGCCCAGACATCAGAGCTTTCATAACTGACATAGATCGGCATATCACCAATGATCTGAATGCCTTGATCATTACAATATCGCTTCAATTCATTCCACTGTTTAAAAAGTACATACTGATAAAAACAGATCTTTTCTATCTCCTCATGCTCTTTATTGTATAGAGCTGTCAGTTCTGCTGAGTCATGACTTCTTAACAGCAGAGGCCATCTGGACCAGGATGATGTACCGGTTTTCTTTGCAATGGTCAGAAACAATGCATAATCGGTAATCCAGAAGGACTGTTCATTACAGAATTTCGTAAACTCTGAATCGGGACCACCAGCTTTCCAGTTAACGTATGCTTTTTCAAGTGCTGTAAGTTTATACTGACGAATCGTTGGAAAATCGACTGATTCAGGGACGGACGTTTCAAATGGAGGAATATCGGCATTATTCAGCAGTCCTGTTTTTTGAACTTTTTCCAGATTGATAAGAAGCGGGTTCCCTGCAAAGGCAGAACTGCTGAAATATGGCGATTCACCATTATGCGGATTACCCGGATTGAGAGGCAGGATCTGCCAGTATTTCTGGGATGATCGACATAAAACATCTGCAAACCTGTAAGCGGTTTCACCCAGATCACCAATTCCTTCATTGGATGGCAGAGATGTAATGTGTAACAGTATTCCACTTCCTCTTTTAAACATTGTGATAACTACCTTTCTTCTAATAGTTCACAGGTTCAGTGTTAAAAAGTTCCAGGTTTTTGAACTTATCCCTTCTAAACTTTCAACCCTGAACGTTGAACCTTTGAACGTTTACTGCCACTACGATTCTTCACTGGTATCCAGGACACTTAATATTGCCCTTGACGGAATACCGATTTCGACATTTTTAGATTTAAACCCGTTTTCGAAATCGATGAGAGCCCTTTCCATATAGAAGACTCTTATCAATTTACGAATATCACTCTGCTCGAACAACCGTTGCGATGAGAGGCTGATCGTTTTTATATAAGAGTCAAGAAAATTTCGTGCATTGTACCCAAACCACAATTTCGCCCACTGCTCGATCTCTCCTGGATTTGAAAGCTGTACCTTAAGCGACCGATGCAATGCGGTAAAGGCTACTTTGTTGAATGAGTAGATCACTCCTGCTACATCCCTGAGAGGCGAACGTTTCAATCGACGTTCACTTAATGGTATATTGCCAGGTCCCCTGAAATCCTTAATTATAAAATCATTTCCGACACACAAAAACTGGTCCAGACCGAAGTGCCCGTGAATCCTGATTTTAAGTGAGGAAAATGTTTCTTTGAGCAGGATATTGAAGTGATTGAGAATTTTCTGCTCCTGCATGACAATAATATTTCCATATTGAAACTGATCGGCAGGCAAATCGTGAAGAACCCTTCGAAGATCCGCGACAATCCTTCGGGCTTTAGTCCGCATCGACTGATACAGTGATCGCTGATATAACCGCGACATCTGCTCAGGGGAGAAATCCGGAAGATGATTTTTTGATGTAAGCACCAGATGGAGCTGAGCCGTTTTTTCACCAAGTATCTGGGCTGTTACTCCCGATTTCCCGCTGTATTCAGAAAACTCAGAGGGTATCTTTGCCAATTCGGTATCAAACATCCGGTACTCAGCAGCAAAGGGTGGTTTTACATGAAGACTTCCTGCCAGAATTTTTTCGAAGTACTGAATAGCAGCATCAAGAAAGTGGTTCCATGCAGTCCCGGTATGTTTGACATACGTGCTCATGACACCCACGGATGAATGTGCATTTGCATTGGTATAATTCAACGCTCCAGCAAAAAGCGGAACTAATGATCGATTGTCATTTTCTGATATAAACGTTGCAACCTCGATATCAGGTCTGATGCCCTCTTCAAGGCGGTGATATAACCGGAAATGATAATCACCACCATAGTCAAATGATGAACTGAATCTTCCGCTCTTCAGCAACTGCATGTATGACGGCTGATAATTCCTGACCCCCTTTGGCATCATTTTCCCGCAGTATCCCTCAAGGACACCCTTTTCACCATGAATTTTACGATTTCCGGTCATTAACCTCAGCAACGCATCATGGAAATTGCGCGTATTGGAACAATCGTAAATATACCCTCTCACATCCCCAGTCAGTTTCACTGCAATAAGGCCAGTATTGTCTGCCACCATAGTCTCTATCACATCTTCAGAGCAAAATGCCAGAGGAAGAAAAATGGTGTCAACCTCTCCGGCATGGCGATAATACACATTAACAACACACAAAACGATCGCATCTTCTTTTATATTGACATTCATCATATCGGTGATTACAGTTTCTTTAATAACAAACTCCCGACATCCGGCAGTTTTTCTTGCCTGAAGATACGAAGGGAGAATCTCCTGCTCTAAATAATCTTTGGAAGCATTTTCAAAAAGTGATTTCCAATCCCCCCGAATGCGTATCTCCGGTAAAACTGATTGTACCTCTCTCGTTTCGGTAACATCGGTTGTTTCCAGTTGAAGCCAGAAATAATCATGGAATCCCATTGTCAAAACATAAGGATTATTGCCAATTACCGGAAAGCGGTTGTCACTGAAAATATCCCGCGGAGTGCATCCGGCATACTCCCGCAGATCGAGCGATACCGCCTGAGTAAAACGAGACATGTTGATTGCTACAAAAATGGTTTCATCTTCAAATTTGCGTATAAATGTAAATATTCCTGCATTATCAGATTTGACAAATTGAATTGTTCCTCTTGAAAATGCCTTGAAACGACGACGCATTGAAATAACCCGCTTCATCCACCAAAGCAGCGAGGAAGTATTCTGTTGCTGAGTTTCCACATTCAACGCTTCATAATGGTATTCAGAGTCGATTATGGTTGGTAAAAAAAGTTTTTGCGGATTTGCATTAGAAAATCCGGCGTTGCGGTCAGCATTCCACTGCATCGGTGTCCTGACTCCATTACGGTCTCCCAGGTAGTGATTATCCCCCATCCCGATCTCATCTCCGTAATAAATTATCGGGGTCCCCGGAAGCGAAAACAGAAGTATGTTCATTATTTCGATACGGCGGCGGCTGTTGTGAAGAAGTGGTGCCAGTCGTTTGCGGATTCCGGCATTTATCCGTGCCTGCGGATCATGTGCGTAGTATCGGTACATGTAATCCCGTTCTTCTTCAGTGACCATTTCCAGCGTGAGTTCATCATGGTTACGAAGAAAAATTGCCCACTGGCATGTTTCGGGAATCGATGGGGTCTGCTCAAGGATATCAACGATTGGAAACCAGTCCTCCATCTGAAGTGCCATGAACATCCGCGGCATCAAAGGAAAATGAAACGCCATATGGCAGATATCACCATTACCGAAATATGCTGCGGCATCTTCAGGCCATTGGTTTGCCTCCGCAAGCAGCATTCTTCCGGTATATTTATTATCGATATACGCTCTGAGTTTTCTGAGGAATTCATAGGTCTGAGGAAGATTCTCGCACATCGTGCCCTCTTGCTCGTAAAGATATGGCACAGCATCAAGACGCATTCCATCAACACCAATCTCCATCCAGAAATCCAGTACCCGAAGTATCTCCCGATGAACATCCGGGTTTTCAAAATTCAGGTCTGGTTGATGCGAATAGAATCGATGCCAGAAATAGGACCCTGCCACCGGGTCCCAGGTCCAGTTGGAGGTCTCAAAATCCTTGAAAATGATTCTGGCATCATAATAAAGTTTTGTAGTGTCGCTCCAGACATAAAAATTTCGTTCAGGAGATCCCGCAGGAGCAGTTCTGGCCCGTTTGAACCATTCATGCTGGTCTGAAGTATGATTAATTACAAGCTCAGTAATCACCTTCAGTCCTCTTCGATGAGCTTCGTGGAGAAACGCTTTGAAATCACGCATGGTTCCATAAGAGCGGTTGATCCCCATATAATCAGCAATATCATAGCCGTCATCACGAAGCGGTGATGGATAAAACGGCAACAGCCAGATCACATTCACGCCAAGATCTTCCAGATAGTCAATTTTCTGCGTAAGCCCCTGAAAGTCTCCGATACCATCACCATTACTGTCTTTAAAAGATTTCACGTGCAGCTGATATATGACTGCATCTTTGAACCAGTGGGGATCTTCAATTAATTGCAAACCATTTGTGTTCATTTCGCGACCCGGCTGAGAATGTAATGAAGTGAATAGAAATAACTATTTTTATTATACTTTATTGTAGAATACAAAAACGTTTTTTTTTCAGAAGAATGAATTACCTGCTTATATCGCTTATGGTTGACATAATTAAAACGATAAACAAACATTATTCCAGATTCTTTTGAAAATAGTAACCGGAGAAGGTTTTCGTTTTAACCTGCTACGATATTTTTGTCTTTTTGTAATTATTATATTGTCATTACCACTTTTTTTGATACCGAAGTACCAGTTTTCCCATTACATCTGCACCAGACAGTCCCATTAGCATGATTCATCAATAAATCCTTGACTTTATTAAAAAATCGAAAATTGTCCGTATTCTCAATTTTAACCTTCAGAGCTGTTTTGAATAGTAAGTAATCACTCTTTTTATATAATTTATCAAAACACTTGACCATTTTTGGTGTAGATGTTAATTTAATATTAGATGATGTTTTTCGAAATAACCGCTAAAAACTTCTTCTATTATGATATTAGTTCTCAGTTCCATGTATATTTATTTTGAATAAACACCTGGAACTCTAATAATTTTTATTTTAAGATTGATAAAGATATGGAATGCATCTCTAAAAAATGTTCATTCAATGATATCGACTTTAATAATGACTGGCGATATCATAATCCCCGAAGCGGATTCACTTATACCAGCGGCAGCATCCCTGGTTATCTGCTCTATTCAGAAATTGATGGCACCCCTACTATTTATGATATCTTAAAGCTCGAAAAGGTACTTGACCGCGTTTATTCAGAATCAGAGTTAAATCATACTGAATACATAAGAATTGTTGATTATTCCAAAATTGAACACACCAATCTTATCATGCGCAAAATCTACATTGACATGATGAACCGTCTTAACAAAAAGCATAATTCATTACCGGTGCAGACATGGATATGCGGGGCAAACGACCTTACACGAACATCTATTTTACTCATGTCTGTGATCGATAACCAGCATTATTTTTTTTCGAAAACGTTGCAGGAAGCTATTCATAAGATAAACAGCAATTCTATTACTCCGGAAGCCAACGATGAAATGATTCAGCTGAAACGTGGTGATCTCAATCAGATCGGTGCCCTTTTTGGAAATTTCATTGGAGAAAAAAACAGTGAATATCCAGATATCTCGTACAGTCAGATGTCTGCAAGAAGGTCTCCCAGGGATGTCAATAACGATCAGCATGCTGAATTTCATGATCAGTTTAAGATGGATAACCAACCGATCATCCAGCTCCTTGAATCTATCCAGGCCGGAATGCAACTTACAGACCAGCACTCATTTCGGGAATTTGAGATCAAACTGTTTAATGAACGCCAACGATTAACAAACATTATCGAAGGTGCAAATGTCGGCACATGGGAATTAAACGTCCAGACCGGCGAAGCAACAATCAATGAGCGCTGGGGAGAGATTATAGGATATACCCTTAAGGAACTTTCTTCATTTACGATCAGGACATGGTGGTTGCTGGTTCACCCGGAAGAACTAGCCTGCGTGACAGAAGCCCTTGACAATCATCTGGATGGAAAAACTGCAGCCTTTGACATCGAATACAGAATGCTTCATAAAGATGGTCACTGGATATGGATACATGCCAGAGGAAAACTATTATCAAAAACTTCCGAAGGAAAACCACTTTGTATAAATGGTACACACACCGACATTACCGACAGAAAGCAGTATGAGAAAGCCATACAGGAAAACAATGATTTCCTTGAAGACGTTTTTCAAAGCATTCAGGATGGTGTCCTTGTAGTGAATGAAGATTTCACTATCCGACATCAGAATAATATTCTACAAAACTGGTATCATAATAATGAATCTTCTTCTGGCAAAAAATGTCATGTTCTCTTTCACAATTCTGATAAACCATGTGAAGGGTGTCCGACCGTACGTTGCTTCAAAACACAAAATACTGAAACCGCAATTCTCACTGGACGTAAGAACTCCAGAATGGATTGGGTAGAAGTATTCAGTTATCCGTTAAAAAACCGTGAAACAGGGAAGATCACTGGTGCAATTGTTTTCACGAGAGATATTTCAAAGAGAAAATGCTCTGAAGAACAACTTCGCAGCGCTAACTTACAGTTAGAGAAACAGACTGCATTAGCAAACATGATGGCAGATCAGGCTCGAAAAGCCAGTGAAGCAAAAAGTGAATTTCTTGCAAACATGAGCCATGAAATCAGAACCCCTATGAACGGTCTGATTGGAATAACATCATTACTTTTTGAAACCCAACTTAATGAAGAGCAGCATAAATATGTAGAAATTATTCGTTCATGCAGTAATTCACTTCTGACTCTTATCAATGACATTCTTGACTTTTCCAAAATTGAAGCAGGCCGGCTCGAAATTGAATCTATCGATTTTGATTTGTATACACTGATAAAAAGTTTCGCTGAGATGATTGTGCCTCGTGGTTATGGAAAGAAACTTGAATTTATTTTTGATTTTCCAGACAATATTCCTTATTTGTTAAAAGGGGACCCTCACAGGTTGCAGCAGATACTCACTAATTTAGTCGGGAATGCAATAAAATTCACGCAAACAGGTGAAATCATAGTAAGTTGCGAAATTGTGAATGAGATCGAAAATGAGATTCTTCTTAAATTCAGTATCAAAGATTCCGGTATCGGTATAGCAGAAGAAAAACAGAAAATTCTATTCAACAAGTTTACTCAGGTAGACAATTCAACTACACGCAGATATGGTGGGACCGGTCTTGGACTGGCAATTTCAAAACAACTGGCGATGCTCATGGGTGGAGAGATCGGAGTGAAATCTCCACTTTATGTGTCAAATGATACAGGTAGAAATGGTGCTTATGGATCCGAGTTCTGGTTTACTGCAAATTTTACTAAACAAGAAGTTCAAAGGCCAAAACAGTTCACATTCGATATATTTAAAGAGATCCCGGTACTTGTTATTGATAAAAATGCAGCATTCAGACAACATTTTAACAGCATACTGACCAGCTGGGATGCGAATGTAACTGAAGCTGAAAATGAAGAGGAAGCTTTCAACCTGCTTTCAGATACATGTTCACAAGAAGAATATTACAAGTTAATTTTCATCTCCAATGAACTCGAAAACCTATCTGGTCTCGGATTTAAAAAGCGATTTCAGGAACTGTTTCCTTCAGTACATTCAAAACTCATTCTTGTTACGACATCTTCACACGACCTTGAAACTGCAGAATTCTCAGCTGTCTTGCAAAAGCCGCTTTTTCCCGATTACCTTTTCATTTGCACTCAGAAACTAATAAACAGTAATTGTCAAATAGCCGCCAGTGCCCCCGCATACCATCATTGCATAGATGTGACCTTTAAAGATGCACGTGTTTTACTTGTCGAGGATAACCTTGTGAATCAAAAAGTTGCTGTCGGCATCATGAAAAAATGGAATCTTGAAGTTCAGACTGCGATGAATGGCTTTGAGGCTATTGATGCTCTTTCCCGACAAAGTTTCAATCTGGTTCTTATGGACGTTCAAATGCCTGAACTGGATGGATATGAAGCTACCCGGCAAATCCGCACTGGTACACACAATGTTCTCTCCCCCGATGTACCGATAATTGCAATGACAGCACATACGATGAATGGGGATAAAGAAAAATGCCTTGAAGCGGGCATGAATGATTATATTTCCAAACCTTTCAACGTTGATCAGCTCTTTTCTGTATTGAATAAATGGATACAACCCAAACTTTTGTGATTTTCGAATTTGTACCTTCAGATCTATTCTTCCAGTTCCACTGGAGATTCAATGTCCAACAATTATGTATATTTCAGCCAACCAGAATATTTTGGGGAATGCTGATATGGATCCAATGATTGGAAAAGTTGTCGGTGGCTGCTATATCGAGGAATTGATTGGCCAGGGTGGAATGGGTGCTGTATACAAAGCACATCATGAAGGTTTGGATATCCCAGTTGCGGTAAAAATTCTCTGCCCTGCGCTACCGATTACCAATGATGTACAACGTTTTTTGCGGGAAGCCAGAACATCTGCACGGCTAAACCATCCTAATATTATCAGTGTGCTCAATGTTGGAAATGAAAATGGAGTCCATTTCATCACCATGGAGTTCATCGATGGATTTAATATTCTTGAACTCCTCAGGAAATATAAAAAAATTTCCGTTTCAGAATCAGTCCGTATCGGTATTGAGGTACTTAAAGCGTTAGAAGCTGCATACGCTCACGGTATCGTACATCGAGATATCAAACCCGAAAATATAATGCTTAGCAAAAATGGAACGGTAAAACTTGCAGATCTTGGTCTGGCACTTATCGATGGCGAAACAAAACTGACTCAAGCCTGTATGACCCTTGGAAGCCCTTTCTACATCGCACCGGAACAGGCTGAAAATGCAACCAGTGTCGATTATCGGGCAGACATGTATTCTCTGGGTTGTACGCTCTTCCATATGGTGAGCGGTACTCCACCATTTAAGGGTGATTCGCCTGTAGAGATTATCCTCGCCCATCTTAATAAACCCGTTCCAAACCTTACCAAAATTGACAGATCGATTCCACAGGTGTTCTCAGATGTTATCCAGCGACTGATGGAGAAAAAACCTTCAAAAAGATTTCAGCATCCGAGTGAAGCACGCGTTGCACTTGAAGAATCAGTTGCTGAGATTCCTGAAAAAAAGTCAAAAAAACGAGACGCATTGGAATTCGATACCGCAACACCGTATAGTAATGTTCGAATTTTTGTTATCCTGTTTTTAATTCTGGGGGTTCTCACTGCTGCAGGATATATCTTCTTAACAGTTCGTAAAATAATGGCTGACAGTGGCCACTCATCTGTAACAAATACGACATCAGTTGAGAGTACGCAGACTAAAGATACTCAACAGATAACTGTTCTTGAAGCTGTTTTACAAAAAGATACAGACCTGCTCAGAAAATTGCTGGTCACCGGACAATCGGCCAATCCCCAGCCGGACGATCCGATTTCTCCACTGCACGCAGCTGTTACGACATCCGATACTCTTGCACTCAGGATGTTGCTCTCAATGGGTGCAAACCCCAATATCAGGGATTCATCAGGCGATGCGCCGCTCCATGATGCAATCCGTACCAAAAATATCACTGCAGTCGCAAGTTTATTACACATGGGTGCAGATCCTGACATGAAAGATCATTACGGCAACAGTCCCACTAAACTCGCAGGCCATAACCTAATGATCCTGAAATTGCTGCGTAAGTACGGCGGCCATAAATAATCCAATTTCAGCACATTTCTCCTTCGCTTCTCTCCCCAACCCTCTCTCCAATCGTGGAGAAAGGGGGCTTTCGCATTTCTTCTCTTTTCTTCCCCCTCTCCATTCGCCAATGGAGAGGGGGACAGGCAGTGAGGCGATTCCTCACCATTTTCTCAATTTGAAAATTTACCATTAAAAAAAGTTATTCAAATGTCTCTTATAGACCGTTTTATGCTATGGAACAGTTCTTGCGTACATCCATTCACGTAATGCGATAAGACCATTAATAACAAAAGCGGAAAGCTGTTAATTATATATGTATATAGCAGAAGTATCATCTGAATGCGCACCCTTTGCAAAAGTAGGAGGATTGGCAGATGTCGTTTTTGGGCTCTCCCGGGAACTTGCACAGCGAGGAAACCTGGTCGAAATTATTGTACCTAAATATGATTGCATGTGCAGTGATTACATTCAGGGTCTTCAACCGTTTTATAACGATCTGTGGGTGCCCTGGTATAACGGCCATATACATTGTACAGTATGGATTGGCCTGGTACACGGAAGAAAAGTGTACCTGATCGAGCCGCATTCACCCGATTCCTTTTTCAGCAGGAATACCATTTATGGCTGCTTTGATGATGCCCTCAGGTTTTCCTTTTTCAGTAAAGCAGCACTGGAATTTATGTTAAAAACAAATAAACGTCCGGATATTATTCATTGTCATGACTGGCAAACCGGCCTTCTTCCTGTTTTACTTTATGAAATATACAAAAACAATGGTATGATAGATCAGCGGGTACAGTATACCATCCATAATTTCAAACATCAGGGAGTGTTTGGCAAAGAGATTCTCTTTGCGACAGGACTAAACAGACCAGAGCATTTTTATAAACCGGATCAACTGCGTGATGATCGTTTCAGCCATCTTCTGAACAGTCTTAAAGCCGGCATTGTCTACTCAAATTTCATCAATACAGTCTCGCCACATCACGCCTGGGAAGTACGATTCACCGAACAGGGTTTCGGGTTATCGGAGCTGCTTCACTCCTGCCAGAATAAATTCGGTGGGATTCTGAACGGAATCGATTATAATATATGGAACCCTGAAATTGACAAGGAACTTCCAGCACAATACTCTGTAAATACCATACAGGATAAGTACCGAAACAGGGATGCTCTCCGTAACCGGTTTTTATTAACAAACAACAACAAGCCGGTTATCGCCTATATCGGTCGTCTAGATGATCAGAAGGGGCTCGATCTTATCGAACATACCGCCCACTTCAGTCTGCGTACAGGAGCACAATTCATTCTTCTGGGGGCTGGTTCAGATGGTCGCATTGACGATCAGTTCAGAAAATTAAAATCACAGTATGATCACAGCCATGATTGTCATATCGAAATATCATTCAGTGAGGAGCTTTCACATCTGATCTATGCCGGATCCGATATGGTAGTCATACCCAGCCATTTTGAGCCATGTGGTTTGACCCAGATGATCGCTATGAAATATGGTACAGTACCCATAGTACGATCTGTTGGTGGACTTGCTTCAACCGTCTTTGACAGAGAATTCTCAGATGTCCCATGGTGGGAGCGTAACGGTTTTGTTTTCCAGAATTATGAAAAACCAGCTCTCGAAAAGGTTCTCTCCCGTGCAATAGGTCTTTACTATAATTATCCGGGATATTTCAAACAACTGATGATAAACGGTATGCGGTATGATTATTCATGGAACAAACCTGGTAATCATTATCTTAATACATTCAACTATATACGCACAAAATAGAAAGGTATAATATGTATAACTCTTCAGATCCGGAGATTCTTACAAATTTTCCACCCCTTACGCAATTAAAGGAGACCCAGCAACAACGTTCCGGACCACGACCTCATCTTTACCTCGAAAATAGTTCTATCCGGTTCTCGCAAATAAAGAGCGCTGCGGCAATAGCCTTGCATATGCATCAACCGCTTATCCCAGCCAGCTCTCCCGACACCCGCTCAGCAAAAGTCATAAGCAATCTTCAATACATGATGGAACATCAGAATATTGGCGATAACCACAATGCACCAGCATTCCACTGGTGTTATAAAAGGATGGGCGAAATTATTCCATCTTTGATAGATCAGGGAAAGCAACCCAGAGTCATGCTTGAATATTCAGGGACACTTTTCTATGGTTTACAGAGAATGGGATTGAATGATGTTTTTGATAATTTAAAGAGGATCACAATAGATAATCGTTATCGGTATGCTGTTGAATGGTTAGGATGTCCATGGGGACATGCAGTAGCACCATCAACACCAATCAATGATTACCCTCTTCATGTAGCCGCATGGAAATCTCATTTTTCTTCACTCTTCGGCCCTGAAGCTCTCGAACGGGTACGTGGATTTTCGCCCTCAGAGATGGCACTGCCCAACCATCCGGATGCAGCGTATTCTTTTGTAAAAGCTCTGCTTGACAACGGTTTTACCTGGGTGCTGGTGCAGGAACATACAATAGAAAACCCTGATGGCAGTGTCCTCAACGAAAAACATTTACCCCGACGTCTCAAATGTACCAACTCTGAAGGAGAAAGTGTTGAAATAATTGCAATTATTAAAACACAGGGTAGTGATACCAAATTAGTTGCACAGATGCAGCCTTATTATGAAGCAAAAAGTCTGTCCAGATGGACTTTGAATAAAAAAACGGTACCGCCGCTTGTTACACAGATTGCTGATGGAGAAAATGGCGGTGTCATGATGAATGAATTCCCACCGAAATTTATTGAAACTGTAAATGAAGCAAGTGGTTCAGACACCCCCTTAATAAATGTAACTGAATATCTCGAACATCTGGAAAGTATGGATATCACTGCCAAACATTTTTCGGTAATCCAGCCTATTTTCCAGAAACAGATCTGGGAACGTTTTAAACCTGGAGATGGTCCGGAGCGACTGAAATCGGTTATCGAAACCCTGAAAAAAGAAAACTATCAATTTCATATAGATGGTGGAAGCTGGACCAACAATATCTCCTGGACCAAAGGATATGAAGATTTACTTGGTCCCATGGAAAAATTCAGTACTGAATTCAATAAAGTTTTTTCTGAAAAAGGTATTCCTGCATCAGATGAGCGTTACCGGGAAGCACTCTTTTTTCTCCTTACTTCCCAAACGAGTTGTTTCCGTTATTGGGGGCAGGGGGAATGGACAGATTATGGTCAGGAGTTAATTCGAAGAGGAATGGATATTGTGAATACCCTTAAATAAAAAAATTTTAATCACCTGGAAAAACACACCTCATAAAAAACAATCATCACACCTTAAATAAAAAACGGCACGACCAGAAATATATCGTGCCGTTTTTCATTGTGCGAACTAGCAGCAAGTTTGTTACTGTGAATTAATAAAAGCAGCAGAATCCTCACAAAGAGCCAGTTCTATCCTCAGATTTGTTATATCATCTTCAGAGATATATTTTTCACGAACATGATCATGATGCCCTGGTAATCCGGTGCTACTCTGAACAGTTGAGCTTGAAACCTGAGCTAGTTTTCGGGCAGTTTTCACAACTGGCCCCTCTGATTTGCTTAAACGCTCAAGTATTTTCATCATAGCGCCGCTTTCACGGGTTTCTTTTATCTCCTCGATCTGTGTCCTTGAAAGAGGGTAAATTTTTCGATCGAAATACATAACAGGAGATAAACATGTGGGACAGTTCAGGATGATGACGCAGGCGTTGGTGCTTAAAAAAATCTCTGATATCTGGTTACAGTGCGGACACTTAACCGTCAATGTCTTAACCATTTTTCCTCCCTGCGGGACTTTAAGTCAGTAAATCCGCACCGAAAATCAGTTCTGGATTCAAGTTCAATTACTATTTTATTGTATCACCGAAAAAAATCAATGTCAAGGGATTTATAATGAATAACATAAAGAGTGAACCACTTCAGGAACGACTTCTTCACTTGAGCAGAAGTATTAAACAGCAGATCCAGAAAACTGATCGTAAGTTGAGCAAGCAGAATGAAGAACTTGAAGAATCACAAAAGGCATTGTGGTATCAGCAGATAGGTAATTCTTTGCTTGCTTGTACAAGTACATTCCCGAGAGGAACTGCAAGAATTACACTACTCAATATTCATACGCAAAAAGAAGAACTTGTTGCAATCAACCCGAAACTGAATCTGAAAGAGAATGCACAACTTTTTTTTAAAAAAGCCAAAAAGGGTAAACGGGGAGAAGAGATTGGTAATAAGAAAGTTGAAGTGACCCTGCAGGAACTCTTGAAATTAAAGTCCATAGACACAGAACTTTCAGAACATATTCGTAAGAAGTCCGATCCATCAATTGAGCAAATCAACAAATGGGAGACTGAGATTCAACATCAGGGTGGTTCTGAACAGAGACAGAAACATACTGGTGATAAAGAAACAGTAAACACTCCCTACCGTTATTTTACTATGGATGGCTGGAACATATTTATCGGTAAGAGTGATACACAGAATGATGAGTTATCAACCCGTTTTGCCCGTCCCCCGGATATCTGGCTTCATGTTGCAGGTCATGCAGGATCACATGTTATAATCCAGAGGCCAAAAGGACAGGAACCGCCACCACCTGAAGTGTTGAAAATCGCGGCAAGTCTTGCTGTATGGTTTTCAAAGGCAAAGCATACATCATACGCAGAGGTTCACTACACTGAAGTACGTTTCGTTCATAAACGACGCCATGCTCCTGCCGGTGAAGTAATTGCGGAACGATGCAAATCGATTCGTGTTTCCCCACGTTCACCTCAGGACATTTTCCCATCAAAAATGTATACGGAGAATGCTGATTAACAATAGCGGGAATACTGCGGGTGTTCAACTATACATTTGAGCTGTTCTGCATGATCTAATGCAAATACTTCAAATGGCAGTGGTTTTCTCCCCAGTATTTCTGTCACAGTATCCGTTATGCCTTCATTGTAGCCCATACGCTGCTGCGCAAATAACTCCAGCAATACATTTACTATCCAAACTGGAAATCCCAGACTCTCCATCATATGGAAGGCGGTTTCTTCCTGCAAAGCAACATAGCCAACGTGATGTCCGGTAACTCTGGTGATATATTCGGCAACATGTTCAATTGACAATGCAGTCGGCCCGGTTATTTCATACATCTGATTGACATATTTATCCACGCTGGTTATGATTGAAGCTGCAACAGCTGCTATATCTCTTGCATCAACATAGCTAACCCTGGCACTATTCAATGGAAGAAATAAAAAACCGCCACTTGGCTGCATAAACCGCAAAAAATTCTGCATATACATATTCGGTCGCAATATAGTATAAGCAACTCCACAATTCTCAAGATAGCGCTCAACTCTTCTATGCCATCGTGTGATCTGTGTTCCCGGTTCCAGATCTGAACCCATGATCGATATGGTAATTATGTGCTCAACCCCCTTAGAAACAGCTCTGTCAATAGTTCTGCGAGCATACTCTACCTGCTCCCGTGCAATGGGGGTGACAAGAAATAAAATTTTTATGCCATCAAGAGATCGGTCGATCGAAGCCATATCCTCAAAATTGAACTCAGCAATTTCGGTATCTGAAAATGAAACTCTGTTAGCTTCACCCGCACGGATTCCGGCACGAACCACAACCCCCTTTAGTGCCATGTTCTTTACGAGGTACTGTCCTACTCTGCCTGATGCTCCGGTGATCAAAATATATGGCTTCATGTAGCTATCCTGCAGCAGCTTAACATTTAAATTTGTGTTTATTGAGCATACAGCATATCATCCGGAATTTTTCCTTGAGCTAACACAAATCTTATCTGGTCAGCATTATCCCGAACAAAATCTTCAAATGTTACAGGTTCAATACCCGCTATCGTTTCCACATTATCCTTTACAATACCTGCGCCCCCGCCAGATGCAAATGTTGACCAGTGTACAATATATTTTATCAGTTCCGGATCCAGCCCCTTTTCAGATGCATTTGATCTGAATACATCCTCATTGCATACTCCCTGTGAATCAATAGTAACACCGGTGATTTTTGAAATGATATCAGTACATTGTTTTAGAGAATAGGATGATGGACCAGTTATAACATATCGTAATCCATGGAAATGAAAACCTGAAATCATTATCTCAGCAGCTGCTATAGCGACATCTCGGGCATCAACAAAACTGACTTTTCTGTCCGAAGCGGGAAAGCACATCGATGTACTACTGTTATTCATACAAAGAAGCAGGTACTGCATCATAAAATTATGGTACAGCATTGTCCATCCGATATTAGCATTTGCAATACTGTACTCAAGCTCACTTTGCTGTGAAACCAGCGGTTTAAATTCAGTTGCATCATTTCCAATATCGGTTACAGCTACAATATG
This sequence comes from Chitinispirillaceae bacterium, assembly GCA_050301235.1. Classification (GTDB taxonomy): domain Bacteria; phylum Fibrobacterota; class Chitinivibrionia; order Chitinivibrionales; family Chitinispirillaceae; genus JAFGIN01. Next base: position 20,593 of record JBNKZD010000221.1, on the reverse strand, counting down.
AGAGACACGGGCTTCCTTTGCAGCCACGAGTATATTTCTCATAAATTCAAGCTGCAGCCTCCATCCAGCTCTGTTTATACAGCAGCTTTGCGCATTGTTCAAGAGAGGTATCAACTCATTGATTGAATAATCCCTGACAACATTGCGTTGTATATTGGGATGATCAAACAGCCTTGACAACCTGCGTTCATCAGTGCTTACTGCAATGACTTCAAAACCAGATAATGCAAGTCTTTTCGAAGTGAAATAGCCAACACAGTCTGCAGCGTCAATTACACACATCTTTTTGGTCATATACACCACTGATTTCTTCTAGATTAATGGATTCATTATTATTCCGGGTACAGATACCCGGAATTTCCTTTATTTTAATATTGAGATCAAATTCCCTTAGAAATACATCATCATATTCGGCAAATGAGTATCTGGCTTGCTCTGGAATTTCAGAGCCTATAAGATAGCACCTGACCGATTTTCCAACAGCAATATGACGCCTGATCCAGTTTCGAAATTTCAGAATCTTCCCAATTGCCTCATCAGTAATTATTCCGGAATTAACATCTACAACTACCATTGAACCCTTTTTATCAACAGCAAGAATATCAATTGCTCCGAAATCTGTTGAAAAGTATACGCCATCATTACCGTAAACATCTACATATAACTCAAGACCGTTTTCAACCAAATCGAGATTTTTTGATAGGTATTCGATAAGATGGTTTTCTGAAATATAGCCGTTCCCCAGGGAAACCGTTTCTTTTTTCAGGCTGAGGCTTTCTTTTACTTCAGATACAACCAGTACCCCATTTTCATTGAGCGCAATTTCCCAGTTGCCATGTATTCTGGGATCATACATCTCGATTTTGCCGGGTGATGGTCTGTAAAGGATATCGTAGATATCACTGCATCTTCGTGGACGGTTATTTTCCTTATAATGAACTCTTGACTCATGATTTACAGTACACAGGATGATATGGTTAAGCAAAGTATTCACATTAACATCAGAATACTTTGCCAGAACATAATCTCTTATGGTCGTTGTATCTGTTTTATTTCCGTGTACCTCAACTGCTTCTTTAATCATTTGCCAAATCATTGGCCGTCCGGTTTTCTCCATTCTGTTTCTCCGAAAATTTCTATGTAATCGGTAATCTGGGCTTATGCTACTATGATATGCGCAAAAAATACGCCATCAGAGCACCGGTTACACACACCCGAAAAAACAGTACCTGAGCATTCAACTCATTTCTGGAGAGTTCGATACTGGCAAAATGCCTCTAACTCCGAACGGTGGCACTATTGAATAATTGAGGTACCTTTTCCAGCCTGTCCACATCAAAACCCATAGTCTTTGCAGAATCTACAAGACCATCATAGACATCTGACTGCATCATAGGAGTTCTGCTCAGTATCCATAAATACTTATTGCTGTTGCTGGTCACAAGTGCATACTGATATTTCTCTCTATCAATATGAATGATTTTATAATCAAGTGAAAACAGCCATACTTTTACTTTCATCCATGATGACATCTTCGGATGGGGAATCATTTCACCTTTGATGATAGTTTTTTTTCCCCGATGAGACCCCCTGTATCCATTATTGACAATCTCCATTTTTCCATTGTCTTTTTTTGAAATTGTCGAAGACACCTCCACCATACCTTTTTCATGACTATTAGGCAGGCGGGCAATTTCATACCAGGTACCACAAAACCTGTCAAGATCGAGATTTTTTACTGTTGAAACCTCCTTTCCCTCGACCACGATGTTAAAAATAAAGCAAACCACTACCACCATCAGTGGAACCGATGTAGATTTTCTTACGCGCATCGCACCTCCAGGTTGAATGTATATCTACAAACGGGAAATACGAAATCCTGACCGGAATATTTTTCTTGAAGCGGAAAACTTATTATATTGCAGATGCTGTCATCAGGTTTTCAGCGCACTGGAAATGGTTCTGAAGATAGAACGGATTCTGTGATCATACGTATGTTCATTCAGTACTCTGGCATGGCCACGTTCTGCGATCGCATTTCTTTCCCGATCATGCTTCAGATAATAATTAACCAAATCAAAAAGTTCATGCCGGTTTCTGAACATGATAATCTCTTTATTATCCCCTGACGTTTCAAACATCTCTTTAACTATGTTTTTACTGCTTGTAATTACACATTTTTTACATGCCAATATGTCAAAGGGGCGTTGAGTGAGTCCATCATGTATAACCGCTCTGTTACAGTCAATATTTACACGCACAGTATTATACAGAGACCTGAGCTGATCCCCGTACGCGACTTTCATTACTTTATGATCATCAACAATCTGTTTCCAGCCATCATCACCATACACGGTACATCCGGGAAATTGTTTTACAATTCCCGAAATTATATCTTTACGGTACATATATCCGGCTAACTGTTTACAGACAAATACAATTTTATCAAACTTTTCGTCTGTTCCATAATTGCCGTTTTTTTCCAGATAAGCTGTAATTCGCTTCTCCAGATCAACATTGAGACAATCCCTTTTGTATTCATCTATAAGTGATGCTATAAAGGGTACAAGAGGCTCTATACCATCCTCTACATACTCAATAAACATGTCAATCTGCGACAGGTATGAATTTCCTACAAACACCACATCTTTATCTTCAATTGTCTGCTCCGGATAAAAAAGTGATGGATCTGTGGCTAGCGGAAGGAAGGAGACCTGATATCCCCGTTCAACCATTTTATCCATGTAATCACGATCTGATACGAAATCAAATCGTAGCGATGCACTCCTGAATTTTTTATTTCCTATGAACTCTTCATAGAATGGATCATCAACACACCAATTGATATGTATCACATTGTTTTTATTCAGATACTCATAAAATACACCATCACAATCAAGCCCCCACTCATTCACCGTGAATAGAACACTGCACTGATTTTTTTTTAATATATCGACAGCAAATGTGGCCTGAGCAGCAGTTGGATTCATTGCTATATCCAGTACTTTTATACAAGCTCCAGGTAAACGTCTCAAGGCACGAAGAGTCTCGCCCTGAATAAGAAACTTCTGATGCAAAAAGAAGCAGTTAACAATAACCTCCCTGTAACAGTTTCCAGTATTGTAACTTTAATTTTTGTTATATACAAGCCTCTTGAGTCAGTACCATTTTCAACCTGGATCGGAATATTTGCTACTCTAATTATTATATTTGGTAAGAATTAAAACAGTAATTACAGATATTAAATAGAAGTAGTGCACTTGATGCAGGTTATAAGTATATTTTCAACCATTACAACCATTTTTAAGCTACATAATCACTATCTACTTTTTCTCAAAATTAAGTATGAAGCAACTGAATAATAAAAAAAAACCTGGAATTAAACATCTGCTTATTGTTGTTCCATTGTTTTTATGTCTGATTATTCTTCCGTTTTTATTCAAAAAAAGTCTTGTCCTCTTTCCCTCAAATAAAAATGAACTCTCATTAGAATCATATCTGGATACACTTGATTCAGGAAAAGAGGGGGGCACTGTAATCTCACAATTTGATACCAGTCAGACCAACAGTATTGATCTTCACTATATAATAGGTAATAGAAACATCTACCCATACGCCGGCTTTCAATGGATCGTAAAATCTGGTAATCCCTGGATTGACATCAAAGGATACGATCATTGTACCTTCTCGATAGATTCAGCAACTACCGAAAATGTGCTAATACTAATCCTTCAGTTTTATGTCGAAGGCTTTTCGACCCTTGATGACCGGATGACCTGGCGCTATGTGACCAGAGAACTCCCACTTACCAGGGGACAAACTACATATACAATACCATTTAAAGAGTTCGTAACTCCATTATGGTGGTACAATCAGTATAAAAAGACCGAAAAAGAGTTTAGCCCTCTGGATTACTCCAAATTGGGGATGGTGTCTGTTGAAGAGGGGTCTGATGCTATTGGAGTTCCGAAGCGCATTTGCCTCCGATCTCTCAAATTTGAAAGAAAACAGGGATATTACATTGCGGAAATACTCTTTTTTGCTCTTATAATCTATTACATTCTATTTTTTGCTATCGTTCAGATTCGAAAACTGCTGAACAGAAAAAACAGTCCGGTGGTGATTCCATATCAGAAACTCACAATTATCGACAATCAGCAAACTGATGAAATGAAGATTTTTGAATACCTTGGGAACAACTTTTCCAACCCCGACTTGTCTCTCTCTTTTATGAGTACTGCAATTGGAATTCCTGGTAACAAGATCTCAACGATTGTTAAAAATCGTTACAATCTGACATTCAGGCAATATCTCAATACGATTCGTATCGCTGAAGCAAAACGGCTTCTTCAGGAAACAGATCTCCAGATTTCTCAGATAGCATACAAGGTCGGTTATTCTAATCTGACTCATTTTTGCAGGACATTCAAAGATGAAATGCAGGCATCGCCTAACTCTTTCCGCCACGACCAGCCTGAAACTGTTACGCCTGTGAGTTGAACATCATACATTATTTGAAATATTTCATTCATTTCTATTAAAATGCTGACTGAAGTAAAAATGTAGCAAAATTTCCCAATTATGTCGTACTGCGGTACTATGCCATATTTTGATTGTTTAAGGTATTTTTTTATACAAAATTTGATTTTTATCAACATTTTCGTCTTTAACATTCACCAACTATAAAATGTTTATACAATATTGTAAAAAATCATCTGCATGATGGTATCTTTCTCATTGTAAGCGTTCGACTTTTGAACGGAACGGTTTTGATGAACAATAACACCAAATTATTTGGTGTATACATCAGAACAAAGCAGTCGAGCACTTTTTAGTAAAATGGTATTTTAAGATAGTGGTATAGCTCCAACTAATTCAGGAGTGATTATGTTTTCAGCGAAATTAAGACTCCATCAATCAGATTTCATCACCATGAAAAGATTAGTTTTTCTATCCGTTCTATTTATTATACTGATAATCTCACTGCCCTTTGGTGAAACTATTAACATTATAGAAGATTCACTCTTAACACGAACAAATTACTGGCAGGTATGGCATGATAGCACTGTAATAGATTATCCTGATGCAGCAGGTTACACAGTAATAGTTAATAAACCTGGAAAGTTTGAATACCAGGGTGCTCTTCAAGGATACATTTCAGCAATAAAAAAGGAAAAAACCTACAAAATAACCTTAATCGCATCATCTGATTCCTCCTGCAATCTCCCAGTCGGATTCAAAAGTCAGAAGCCACCATACCTTAATTATGCGATGCGCATGCTGCACTTTAAACCGCAGCTGGACACGTTCAAACTGACATGGGTAAACAGCGGAACAAATTCCATAAATCCATCAAATGTACTGGTTTGTGTTTTAATTGGAAATGCTCGTGGCTTACTCCGCTTTAAAAAACTGTCCATTATCGAACAGGATGCTTCTCCATCAGACACCAATGATTTCGAGTGCCCTGTTATACCTAAACTTAACCCACCTCTACATCCATCATCAGAACTTCCATCAGGGCTTTTAGCATACAGCCAGATTAGTGGAGGTACCATTTTTTTAACTCCAATTAATAAATGGGCACCAGTTAAAATACCGGGGATCAATGCTACTCCCAAACTCATTTTCTTTTCCGATGATGGCAAATGGTTATTGTACCAGGTAGAGAGCGAAATGTTCGTTACCAGACTTGATGGCAAATTCAAAACAAAAGTTCCGGTTTCAGACGCAATAACAGCATGCAATTTTTACCGGAACAGTCCCTATGGTATTGAAATATCTTATGATGTAAAAACCGCTGAGATTTTAAAATCCATTCCCGTATACTTCTCTGATACGGGAGTAAGTTTTGGTTCCAGCAGAACTATTGCAGATCTTGGAAGTCATTTTAGATTCGAGGATTATTATCAGATCAGTGTGGTAAAGGATCAGATCTGGGGTGCAATTTGTCCTATCGTCAATGGGACTGCCGCTAAACGATCCGGTTTTATGACAATCCCTGACTCCGGGAAAGGCGTTGCAACTCCTGAAAATATTTACAAGTTTAGTGACAACAATGAGGAAGAAGTTTTTGGTTGCAGCCACACGATGTCCTTTGATGGTAAATACTGTGTTGCCAATCCGGGCCATGCAGCTGAAACCGGCGATTTTTCCCACTGTGCTCCATTTCAACATAAGGGTTTCTATGTATCGCGATTCTACCGGGACCACGATTCTGCAGTGGGAACCCGGGAACATGTTCATCGCTACAGTTACAGCCTCAACTGGTGTCCGGAAAAATATATGCCATGGGTCTGGTCTGATGTTGATTTCAGTCATTACAATTTTACCAATAACAATAAAATCCTTGTCGCAGCCCAGTATGGTTACGCTTCAACCCGAAAGGGTTTCTGGGCAATTGACTGGGAAACCAATTACTGGTATCCACTCAGCCCGGACACTGATACAATTGTCGCAAATGTTGTTGCCGGTTTTTTCGGTCCCTATGATCAATCGGTTCTGGACAGTCTTTCTAAGATTACAGTTGATTTTGTTGACACTTCAATAAGTAATCCTATCGGTTACAAGGTTATCCGCCCTGTCGGAAATGAAACCTTTTACCCGGGACAACGTTGTACGATTCAGGTCGCCTCAGAAGAAGAGGGAAATGCTGAACTTCTGATAAGGTATGGGAAAAACTATTTTAGAATAGAAGACAAAAGAGCAATTAACCCCAAAAAAGATTCTATTTTTTTATTTACTATTCCCGATTCACTTAAAACTCTTACCGGTACCTACATTAAACCAGATTCTATACAATGTAAAATATGCCTCGAACACTATATAAAAAATGTCTGCGATCCCATCTGCTCAGAGCCATTCTCGATTCAGTACAAATCGGCAATCAACCCTCGGAGCATTTCTTTGAGCAGACAACGTTCAACGATGGTGAAAACAGCTGATTTACGCAGCATTACCTCCATATTGAAAACCAGAGAGGTGTGTTCCATCACTCTTTATGATCTTCTGGGAAGAGCAGTATTTTCATGGGAACAAACATCAGGAGTGTTGAGTTCACAGCAACTACTGCACTCACTTAAATTTGCAAACTCGATATATATAGCCCGTTATACCTTCAATACGGGCCCCGATAAACGCTAAAACATCTGGAGCATGCATGGATTGGGGGAATCTTAAAACATTCCGTTTCCTTGCCTGCGCCAATTTTTGATAAAGTAAAGTCATCTTCAAATCTGCGCAGTTTGAAATGTCTTCTTGAATACAGGTAATAACAAATCAGGAGGATTGTATGGTCAATCATTTTTTTGGTATTTTTCTCATTTTTATGTTTATTTGTCAGTTTTTATTTATGGGTACAGGTAAGTGCTCAACGCAGCCTTCTAATCCAACTGTTTACGCAGTATTTACCGACACTTTGCTTGACAGCTGTACCTTCGAAGTGTATAATGGGGATACCAGAGTAACAATTATTAAAGATAATAAACACAAAGCAAATGTGCTTCAATTGTCTTTTGATGATAAAACATACACGACTGTTGAACTATGTTTTAAACCGGGGAAATCATTCAACCTGGCAGACAAGATATCATCAGCATTTCTGAAATTCAAAATAAAAGGGAGTTTTGGGGGTGAGGAATGCCTGATTGGTATTGCAGATGATGACAGAAAAGCAGGAATACGCACTGAGACTAAATTTCGGAGCACCGACTATTTTGATATAACAAAAGATTGGAAAGAAGTACTCATACCACTCCTGGCGTTTTCCAGTGAAGGCGAGTGTTGGCTTGAACACGAAAAAGCTGGCGAGTACAGAAAAATCGACTGGCGAAGAGTTTCTTCGATCAGGTTTTCAACAGAAAAAGAGATGAATTACGGCAGGTCAACAGATCGTATCGCCAATATTTTCATCGATGATCTACAGCTTGTCATCGACTCTACATTTAAACAACCGCCACGACGATTTACACCATGGAGAAATAATTCTGAAGTAGTTGCAGGTCCTTCGAACGAGATCACCGATTCTGCAAATACCATCTTCACATGGATTCATACTCGTCTTGCACCTCACACGTCAGTTTATTGTTACGGATTGCCCACAGATTATTCAATATTTGAACCTGCAGACAGTAATCATGCTGCTGTTTTTGCTACATTTCAGAACAATATGGAGTGGAGCGGAGTCACACTGTACAGGACCACCAAAGGTACCATAGATCTAACCCCCTGGCACAAAACAGGCGGTATAGAGTTTTATGTAAAAGGTGACCGGGGAGGGGAACTTTTTGGATTAGGAATTCTCGATGATGAATCTGATGGAATTGACAGAAAAGTTCAAAGCAGGATTTCAAGCAGGACAATTGTCAAGGTTTCAAAAGAGTGGCAGCGGGTAGTCGTCCCTTTTTCTGCTTTTGAAAATATCGGAAAATGGTGGAACAGCGATTCACATTACGAAGTTGTAGGAAATATAGATTGGTCAAAAATTTCTGAAATCCGTTTTTCTGTCGATCAATATGCAGATAAGTTCCTTATCAGCAGGCCAGGTGAACCTGTAAAATTATACTTTTCCAACATCAGATTTATTAAAAAAACGGATATCGTCTCAAATGAGTACTACTGGGAAACATTTTCTTCATCAGCACCAGATCGATTAATCGAAGACTTCAATACTTTTGACATGAACCTTATCACTAAAAACATCGATTCTACATCTTTCATGCAAATCAGTGCGGCAGAAAACCCTAATGATCACAGTAATGCTGTAAATATGAATTTTAAAATTGGCCTGTGGGGTTCCGCAGCATACCAGCTTCCAGAGAAAGATACTCAAAAAGTTGACTGGTCATCACATAACGCAGTGTTCTTTGATTTCTTCTCAAGTGAAAAAAGTCAAACGTGTATGTTAATGGTTATCGATTCCGGCAGTGAAGCGTGGTGTGCACATTTTATTGCTGAAGGTGGTTGGCAGAAAATTACCGTTCCATTCGCAAGATTTCGACAGTTCGAATGGTGGCAACCAGAAAATGCTCTTCTTAACGGAAAGATGGATATGAACCATGTCAGATCTTTTGACTGGAGACCCGGTGTTAATGGAAAAAAAGGGACCATCATTCTTGACAATTTATCCATTACCAACAATTCTCCCGAAAGTGAACATACATCCAAAAATATTCAGATCAATCAGGTGGGCTATCTCCCAGGATTTTTCAAAAAATTTTCGGTTACCGACAGTAATGCACGTACTTTTTTTCTTACAAACAGTGAGGGAAATGTTGTTTTCACCAATTCGTTATCAAAAGGTACCTACTGGGAACCATCCGGACAATACGTTAAAGAGGGCGAGTTCAGTGGTATATCACAACAAGGCATCTATACACTTACCATACAGGAAACAGGTGAATCAACTCCTGTCATTATTAAAGACACACTTGGGAATATTCTTAAAGATGCCTTACGAGCATTTTACTATCAACGTGCATCAATAGACATAAGTGAACCGTATGCTGGTAAATTTCACCATAAATCCGGTCATCCGGACACAGCTGTAAAGTATCATCAGACAACCGGCAAGACAGGAAAAGCTGATGTAAGGGGTGGGTGGTATGATGCCGGTGATTACGGGAAATACATTGTCAATGCCGGAGTATCCTGTTTCCGGTTATTATCTCTTTACGAATTATACCCTCAACTTTTTGGTGATGATCTCAATATCCCAGAATCTAAAAATACAGTCAGTGATCTCCTCGATGAAGTACGTTACGAAATTGAGTGGTTCAAGCGTATGCAGGACAGTGATGGTGGTGTGTTTTTTAAAGTTGGCCCACTTGAATGGGATGGTTTTATTATGCCCGATAAAGCAACTCAGCCCCGCTATATCATTGGTAAATCGACGAGCTCAACACTTAATTTTGCAGCAACACTGGCGATGGCTGGAAGAATATACCGTTCTACAGATAAAAAATTCAGTAAAGATTGTGTCAAACGGGCTGTTGCTGCGTGGAACTGGGCAATTCAGAATCCATCAATCGTCCAACCTGCCGAAACCGGTGGTACCGGTGCCTATGGCGATAATTACCTGAATGATGAATTTTTCTGGGCTGCATCAGAATTGTTTACTACAACCAAAAAATCTGTTTACAAGAAGTATATCGGGCAACATAGCGATGTGCCTGTAGCACTCAAGTCATCTGACTGGGAGAGTGTCGGATTGTGTGGTTATCTGACTCTCATAACTCATTTTACCGAAAATGATATTAATGCAGTAAGTAAAGGTGCTGTTATTATTCGTACCCTTGCGGATTCAATTATTGCAGCTGTGAACACTACACCATTTTGTATTCCATCACCCGAGTTTTCCTGGGGATCAAATTGTTATATGTTAAACAATGCCGTAATATGCTGCTATGCCTACAAACAGACAGGGAAGCGGAAATATCTCAATGCAGTTATTGACATTGTTAACTATATCTTTGGCAACAATTCAACAGGTTATTCATTTGTAACTGGCTATGGAACAAGAAGCCCCCTTCAACCACACCATCGGATAATGGGTTCAGACGACATTGAAGATCCCTATCCTGGATTTCTTGTAGGAGGCCCCAATTCCTGTCGTGAAGACGAGATATCGAAAGAACCGGGCGTTTACTATCCATTTAAACAACCCGCCCGGGCATATGTTGATGCACTAGCTGCATATGCCAGCAATGAAATCTGCATCAACTGGAATGCGGTCATGGTGTTTGTACTGGGATTTGTTCAGATGAATAAGTAGTTTTTTAAGGTTTTTAAACAAAGTATAATTTTTATTACGGTTCGCCGAGCGAGATACGTTTTTTACCTGTAAGGGCACGTTGCAGCGTGCCCTTACATTAGAAAGTATTCTTCGCTTATCGCATCACCCCTTCAACTCCCAATCCTATTGACTTGAGCTTGACAGATATTTCTGAACGTGACTTCGAGAACCTCATCCACCGTATTTCCCGATATTTCGGGATCGAAGCCAAAGATTATTGCAAAGGAAACTTAATACAATAGAATTCCCCTCAATCCCCCCTCTGCATAGGAAGTGGAAAGGGGAAAGACAGAGAAAAATTTTCACCTGTTTTCTACCAGAAAACAGAAAATCGCCTGTGCTCACCCATCCCAAACTATTGCAGGTTAGATTAATTGTGAGAGCATATTTGTTGTCTGAATCTGATTTGGTACTCATCATTGGGATAGATAGTGCGGCTAGTAATCAAATACCTATTAATGGCAATAGTATTTTTATGCTGTTCTGTATTTGGACAGCAACTCTCACTATTTGTCTGTTCCCAGGATTCTCTTCCGATACCTGCCGCAATGATCTGCATGCCGGATCGAGACACCTGTTTTGGAACCGACATGAATGGTTCTACTCCCCTGTCGCATACCAATTCTAAAACGATACTGCAAATCAGCGCATCAGGATTTCAAAAAACAAGTTTATACATTCCTGATAACACCGACACTCTGATAATAACATTGAAAAAAGTATCAGACATTGCGGAACTCTCTAAAATCAAAGTTGTCTCATCCCGGATCCGGCATGATTTATACAAACCTGAAAGCAGGGCGATACAGTTTACCCCATCGGACATTGCAACTACGGCCGGAGCTGCAGGTGATATCAGCCGGTATATCGCAACACTTCCGTCAACTGTAGCATCACTTGGTGAAGGTTTCGACAATACTTTATACGTCAGAGGTGGACGACCAGGTGAAATTCTTTTTCTTGTGGATGGAATAGAATTTGAAAATATCAATCATTTTTCTCAGGCAAATGGTTCGGGTGGACCTATTGGTTTTATCAATTCTGATTTTATAAGCGATGTGCTGTTCTATCCTGGTAATATGCCCGTTGAAGTACCCTCCCGACTCTCTTCAGTTGTAGATATCCTGATGAAAAATGGATCTTTTGAAAAATTTAAACGCGCCGCTGGAGTTAAACTTACCGGGGGGATGGTTTCAGTTGAAGGACCCGTTCTTCAAAACTCCGGAAGTATTATCGGCGCTTTACGGTATGTTGATTTCACACAGCTTTCCAGAGTTGTCAAAGACAAAGGTATTCCAAAACTTGGTGATCTTTTTACAAAACTTACTTTATACGAGAACAGCAATCTGACCTTTACAGCTACCGGTCTCCTCTCATTTAACAATTTTCGATTTGGTTATCCTACGGTTTTTACTTCTCCAGAAGGCACCGAAACATTCAATAATTACAAGAATGAGATCGAACGTATATTGCAAGGTGGGGTTGGTTTTACTGCTGTGTTGGGGACAGATGCACCACAGCAAGTTCAGCTTGCAACTTCATTTAGAAACGGTATTCGATATGACAGTCTTTCTGATAGAACTGATCCATTTTTTCAATCCGGATTTGCTCAGAATCCAATAGCAAAGAATGGTAACAACAGAATAAAGACGGTTTTAAAATATAATGTTGCCATCCCGATCACCGGGAATGATTCCATTACCGCTGGTGCCAGTGTAAATAATACAAGTTACAACATCATGACAGGTGATTATTCCCAATATAGCGGCACATGTGTCGAGTGCGTAAACGGAGAACCGGTAACCGTCCAGTGGACGAAAACACCTGATTCGGACTCTGTTTCTTTTCGAGGTCAGGAGTATGGTGGTTATGCTGCTTTGCATTTAAAAAAAGGTATACTGATATTTAATGGCGGGACTCGTATAGATCATTATCAACTTCTTGGCAATACAACTTTTTCTCCATCACTTTCCCTGAGTATCTCACCTATTAAGCTTGGAACAATCCTGTTAAGTTTCGGCATATTCCATCAATTTCCAACAGAATTACCCCTTCTGTTATTTAACGATCTGTCATCAGGAACATCACAATCTGAGAATTCATTAAAACAGAACATGTTATCGCTTCTTAAAAAAATCGATCCATACCGCTCAACGCATTATGTATTAGGGTTTGAGAGAGTATTCTTTGATCTGATAACATTGCAGAGTAACCTGTACTATAAATGGTACGATAAGGAGTTCGTCTTTGCAAACCCATATTACATCTCTGTACTTAATCACAATAATGATGGCACCAATTCGATTTCACGACAGGATGGTAAACGAAAGTCCACTGGTATTGAACTGATGATTAAAAACAGTACCGATTCATGGTATCACTACTCAATAGGGTCATCAGTTTTTAAAGTACTTAACAAGTACAGAGACGACTCCTGGTATCATGACTGGACAGATGTCGGATATACATTGAATATTTCTGCTGGATGTTCGTTCCTTAAGTATCACAATATTTCGATATCCGGAAGCATTATGGGGGGACGTCCATATAACAAACAGTATCTTACTTCCGATTGCATTGGAAGAAAATATGCAGTTACAGAAAACAGCCAGATCTGGTTTGCAAATCGCCTCGACAGGATCGTCTCTGTAAATGCACGCTACGCATGCACATTGCAATTGCGGAATACATCGATCCAGGGAAGTATCGAGATTATGAACCTGCTCAATCAACAACCGGTACTTGAATACCGGTTTAACGGGGAGCGGTTTGTTGAAGTTAGGCCGTTTGGGTTTACACCGGTGATTGGGGTTAGTGTGGCGAGGTAAGACAGGAAAATCGGGGTCGGGCCAAGCTAACTACCTGATATGCAACAAGATATAGTAATTCGCACCTCTATTACTCTTAAAATATCAATGACTTACAATGATATTTTGAAAGTTTTTATCAGATAATGTATTTTTTGATCATGCCAAGAGCCAAACATTTTTATCTCCCGGGCTATATATATCATATCACCCACCGGTGTCATAACAGGGATTTTCTGCTAAAATTTAACTACGAGAAAAAAGGTTATTTGTACTGGTTGAAGCAGTGCATTACCAAATACTCCTTAAAAATAATCAGTTACTGCATAACCGATAACCATATACACCTAATAATTAATCCAGAGGATCATAAGACCGTAATTTCACAGAGTATGCATCTGGCTGCAGGTTGTGCAGCTCAGGAGTATAATCAAAGAAAAAGCCGTAAAGGTGCCTTCTGGGAAGACAGATATCATGCTACTGCAATTCAGTCGAAAGAACATCTTCTACGATGTATGCTTTACATTGACTACAACATGGTCCGCGCCGGTGTTGTTCCAGCACCTGACATGTGGGAATATTGCGGGTATTATGATATCATCAAAAACGATAGTAACGAGATCCTCGATAAAAGCTGTATCGTTTCTTCCACGGGTTATGACAGCTGGGAAACATTCAAAACTGAATATATTAAACTTGTCCAATCAGCAATTCAATATCCAGTGTTCCAGAAAGATGACAAATGGACAAAAAGTATTGCTGTCGGGGATGATGAATTTGTAGCTGCCATAAAAAAGCAGCTTGGCATACGCATAAAAAAACGATCAATAATTAAAAGTGAATTGTCTGACACATGTATTTTGAAAGAGCCCTCCGCAAACTACAATTGTCAGCAGTTGGTTAATGACGATCCAAATAACGAAAGCAATTCTCTGTTTTGGAACCCTTAAGATGAAATTTTATATTAAAAAAACTTTCTAACTCATTGATTTTTCATCATGATCAATGTCTAATTTTGCTGTAATTTGAGCTATACCAATAACTTAGCGCGGCACGACCCCGTTTCCTCTAAGTTTAATCATTTAATAATAAAAGAAGTTAAAATTCCCTTATATTGTTGTTATGGACACACACAGAAATCGTAATATCAGCTTTTTAGTCAGCGCAATCAGCGTATTCCTCCTTTTCCAGACCACCAGCGCAATCATTGTATGGGATGGGAAAATCGTTCCTGCCTGGCCGGAAGAGGTTCAGCATTCTGGATTAGCTAAAAGCTCAGCAAGCAGCACCTCCTCTGCCCCATTCGGTTTTTTCCCGCAACCTCGTGATACGACCTATGGAGTGGTGATGATTGTGGATTTCAGTGATCAGCCGGCAAAATTCACAAAGGAACAGGTTAATGACTGGCTGAATAAAAAGGGGTATTCCTCAACATCCGCTAACGGATCAGTCTACGACTATTTCAACCAGATCTCCAATGGAAAATTCAACCTGTTCAATGATGTTTTCGGGTATTACAGGGCAAAGAATCCAAAATCTTATTATGAAAACTCTTCAGGATATGAAAAAGCGTATGAACTTGTAAATGAGATGGTCACCTATTTTGACCCGACCATTGACTTCTCAAAATATGATAATGACAAAAACGGAACAACCGAATCGATAAGTTTTGTCTACGCAGGCGCGGGAAAGACCTGGGGGCAGGGACTATGGCCGCACTCCGGAAGAGTGAATAAAAAACTGGATGGTGTGAATCTTGGCTCCTACAATATGAGTGATATGGGATCGGGGCTTGCACTGTATGTCTTTTGTCATGAAACGGGTCATATGGTGTTCGGCTGGCCAGATCTCTACTGGTTTGGTGATTATTGTATCATGGGCAACCGGATGAGTGATAACAACCCAGTTCCTGTCAACGATTTTTTCAGGGCGGATCAGGGATGGATTCCAACAAAAGAGATTACTGCAACCGATAATCTTCTCTGCACCACAACCCCCGGTCAGATGACCTATTATTATCGCAACCCGTCAAATAAAAACCAGATGTTTCTCTGGTCCGAAATTAGGAACACTGGTAGATACAGTACACTGAAAGGTAAAGGTATATTGTTCTACAAATTTGATAATGGAATACGGGGTAATACATCAGGTACTTCGAGACAATTATATGTTGTCGAAGCTGATGGTAACAATAATATGGCAGCAGCACAATGGCCAAACCCCGGAAGTGCATCGTCGGATTTTTTCTTCAAAGGTAATAACGCAGAGTTCTCATCATCAACAAAACCGGCATCTCTATGGGGACTGAAAATCTATAATATCAGTACGTTTTCCGATACGATGACTTTTTATACAGGGACTGGGATTGTACCTGTTCAATACCGGTCTGCGAACGTGCTGATGAATTTACCTGCAATAACAGGTCCGATATACCGCTATAATCTGGTGGGGCGCTGTGAAGGTGTTGTACAATCCGGAACAACTTACCGAAGTAGTGGCCTTTATATAATGTCTCTGCCTGCTATTGTAAAAAAAGAAATCGAAACCCGTTAATTATATACAATTACCAAACAGTACCCACGCCGGTATAGCCAAAACAGGACATCCGGCATCACAAGGAAATGTCTTCACTTTTTTATCCATAGAGACTACAAGGCCAAGCTTCAGAGGTTTATCTATGATACTTTGCAAGCCGTTAAAGTGGCGCGTATCACTCGATACTACATTTGCTGACAATTTACATTCAATACCGATATATCCATTCTCCATCTCAACCAGGATATCTATTTCACGTCCATCAGCTGTACGTAAGTAATAAAAATCCACCGGTGCATCTGCATTAAAAGTCTGTTTGAATGCCTCACTGAAAACCGCGCTCTCAAATTCTTCTCCATCAATTTCGCCAGTGCGTTTCAGTATGCCTCTTCTAATGCCGGGGTCTATAAAATGAATTTTTGGTGATTTCACCAGCCTTTTTTCAACATTCGAAAACCATGGCTGCAACATTTGTATCTGATAGCTGATTTCGAGATATTGAAGATATTTTTTTGCAGTTTGTGCATTTACACCGGCAGCTGCACCAAGAGATGCATATTGAATGAGTTGTGATGAACGCATCGCTGCAATCTTTTGTAAACGCACAAATGGCTCAAGATCAGACAACTTTGCCAGATCACTCAGATCCCTCTGGAGATATAACTCCTGATAATCGCGAAGCCATGACATCTTGTCATCGTCTGAAAAGGTAGTATTTAAAAGAGCCGGCATCCCTCCCCAGCGCAAATAATATTCCCATGTCAATTTACTCTGCGCACTTTCTGCTGATATTTCATGAACTGGATTCTTTATTACTTCTATAAGTTCTTCAAACTCCTGGTCAGTTTTGCATTTAATTATCTGATTCCAGAACGTACTACACAAATCATCTTTTTCACCAATTAATTCAGGTATAGAAAATGGAAACAGTTTTTTCAAGGCAACCCTTCCAGCAAGTGTCTCCCGAACACCCTTCAGTAATAAAACCTGACTGGATCCAAGAAGGACGTAGCGAAGATGGGGAGCCCGATCATAACATGCTTTCAACGTATCAAAAATAGAAGGTGCTTTCTGAACTTCATCAAGAATGACTGTAGGATATCTCGATATCCAATCTTCCGGAGTGAATCTGGAGTACACCTCACGCTCTGACATAGCATCAAAACTAAGTACTGGGATTTCCGGGAATGCCATTTTTACCAGGGTACTTTTTCCGACTTGCCTTGCACCCGTGAGTACCGTAAATCTTCCCCGATCACCAAAAAGTGATTTTTTAAGTGCGTTCATTATCGATCGATTTTTAATCATATTTCTCACCATCAAAAGCATTTATTATAAAATACGATCAAGATAATAGGATGTCACGTAAAATCGACATCATTATTGTAGAAATGGGCGTAAAAACAACATTGTAAATGTCGCTTTTACGCCCAAAACCATTTTTTAAAAAAAATAATTATACAGTTTAGCTGAGAGTGCCTGATTCAGCAATGCCCCAAAAAAAATTATCCACACCTGCTCCTTATGTCATTATTTGAAATAATAATATAAACCTGAACCAACAAAACTGGTTCAATTTTAATCCACACATTCTATCAGGATAGATTATTGACCATTCCAACAGGTACTCTTCCTGGTTTTTATTCAAGAATTAAGCTTCTCAATAAACAAACTTCCCCTTGAACTCCTTAAGAGTTGAGGCATCGTTGCGAAAACCCTCATTATACAATTCATCATAGACGCGCAGCCACAATGTAAATTTTTGAAGCCCTGGATGCAACGGTGGAACAAGTATTGCCATTGTATCGGCATCGGTTCCCCCAATATCCATGAAGTCCTTTGAAGAAATATCGCCGATCTCTTTTGAATCGTGTTGATACATATATACACGTCGATGCGTTTCAAAACCTATATCATCGGAGGATTGAAGATCCTGTAGGGTTAAACAAGTGTCAATATTGGAGGTAAATGACCGAAGAAAATAGGTGCAATTTCTATCGACAGGAATGACCGTTTCGGAATCTGATGGCTTGGTAAATAGCTTATACGTTTGATAGGAATCAGCTGGATTAAACCGTATCAGATTCTTTTTATTTACTTTATATACCAGTACAGAATCGATGACCGGATTTCTATTGACCCTGAAAATAGCTGGTGATAAACGGTTGAAAACGCTGTTAAAGCGGACCGTGTAGTCGTCCTCGATCAAATGAGAACCTTTGACATCAGCAAAAAGCCGCAACTTAGCAGTAAAGAGCTGCAGCATACCGGCAAGATCCCGCAGAGAAGATGCACCCAATGCTGATTCCATAAATCGTAACTGTTGATTATCTGCTGCTTTGACTATTGCCGCCAGCTGCGTGAGTGTATCAAGAACAGCATTTCTATCAAGTTGGCGAAACTCTTCAGGAACCAGGTCCCTGTATTCAGCAGGCATCATGGCAATCCAGTCTTTTTTGATCATCGGACTGCTATACATTATAGAGTCTGGTATGACAAAAAACAGTTCTATACAACTGGTCTGATCTGAAAAATAGTTGTTTTTCGGGAAACATCTGAGAGGCTGCAACTCGTAAGCAGTATCAAACCCATAAACATTGCTGGCAACTTTCCATGAAACACTCCAGTCAATCATATCAGCGGTCACTTTTTTTCCCGCAAAAACCGCCTTGAGTGTGACGGTATCTCCGGGAGCCGCATCTGCCGGCTCGTATATAAAATCCAGCAGACGAACCTTGTCCTGTTCAATTACTTCATACTTGGTCGGAAATTCACTGCATCCGACAGCCAGTAGCGCTATAATTAACAAATATCGTTTCATATATTTCCCTTTCCTTAAAATTCAGCCTTGCAACCGACTGCAACCAGTGGAGGCATTGATATCGTTGTTTTATCAGTATAATCATAGTTATAAGTCGGCATTTCCGGACTCTTGTAAAAGAAATAACTTAAATTCTGAAAGTCAACATACATCGAATACATCCACTTATCAAACACGAACTTTTTATCAACTCGTACATCCAGTTGAAAAAACGGATCTACCCGATCGGAATTTTTCTTACCATACACTGGCTCAAAATAGCCATTCTTATGTTCAATTACACTTATAACCGGTGTTGTAGGATTTCCACTTACATAACGCGCCCGAAAACCGACATCAAACTCCTTTTTTAGATGCCAGCTGCCCAATACCTGAAGATTATGTGTCTGATCTTTATCAAACAACTCCCATTTCTTTTCTGTATGGTTATACCGCTCGGTTCTTGACAGTGAATATGCCACCCATCCAAAGAAACGTTCCGTCTGCAAATGGCGGAGCATAACTTCCATCCCCCACATTCTTCCCAGTCCGTCTTTAGACCATTTTCTGTCACTCTCCTGGGAACTGCCCGGATCACTCTTCATCATCGGGATATTCCATTGACGGTTAAAATAGAACTGTACATCGGAATTGATCACATCGGTGATCTGCCATTCATGACCCGCAACATAGTGCGCTGCTTTTGTCGCAGGCATATCAGGATCACCCCAGCGCTGGTGAATGACCTGTCCAACTGGCTGAGGAGTCTGACTGTAATTGCCAATAGAGGCTTTTACAGTCTGCTTTGTTGTAATGTTCCAGC
Source organism: Chitinispirillaceae bacterium (assembly GCA_050301235.1). Taxonomy (GTDB): domain Bacteria; phylum Fibrobacterota; class Chitinivibrionia; order Chitinivibrionales; family Chitinispirillaceae; genus JAFGIN01. The sequence continues at coordinate 836 of JBNKZD010000221.1, read as the reverse complement.
GGGTATTTAGTCTCAAAGATGGTTCACCTGATATACTGTTTACATCATCATACTTTTTGTAGTCCCAGAATTCAGGTACGATTGATCCATCATAGTCAAGCTCGGGGAAATAATCATAGCGAATACCTGGAATTATCTGAAGTGTTGGAATCGGCTTCATTTCCAGGTTTGCATACGCTCCTGCCACACCAAAAAGCCAATTATTATTGGTATCCCGAGCAATATTATTGCGGCCATCAAGCATTGCAAGAATCAGATCAAGGTTTGTCAGCTCCACATTGATACCCAGATTCAATTTCGTCTTTTCTGTTAAAGCTACGGTGAACTGGTCCCTGATGGTATTGGTCAGGGAATGGTTTTTAACATTGGCCCAGCCAAGAATGTTCATTGAATTATGATAATAAGTCAAAGCCCCCCTGAATGTATTTGTTACCTTTGTACTCACCTGCCCATCCCAGCCAACCATCACCATATGAAATGTTTCGTTTTGTCCAATCCTGTCTTTAGTTCCGGAGATCTCATCACTGCCACTTGACGCTTGAGTCATCAGCATTGCCAGACTGTCGCGGGATCCGAAAAAAGTCACAAAAACATGGTTGTTCTTTGATGCTTTTATATCTGTTCTCAAAAGATAATCCCAGTAAAATGGTGATATTGTCATATAAAACTTGTCCTGGTTATTTTTTATATACCAGTCAATTATTTCACCCACAAAGCTTCGTCGAGCTGAAGCCATCACCGATACTTTATCATTTACCGGACCTTCCGCCAGAAAGTATCCATCAAGTGTACTTACATCAAGTTGTAAATGGAGGCGATCATCAGCCGCTTTTTTC
>JBNKZD010000220.1:0-16020 GCA_050301235.1 Chitinispirillaceae bacterium | reverse complement strand
TTTAACCAATATTTTAATTTTTTTCAGCACTATTTCATTGAGTGTAAAAGCTGTGACGATACCTATCGACGGGAAGAATTCTAATCCACAATCATTATCCACTATTTCAAAAAGTTTAAACCCGGGTGACGTTTTAACATTGCAGAATGGTCCAAGAACTTACCAGCTACAGGATGTATTCAACTCACAAGCGAAGGATAACATCACCATAAGGTCTACCTCTGCAATACCCGACACTATCGAACGGAAGTTGGGAGATGTTATAAAACTTGGAAATAATTGTACTCTTGAAAATTTATACATACGTTTCACCCCCGATACAGCTAAAACAGGGTTCTATTTTCTTTTAACAGGAACTGATATTGGTGGCCTGAAAGTAATTAACTGTACATTCGATGAGAATGGTGAGGTACAAAGCGGCAATTATAAGCGGGGAATAAATCTTAAAAGATCGTTAAAAACAATTAATTGTAAACGTAGTACATTCACTAATTGCACATTTAAAAATGTTCCCTTCGGGGACACACGTAATCCTGATATATTAATAAACAATGTCGATTTTGAAAACTGCCTTGGCTACAACACAGAGATAAATCTGGGCGATAATAGTTCGTTAAGATATAGTATTTTTTATGGGGGTGACGAAGTAGTGGGAGTTAGGGGAGAAAATGTGTTAATAGAATATTGTTTTTTCAATGCCCAGCTGAAAAGCGGTGAGTACATTGGTTTCGATGAATCTGTTAAACACGCTAAAAATGTCGTTATGCGATTTTGTTTTCTTGACTCTGTAGAACATGTGCCTGTCATGTTTGACGGTTGTATTGATTGCCAGTTCCATCATAATATAATTGTAAATGGGAGCTACTATTTTGCATTTTACAATCATCAGGTGGATTCGTTAGACCAAGCATCAGGCGTAAGTATTTTTAACAATACCATTGAAGGTGGAGCTCTTATATACAAAGAAAATACAAAAGGGTTAGGGAGCTCAAATTTCAGTTTTAAGCAAAATTTTGTAATCGGTGATGGTAGTACATTATCAAATAGTGTTAGTCAGGATACAATTTCGCTTTGTGCTTACACAGCGATAAAACCATCAATCGAGGGTTTTGATGTAAACGATGGTACCAATAAGTTTAATGTCCAGAATGCATTTATCGACAGTTCATTGCATTACCCGTTTCTGAAAAGAAATACTGTTGCAGTAGTGGATATGAAAACATATATTGGAGCACGAAAATTTCTGATCAATTTCGCAGGGGAACCATTTAACATTGGTGCTGGAGGTTTTTCAATCCAGGACTCTATCAGCGACCTTTTCTGGTATGATAACCCTTTAACTAAAGATAGTGGTATTGTCACCCTTCAGATACTGGATAAAAAAAGTAATAAATGGATATCCCATGTATCTTCACCAATGCAGCAGGCAGGTACAAAATCAACTTTACAAGCAAGTGGATTAGAGGGAGATTTTGCATATTTCCGCCTTGTATTTAAGGGAAACAAAAAATCCAACTTTATCACAGATACAACGGAAATCTGCTCAGTTCTGGTAGTTCCTGATACAATGAAACCTACAGTGGAAATCAAGACGCAATTCCTCGGAAAAGACCTCATTTTCGGTACAGATTTCACCATTCAATGGGTGGCATCAGATAACTCCGGAAAGGTATTCAGTTCGATCTACTTCATTGATTATAGTACCAACAAATCAACACTTTTGGATAGTAATCTTTTCACCAGTGGTATCTTTACCTGGCATATAAGCGAACAGCCAACGCTGAAAGGCTTAATAAAAATTGTATGCTATGATCCAAGTGGAAACAGTATATCAGCAGAGAGCAATACTTTCAAGATCGTAAAATATCCGACATTTACCTCAAAGAGTATAGATACGGTGAGTTGTATCAAAGATTTAAACTACTCAATTACTTTCGACACGGGGAATGTGGCATCCAAACCCACTATTGAATATATAAAAATTCCTGAATGGGCAACGATTACAAATCAGAATACTCTTACAGGAAAACCGGTCTGTCAACCAGGAACCGATTCATGCATTCTGCTATTAAAAGATGCATCTACCGTCTTTGACACGTTACTCCTCCGAATATTCAGAGACATTACCGGAACTTTTAATATGAATGAAAATGATTTAAATCAATATACACGAAAACCAAGTATCTGTGCATATAGCAATAAGAGGCAGGCAGATATTACATTTTTTATCTGTGAAAACTCCAATGTTGTTTTAAGCGTATACACACTAAACGGTAAAAAAGTGTACAGTCACAGTAAAAACTATTCAGTACCGGGTTTGTATAACGAAAAGATTTCAACTATTATCCCCACTGGTTTTTACATCTCAAATCTCCAGATTAATCAAAAACAATACACAATTCCTTTTACAATGAACACCAAATGACTCTTGTATCATTATACTATATTGTGCATACTGAAACTTTAGATGTCACCCATTGTCACTTTGATTCCAATGATTTCTGTGCTTTCTACCCGTTTTACCCTGAATATCTATCCGATTTTATATTTATTCAAATGTCGGAGAATAATATATTTTAACAACTGAATTTTTACTATGCTTTTACAGCATCTGTATGATAACACTATTTTTAGTCTGGAATAATTATGGCATCGATAATCGTTACAATTTACTTGTACGGGTTTAGCAAACCATGAAACTACTCTGGCTCTCTCACTTACTCCCCTACCCTCCGCATGGCGGTGCAATGCAGCGAAGTTATCATCTGATCAAACAGGTGGCACAGTTTTGCAAACTGGATCTGCTTGCTTTTAATCAGACCGCTCAACTTTCACGATCTGATAAGATTACTGCAGCGGTTAATGAATTTAAGGGGTATTGTAACAGGGTAGAGGTTTTTCAGATACCTTGTGACCAGACCCGGTACGGGAAGCAGTTACTTGCAGCAACGAGCCTTTTCTCGTTGTCCCCTTACACAGTGAACTGGTTACGATCGTCACCATTTCATAAAAGATTAAAAACCATCCTGCAGGAGGTACAGTATGACCTTATATGGATCGATACAATAAGTTTTGCTCCGTACCTTCGCTATTGCCGTGCCTCAAAAATAGTATTGAATCATCATAATATTGAATCAGATATGATGTTCAGGCGTGCTGAAATGGAGCCCGGATTTCTGCAGAAAATATATTTCTACCAGGAAGCGGTAAAATTGAGGAGGGTTGAAAAAAAATGGTGCCCGGTATGTGACCTTAATGCAACCTGCTCACCATTGGACAGTACCAGGCTGGAGAAGGCAATCCCGGGTCTTACAACTGCGGTCGTGCCTAATGGTGTTGACATTGACTATTTTTCAAGTTCTGAAGATACCACCCCGGTAAAAGACTCAATGGTATTTGCCGGTGACATGTCATGGTATCCCAACCGTGAGGCCATGGTGTATCTTGCCGAAAAAATATGGCCACTTCTTAAAAATGCCATCCCCGGTATCGCCATGTTCGTGATAGGAAGGAATGCGCCTGAAGAAGTTTTACAACTGTCAAAAACCGACGCGGATTTTAAGGTAACCGGATTTGTTGATGACGTAAGACCATATATCCGAAATGCAGCAATCTATATTTGTCCTATCATGAACGGTGGTGGAACAAAGTTGAAAATCCTGGATGCGCTGAGTATGGGAAAAGCTATTGTCGCTCATCCGGTAGCATGTGAAGGGATCGATGTAGTCGATGGACATAGTGTACTGTTTGCTGATACACCGGAGAAGTTTGTAGAGAAAATTCAACAGGTATCTGCTGATGAATCACTCAGGAAAATGCTGGAAAAAAATGGGCGGGAACTGGTTGAGAAACGGTATTCCTTTGATTCCATAGGTAATGCATTGAAAAAGGATCTGGAAACCCTTACAGGAATAAACCGGGCAGGTGTATGAAAAAAGTGCTCCATTTGCGAAGTTCAGGTGCTTTACTGGGTGCAGAGACTGTCATTCTTGAACTGGCGAAAAATTCAAAGGCATTTGGTTACGAATCTGTCATCGGTGCAATCAACAATGACGAGGATCCGTATCCTGAATTTCTAATACCTGCAAAAAATCATGGGACAACTGCAGTTGTTTTCAATGGAAAGGGTCAGGCCGACCTGAGGCGGTTGAACGAAATTAAAAAGTTTGTCAGAGACAATCAGATTGATATCGTTCACAGTCATGGGTATAAAGAAGATTTCTACAGCGCACTGCTTCCTTCATCCCTGCCGTTAATCGCTACTAATCATCTATGGAAAAGAACAAGCACCAAAGATTATCTGTATACATTAATGGACACACTGTTTCTGCGAAGGTTCAGCATTGTCGTTGGGGTATCTTCAGAGATCACCTCACATATGCTCCGACTCGGTCTGAAAAAAACTGTTCAGATAGCAAACGGTATAGATTGCAGTAAATTTGCAAACAATGACAAGCGCCCTTCAGTGCGAACAGAGTTTGGTATTGGCAATGAAACAATTGTTCTGGGAATGGTTTCCAGTCTTACCCCCGAAAAAGGACACCGCATTGCAATAGAAGCGTTGAGTCTTTTAAAAAACAGTTGCAACGTAACACTGCTCATCGTAGGTGATGGCCCACAAAAATCAAACCTTGTCGAGCAGACTGCTGCTGCAGGTTTGCAGGAAAAGGTAATTTTCGCTGGCAAACGGTCCAACATCCCCGAAATTCTGTCTTCAGTCGACATTTTTCTCATGCCCTCATTCACCGAGGGGCTGCCGATGGCACTACTTGAAGCAATGGCAGCAGGTAAACCGGTAATCGCTTCTTCGGTAGGTGAGATTACAAACGTACTCTCTTCACAACAGTGTGGCAAACTGATCGAACCGGGCAATCCACACATGCTGGCAACCAGCATACATCAATTCATAAAAGACACTGCATTGCGGGAACGTACAGGAGCTCTGGCCCGTGAACGGGTACTCAAAAAATACTCTTCGATCAGGATGACACAGAACTACTGCCGACTTTACACTCTTCTGCTCCATAAAAGGAAAAAAGCATGATAACCATACACATTACAATTCTGGTTCTTCTTTTTTTATCAGCCTACTCCTATGCAGTTTACCCTGTGCTTCTGGGCATACTGGGCATTTTCATTAAAAAGGATATCAAAAAGGCGGAATGCACCCCTACTCTCTCCATCATTATCTGCGCCTACAATGAAGAAAAAAACATCCGGTCTAAAATCGAAAACACCCTTGCACTTCGCTATCCGGAAGATAAATGCCAGATCATCATTGTGTCAGATGGCTCAACTGATGCAACCGATCAGATCATACAGGAGTACCCCAGAATCCAATTTAAACGTCCCCTCGCACGCGGAGGCAAGGAACAGGCGTTACGGTATGCACTAAGCTTCACTACCGGTGAAATCATTGTATTCTCTGATGTTGCCACAAGGATCGACGCAGACGCACTCCTGACACTTGTTAAAAATTTCAATGACCCATCGATTGGCGTGGTCAGCTCCACCGATAAATTTATTACCGAATCAGGAACACCTGCAGGTGAAGGCGTTTATGTCAAATACGAGATGTTTCTCCGTAAACTTGAAACAAAAGTGAAAGGTCTTATCGGTGTCAGTGGATCTTTTTTCGCTGCGCGCAAGGAAGTCTGTCACGACTGGCCTGAAGATGTTGCGTCTGATTTCAATACTGTCCTCAATGGAATTAAACTTGGATATCGCGCTGTATCTGATCCTGATGTTGCAGGATACTATCCGGACCTCAAAGAAGGACATAGTGAATTCCCAAGAAAAATCCGCACGGTAATTACAGGATTCGGTGTTTTTTTCAACACCCTCGAGATAATGAATGTTTTCAAATATGGACTCTATGCATGGGAGATCTTCAGCCATAAACTGATGCGATGGCTCGTTCCATGGTTTTTATTGCTGCTGTTTGTTGTCAGCACCATCGGTACTATACAACATGATACAATCAGCACAATCATGTTTGCTTTGCAACTGCTGTTTTATTCATCTGCATTACTTGGAAAATATTCAGAGATGTTGAAAAAAATCTTTTTTATCAAAATCCCCTTCTATTTCATGGAGGTAAATGCAGCAATTGCTGTCGCCTGGCTCCAATACGCTGCAGGTAAAAGAGTGAAAATGTGGGAACCGTCAAAGAGATGAACCAAAATATTGACCAGGTAAGATATCCACACAGGAGATGTCAATGAATTCTTCCATTTCTGGTTTTCAAACAGCACGGATATTCTTCCATATAACAAAACTGAAACTACTCGATTTCATCAGATTTGATTCGAAAATCGGTGCAACAGGTCTGTTTGTTTTTTATTTTATAAGATATCATATTGTCAGGATAACAAAAGGTGAAATAGCTGCTTTGATTCAAGCCGGAAACATCTTTCGCCAGGTACAATTTCAGTGGGCAAGAAATTTTTCGACAGCGATACTGTTACGCTCATTGAAAAAATATGGGGAGAGAAAAACCGGTATGGCAATCATGAACATAGTAGAAAAAAAAATCCAGCCGGATACGATTTCCAGACTGAAGGAGAGTATCGTTAATGGTGAAGAAAGACCGTTCAATCAGAGATTATTACTGCTGGCTGAACCAACTGGTGATAGTAAAGGTGTTTTGCTCGTTAAATTTACCAATTTTTTCAAATACATCCCCTATATCTTTGATATTGAAAAGTTAAAAAAAGAGTATATCCTGGTGGTGGAACCCAGCTACGGCGGTTATTTTGATGAAGACATTTTGTGCCTCCTGAATACAGATATTCCGGTAGTAATTGAAACTCCGGAACCTGTCGATTTTGACTTTATTTCATCATTGCAGTCCAATCTTTACCCCGTCGATATTGGGGCCAACTGCTGGGTAAATAAGGAGGCTTTTTTCCTAATTGAGGGGACAGAAAAAATATATGATGTAGTCATGATTGCTATCTGGGCTGATTTTAAACGACATTTTCATCTATTCGAGGCTTTAAAGCGTTGTAAAAAGGAGATAAAAATTGCATTGATCGGCAGACCGTGGCCAAGAACACTGGAAGAGATTAAAAAACAGGCACAATATTATGGTGTAGATTCAAAAATAGATTTTTTCGAAGATCTATCACATCAGGAAATTAATGTAATTATTAATAAATCCAAAACACTGCTGCTGCTTTCAAAGCGCGAAGGGATTAACAAAGCCTTAATCGAATCGATGTATGCTAATACCCCGGTTTTTCTTCTGGAAGGATTTAATATGGGATACAAATATCCATATATCAACTCCCATACAGGGCAATTTATAAAAGGTACAAAACTTAGTGCGTTTTTGAATAACATCGATGCAATTCTCTCAAATTGCTCATTTACACCACGTGATTGGATCATAAACAATCTTAGCCCAGAGGAATCAGTTAAAAAAATTAGTCATGTTCTCGGTAAAATTGAATGTGCACAGAATATTAAAATTAATAAAAGCATTTTTATTAAAACTAATAGCCCGGAACTCGATTATCTTGATAAGACTTTATGGCATACCTTAAAAGAACGATATATTAACCTGAAAACATACTTTAAAGAGTGAACTCCATACATTTAATTGCAACAACGCAATTCTCATCTGCCTATGAAAAAAAGAGAAGATTTTCTTGATATTTCCCGGTGTATTGCAATCTTAGCAGTAGTGTACATCCATGCAAGTGTTTTATATCTAGGTAGCACTATGGATAACACAATTGCTGCCCTCTCAAGTTATGCACGTTTTTGTGTTCCATTATTTTTAGTTATATCAGGTTACTTGCATGCAAACTCGTTACAAAACGCTACCATAGATATTCATAGTATTTTTAAAATTATAGTGAAACGATTTCAGAGAATAATGATCCCTTATTTTATTTTTTCAATATTATATTTGCTTATAAGAATCATACTTGAACAATTCCACTTTTTCCAGAAAGTTGCGCCAGTAAAATACCAAAATTTCAACAGCATTTTTTTTGCAATTACACTGGTTAAAGACAATCCCGCAGGGCATTTATATTTTCTCGTTCTACTATTTTTCACAACAGTTCTGTTTACCATTAGCATAGCATTTTTTGTAAAAAAACGTTTGCTCTTTTTGGGGTTTTGTGTAATTATCACACTGCTTTCTTACGTTTGGTGGGGAGACATTTACCGTTCAATAAATCCATTGAAAGGCATTGGATTTTATGCACTGGGGTATTTTATTTATAATAATTTCCCTAAAAAAGGAATACCATTTTTTTTGTGTACTGTTTTTTCCCTATTTGCATATATTGGAGGTACCTTTTTAACATTTAAAATCAAAAGTAATGTATTACTTTTTTTCGTACATGCAACAGGTGCAGTGGCGATACTATTTTTCTCGTTTGCATTATTTTCGTTTATTAAGACCAGTATCTTTAAAAAAACTATATTACTTATTGGTAGAAATTCATTTATGATTTACCTGTTACATGAACCATATATCGTTACTGTACTATTCATTTCATTTTTTAAAATTGCAGGTCTTAACCCGTATCTCAGTTTATTATTGACAATTGTTGCAGGTGTCCTACTCCCTTTAATCATTAACAAGGTGATTCTCAGCAAGGTGGTCTTCTTTAACAAATTGTAAAAAGACAAATATATATTCCAGCACTTGAACATTGGGTGATCTATGGATTATCATTTACAATTACAGAGTTGAAATGGTTCTCCCAAAAATGATTTACAACAAACAGGTTCAGTTTATTTGTTCACTGTCAACCAAATCATTTTCAACCGTTTCAAAAGTATTCCTGACTATTGTCTGCAAAACGAAAGCAAATGCAATATAAACATATAATTGTGAATAAAAAACAAATGATAAGAATGCACCGGCAATCAATCCACCTACCATCCCAGTCGATAATGCGACATTGAAATTCAACATGAATTTTTTTAAGTGAATTTTTGTCTCAATATCCTCAACCGATTCATCAGGAACCCACCGTTTCAATGATTTATTAACTCTTGAAACGGTAATAAAAGCAAAGATCACCATGTTCACCCAGAAGAAAGTTCCAACAATTCCCATTTCAGAAATTAGTTGGAAATACACAGAATGGGGAGTTGAATTTTCAACCGTTTTTGGTGTCGGCACTAATCCGGACCAGATTGCATTCCCCCAGCAATAGGGTCCGACACCCAGAATTGGCTTTTTTTTAAACATTTCAATCGATAATTCCCAATAATACCTTCGAGACCCGGCAGTACCGCCCTCAGTATCAGATATCGATTCAAATTCACTTACCAATTTCGGAGGTGCATTTAAGACAACAATAACACCTACAACCGCAAGAATTGCCAGTGAAAGGATTTTCCGCTTACTTCTCAGCCAGATTATAAAGAGTGTTGGTAAAGTACCAACCATTGCACCTCTGGACATCGTTGTCGCTATTGCTGCTAGGATGCTCACAAAACCGGCATAGGAAACAATCTGCCAGATTTTTGAATTAAAAGTATTGTTTAAAAAATATGCAAATGGCAATAACATTATTAAGACAAGACCGGCATCGTTCTCATCTACCAACATTCCAGGTCCATGTCCGACATGCGTAATGACGTAGTAAGACATCCCTATTCCAGTTATGATAATTGCTTTTCCAACAATTTTAAGACGATCAAAATTAGTAATACAACACCAGAAACCAACAAAGTATATGAGGAACCATTCGGCTAAAGCCAAAAATGCCATTAATGCTTTCTTACTGGAATAGGCTGTGAACATTGATATTAAAAGTACAGAGCAGAACAGAAGGTAATATTTAACAATAATATGTTTAAAATCAAACCGTTTAAAATTTGCTAAGGCAAACAGAATTCCGATTTTACCGGCTATAAACCCTAATTTTAAGAATTTCATTCCAGGAATTATTAAATGAAGCTGTGAAAAATCGACCAGGAAGTAAATTAAAACAAGAGTAAAATAAAAATTGTTTCTATTCATGATGGATCAGAAAGATTTCTTTCAGGTCACACATAATTTTCTTCGTATGCGTTAACCATAATTTTCGCTGAAAATTTTTTCATAAAAAGAGCGAAACCATTCTCTGCAAAAAGGTTACGTTTATTAACATCAGCAGCTAAATCAACCATAGCTCCAGCAAGAGAACTGGCTGAATGTGGTAGTACAAGTACCCCGTTTTCACCAGTTTTTATTACAGAAGGAATCCCTCCAACACTTGTCGAAATAATCGGGCATTTTGCCGCCATCGCTTCAAGTAATACCATTGGAAGCCCTTCACTTATTGACGAAAGTACAAAAACATCGATTATTTTCAACAGGTCAGGTATATCGGTTCTAGGACCAGTGAATACTACATTTTCTTTTAAATTAAAACTATTTGCAACATCTTTCATTTCACGTTCCAGTTCACCCTCCCCAACAATGATAAGAGTACTATCTGGTAACGTTTTTACCACTATCGACATAGCTTCGAGAAGGTAATGTATTCCCTTCGGTTTAGAGATTCGTGCGATCAGACCAAAAATGACTCCCTTTTTTCTGATACCGATTTCGTATGCCAGTGCCGGTGATTTTTGTGCATTCAAAAAAGGTGTCTCATCAATACCATTTGGAATAGTCATCAGTTTTTTATATGAAATTTTTTCATATTTATGAAGATTCTCTGTAGTATTCTCAGAGACCCCTACCACCTTTACGGCAAAATGGGAAAGGAACCATTCCGCAACCATATATTTAAGTTTGTCGGGAAAAAAGCGTGCATGATCAGTATGCACAAGACGTTTTCCACCACACAACAGAGCTGCGATAGATCCATCAAGAAATGGCTGCTTGTTATGGGTGTGAATAATGTCGATGTGATCTCTTCTGATAATTTTTGCAATTTTCAGAAATGCAAGGTAATCCACTCCGCTTTTAGTCTGCGGCAACAGTTCGACCTTAATGCCCAATGACTCAATTTCAGATGCAAAGGTACCGAGTTTTCTCATACAGAGTACCTGCGGAATGAACCGGTCGCGGTTAATCGCTTTGCAAATGTTTACAACGACCTTTGTAATCCGCCAATTTCCAGGTCGTGAGTTATTATCATGAGCCGGAGTTTTTCAGTCATAAATCAATACCAAAAATGAAGGGTTTCATGAAACTATGCTAAAGGTATCCAGCGAATTCAAGATACCGCCGCTTCTTCCACAGCCTCTGAGGGTACAACATCCTTTTTCTTCCCCAGTAATCTTTTTATAGAAAAGAGAAAGCCCCTGTCAAAAAGGAAAAAATACATCGAGTACCAGAGCGCTCCGGTTGCGGACTTAATAGACAATCTGACCCACCCATTGTGTGAAAGAATTGATTCTCTTAAAAAGAACTTATCTAACATAAGAAGTACTGCAGCCATCGAAACAGTTGCAACTACCGGATTCAGCTGATATTTTACAAATTCAAAAACCGGCAGATCTATTTTCTTCAAGGTGAAAATTATAAAGGCAACTGCGATCAAAGGATAGGTTGTGAACCAGGGGACAAGCAATGTATCCAGACTGTGTTTTGCTGCGAAATAGAAGGATACAGACATCAACGCAGCACATACGCCGTTAAAAACGGTACCCCATTTAGGTTCACCATTGGCAGCATGCACATTGTTATTTACAGCGGCCAGTGCGACAAATATCTGTGCAAGACATAAATATTTAAATAGTGGGATAATTGGAACCCATTTTTCTTCAAAAACCAGCCTGATAATATCCTCACCAACAAGATACCCTCCGGCAAAGAGCGGTAAGCTGATAAAGAAGATTATTTTATTTATCGACAGATACATTCTTCTGAATTCCGGCTTATCATTTTGAACTTTTGCAAACATGGGATAGGAAACCTGGAATATCATCGAAAGCACCTTATCGGTCGGTATGCTTGCCAGCAGCATTGCAAAGCTGTAAAATCCGAGCTTCTCGGCATTGTAAAACAAGCCCGCAAAAAAACGGTCGGATTTCTGGAACAGATAGAGAAAAGTACGACCAATCGCGATAGCTATACCGAATGTTATATACTCCTTTATCTCTTTAAAATCAAAAACGATCCTGGTGGGAACCCAGCGTAACATGTAAAACGATAAAAAACAGTTAATAATAGACCGGATTATGTGCCCCAGCAATAGTGTCCATACCCCCCAGCCCATATTGGCAATGGCTATCATTGCAATGCACGATACCAGAGTTGCGATCATTTCGATTATACCTAACGCTTTAAAACGGATCTCCTTCCGTAACAGATTCTGAGGAACGATCGTCAATCCATTAAAGAGGAATATCAGCGATACCGCTTGAGTCAGGGGAATCACCCGGGGTTCCTTAAATATAGCAGCAGTCGGATAGGCCAGGATAAAACATAACGCCATGAAAAAAACACTTAACCCAGTTGTAAACCAGAACAGCGACGAATGCTGTTTGTGCGTACTGTTCTGGTGCTGAATAATAGCTGATCCCAGCCCCAATTCACTGAAAAGCATGGCATAACCGGTTAGAATGGTTGCCATGTCCATCAAACCATAGTCACCAGGCACCAGAATTCTGGCGACGATAACGGTACTGGCCCATGATAACCCCTGTGTAATCAATCTAAAAAAGGCAAACCATGTTGCCTGCTTCATCGCCTGTTGTTTTAAGGACATACATCTACCTGCTCTTGTAAATATCAGGAAATCTTGTTTTGATTCCGGCCGGACAAAAGTGATTGTGCCATTTCTTTATAATTTTCGAGATAACCTTCGTCTGACAGGACAGTTGTTACATGTGTAAAACCGTTTTCAGCCAGTCTGTTTCTAAGTTCAGCATCACTGAGAATCAGGTCTAACTTCTCTGCAAGATCTTTTTCATCACCTGATTTGAAAAGTAAACCGTTATAATTATCCTTTATTACGAAAGGTATCCCATCTACATTGGAACCAATAACAGGCTTTCTGCATGCCATGGATTCCAGAAGAACGCGTCCCATCGCTTCTGTTCTTGACGCCAGTACAAATAGAGAACATTCTGAAATCAATTTCAATGCTTCAGATTTACCTACAGCGTTGCATAATTCAATCTTATCGTATCCCGATGCCAACTCTTCGAAATACTCTCTGCCGGTTGGACAATACCCTACTATTTTTAATCTGTATTCACTGTGCTTTTCGGTAATCAACTTAAATGCATTTATCAACAAATCAACACCTTTAAGATACCAGGGGAACCCCATTAATAATATGTACTTTGAATCATTTACAGGATGCCCGGTAATTTCAGAAACGGGAACGTAGTCATGAAACACAGCTGTTGAAAAATTCCTTTTTTTATTCCTGAAAATTGAGTCGATCTGAGCCGGAAAAAGGAGTTTTACAAGATCAGAATGTTGCGTTGTGAACCGGATAAAATGACGTATAACAAATTTTTTCCATCTATTGGCTGATGATTTTCCTACTGTTTCAAAATCAAATGCGGATTCAAAACAGCCATTGATCTCAATAATAACTCGAGCTTTGACAAAAATATTCAGCAAAAGGGCTAAAAGACCTGAAAACAATGGATCCGGTGCGACTATAATGTCAATCTTTTGACCTCCACGCCCCAACACCCCCATCATATTTCGGAAAACATGAAAAAAGTGAACAAAATTTTTTATAATGCCATTTCCGAAAAAATAATGAAATGAGTGGATAGTAAAATCGCCTGCGTTCCTTATATTTAAGTACTTTTTATCCATAACCGGCGTTATGATATCACCCAAAAAGTATTTGCTCAATACCCGGTATTTCTTTAAAAAGTTGGAATCAGAATCATCCAGCATCGCGGGGCCCGAACAAACCCATAAAACTCGTATTTTATTCTTTAAGTCCATAGTATACCACAGATTAACAATTTAAGGCACTTACCATAATTGGAAATAATTTTATTGTCTTAACAGCTTGTATTCATTTAAATCTGAATCCATATTTTATTTGAAAAAATATCAATCAGGATTATAGAATGAATTAACACGCCTCAAGTCTAAAAATAATTAGAATTACATGAATAGAGCTTAAATAAATGATTTTAAATTTTAAAACAGGAGAATGACATGAAACAGAGAAAGAGACAAAATATATTTTTTAAAAACATTTTTATTTTTACTCTCCTATTTTCATTTAATTCTGTTGCAGGTCTGTTTCCCACAGTAAACACCTGGTGCTACTGCCTTCAACACATGGACAGCTTTGGGGGTGATTCTGCAGCACAATTCTGGGTAAGCCATTATGATGTACTGGTTGGTGCACGTCCTTATGATAAAATCAATGCATTATCCCCATCCACGATTTTATTGGCATATACGCTTTCAACAAATTTGACAGCCTATAACAGGGATGAAAATAAATATACAGAGGATTTATTACGTTTAAAGAACTGGGTAGATACCTCTTTTACAAACCCTGACAGTGCATTTGAAAGTTGTTTTCTGCATGTTAAAAATGAAGTGACCATAAAATTTGCCACAGCAAGTGCGACTATGGTTATACCGGCATACGATCCAGGTAACCCAAGAATGTCGAGATTACCTGCCACATGGGAGAAAAACTCAGACTGGGCAATGAATCTGGCAAGTTCTGCTTATCGCCGTTACTGGAGAGAAGTTCTGGCACCATTTTATATGCAATATACAGATGGGATTTATTTAGACGTCCAGGCATGGTCAAATGGCCAGGTTTTACCAAGAAGCGGAAATGTTCTTGAATTTTCCTCTGACCGACAATTCTATGACAGTCTGTTAGCAGTTACATTTGATTGCCGGAAAACGGTTCATAGCTATGGTGAAAACAAATATTTAGGAGAGAACAATTTTGGATTCGATTCTGCAGGTACAGGCAATTATCAGTTATACCAGGCTACGGACTTTGCTCTTCATGAAGGAAATTTTTATTATTTTTATGGGATCGATCGGATAAGAGGTGAAATTAATGGCGCAATGAGCACACGTGATTCCGGGACTGCAGTATTGTTACACCACAGAGCAGATTTCCGGGAAGTCGCTCCTGAAGATGATTCATTGGCAATCCAAAGGGATAGAATGGTTGGCCTTGCCCTCTATTTAATGGCACAGGGGGATAAAATTTATTATTTCTCCTATGTTGGCGGATTCTGGTATGGAAACGATATGAGAAAAAATGGCTGGTATGGTGCTATTGCCTGTGATTATGGGAAACCGTTAGAGAAATATTCTGTATGGGCAACCGGAAATGACCCAGCCAACCCTACCGATAAATATGAAATTTGGTCCAGAAAATTCAGCCGGGCATTGGTTTTAGTAAAACCACGGCCTCAACATACGAGTAAATTTGACTCTACCAGCGCAACGACACATGATCTGCCAGGCTCTTTCCACCGGGTAAAAGTTGACGGTACTTTAGAGGATCAAATTATTACAAAGATCACCCTGCGTGACTGGGAAGGGGCTATTTTAGTTCCGGATTCAATCAAGGATTGGAAAGGAGCAATATCTCCCAACAAATTGCAGACACCTAAACTAAAGCAAATTAAACAACTACCTAAAAAATTAGGATATAATACGAATAAATCAGTTGAACTTTCTTCTGTAAAAATAAGTTCTCCTGCAACAAATGCCTATAATCTAAATGGCCGAAACATTACCAGCAGTTGTGCTGCAGCAGGAATCCGGGTTTTAAAAGAAAAAGAGATAAAACCACAATAAGTTACGCTATAAAATACCTGCAGGCGCTGAAATTAAACAAGCATTTACAATCACTTTCGGCTATAAATGCTTGTTTGTAGTAACCATTTAACAGTAGCTAGCAACATCTATATACCATGTTTTTAAAAACTTCTCCCCCTGAACTGGTTACAAGCATTAGTTAATATAATTTGTCTTTTTATTTATGCAGGTCTCTAAGCTGATAAATTATATTCACTTCTGGATTTTGTGAATACTTTCATTTCCGAAAATCCAACTGCCCATAATGGTGTGTTCCAAAAGAAGTTTAACTT
>JBNKZD010000219.1:0-31727 GCA_050301235.1 Chitinispirillaceae bacterium | reverse complement strand
CGTGAGCACGATAGTGACAATGATCTCATGCAGACTGATTCCCAAAAGTCACCAATGTCCGAGCTGATAAAAGTTATTGTTGAACTACTCCACAGCAAGGACAATACCCTGTTTGACTCGCTGGTGGTGAGTGTTGCACGTCTGATGAGAGCTGATGCAGCCCGGATTGTTGTTGAAAATCCAGAAAAAACTCAACGCACTACACTAACGCGTTATCCAATCTCATCAGGGTTGGACCGCTTTTCAAACAGGGCAGTTGACTGGGCGGCCGAATCTGATGGAGCTGTTATCACGCATGCTGATCAGTGGCGTGAGACAGAACAGTCAATGCGTTCACTTGAGAGAAATCTGGTGGAATCGGTCATGTGCGCATCGCTGAAAGACAGCGGGACCGTTTTTGGGTATCTGTATCTTGACAGAGTCAATGTCGGTGATGGATTTTCACAGGAGGATAAGGAGTTTCTTGATGCGCTGCTGCCGCTACTGTCGGTGATACTTTCCACATTCAGTGAGAAAAAAAGACAGAAAGAGACGATCGAGCGCCTTCAGAGTGTTGTCTCAGTTCAGGGGTGTGGAATAATGTATGAAAGCGAAGTCATGAATGATGTTTTGACTCGTGCAAAGCGTTTCGCGCGGACCGATTCTCCAATATTGATAACTGGCGAGACAGGTACCGGTAAAGAGCTCATGGCAAAATTTATTCATGAGAACTCATCAAGGGCAGGTAATGTGTTTAAAGCGATAAATTGTGGTGCAATTCCCGAAAACCTTATCGAATCGGAGTTGTTTGGTCATGAGAAGGGCGCTTTTACTGGTGCTGTACAGCGAAAGACTGGACTGTTCGAATCTGCTGAAGGAGGCACCGTCTTTCTTGATGAAATTGGTGAACTGCCTTTGCAATTACAGGTACGGTTACTCAGGGTTCTTCAGGAATCAGAGGTGACACGGGTAGGGGGAACCGATACCATAAAAATTAATGTAAGGATTGTTGCTGCAACCAACCGTCTGCTTGAAAAAGAGATTGCAAACGGCAAATTCAGACAGGACCTCTATTTCAGACTTCATGTGCTGACACTGAATCTGCCACCATTGCGGGATAGGGGTACCGATATCCATCTTCTTCTGGAGTATTTTACAAAGAGGTACTGTCAGCAGTTTGGATTGCCACTTAAAACGTTCTCTGCCGCCGCAAAAAAATCATTTCTGCTGCACAGCTGGCCGGGAAATATCAGGGAGCTAGAAAATGCAGTCCAGAAAGCGATTCTCATGTCTGATCAGAGTGTCATCGGTCCTGATGATTTCAGTATCGATTCGTTGGGAGCAGTACTAAAATCAACAGGCGATTCAGAACCCGTGACTCTTCATGAGGCCAGGTACAGAGCAGAAAAAGCAACGATTATCAATGCACTTGTTAAAACAAAAGGTAATGTATCGCTCAGCTCAAAAATTCTTGAGATCGACCGTAAGTGGCTGATGAAGAAGATGGAAGAGTTCGGGATCAGTGCGGATCGGTATAGGTGAGTTCCTTACAAGGAAGAAGACGGGGGGACAAAGGGACAATGAGTTTATCATAATAGGCAGTTTTCTTAGCCGTATCCAACAGTTGAACATGCGAGACTACTGTCTTATTTCGGTCCTCATCATCGAAGGTGAAATCAAGGATCGCGATAGTATATACAGCCTTTAACTCGAAATTCCATTCACCCTGTTCAGCCTGCCTGGCTATCGGAAATGTTGAATAATAGATACTTCTGTCTTTGAAGAACTTTTGTTTTGTTTTCTGGATCTCTACAATGAACTTTTCACCCTTTTCGTTTTCACAATAGAGATCAAAAATCGCTTTTCGATCGATTGGGGATCGCCCCAGGTGCTCATTATTGCCATAAGAGAGATCCTGTATTTGCTGTTTTCCCTGTAAAAGCGTGTTCAGAAAATCGATCAGTATATCCTTATTGGGTTCTTCCCCAAACAATTTTTTAAAACCGAAATCGGTAAATGGGTTGATGTAGCGTTCTTTCATGAATGTTAACCCTAAAGGGTGATTAAAATAATCAGGTTTAAAATAAAATAGACAAAATAAGTGAGGTAATTGTAAAACTCAACCAAAGCAGTCTTCAACTACGCTCAGGGTGCATTTTTGAGGCGTTTGTTGAGCGGATTCGGAAACATTCAAGGAGTTTTGTAATTACCTTTAGAACTGTTTCATTATTAATATAGCAAAAAACAGTTGAAGTGGAAAGGTAGTAGGATAAGAAGTCTGAAACTTAATGGTGAAAGGAGAAACAAGAAATTTTTAATTTCATCCTCCATCCCTCACACCAAGTTGGAGTAATTATGCATAACTTCAGACGGTCTGTTATGCGAGCATCTGGTAATTGGTGTTCTAATAAATGCAAGATTTGCTTGGTTCCGGTTCGCCCCGATCCCCCTCTCCATAAGCAACGGAGAGGGGGGAAGCGACTACATCTTATTCCTACTTTGTGCATCTGATGTGCACTGGTGACAGGGAAACGCCTCTGTTTGTTTCTCTATTTCAATATAAAACGCCAGAAATAAAAAAAACGCAACGATTTGTTGCGTTTTTATGGGTTTTACAGGCTTACCCAACTATATAGAAACTGGAACACTTTGAACTCTTGAACCCAGAATTCCATCCTCCACAATCCCGAATCTCAAGAAAACTCTAATATTTCCCTTAAAGCCCCCCCATCCCTTTGTCCCTATGTCCCCCAGTCATTTCCTGCTTCCACCCCCTCTTTCCTGAACGTATATTCTATGTATATACTGTATTCGTGTGTGGTTGTGAAATGCGAAGATTGCTTTAATCGCGTTCGCTTCACCCCCTCGGTCCCCCTCTCCATTAGTGAATGGAGAGGGGGAGGCAAGAGAATTATGGGAGACCCTCTTTCCCTACGAGTGGAGAGAGGGCTGGGGTGAGAGGCGAGGGAGAAGAATGCAAATTTGGAGTTTTTCAGAACAAGTTTGCAGAACTATATAAGAAAAAGGATAGAAATATGAATAAAAATGTAGTATTATTACTTGTAATAATGATTATATCGCTTGCAGGAGCACAGGACAATTCCAGTTCTTTTGAATCTGCGGAACACTTTGACAGTTCCGGAGTACGACCCTGCCCATTTATTCCCGGTGATGCGATTAAGGTGAGTGTCTATCCTGATACCGCAATGTTTCCCAGTGGAACCTATCCGATTGATGGAGAAGGGTATGTAGATTTTCCGATAATCGGGTATACAAAAGTGACTTCGATGAGTATTCAGGATCTGACTGAACTATTAAAAAAGACCTACATGCCGTTTATTCGGTTTCCCTATGTTGTTATTCGCCCTCTTATGCGGATAAGTTTGTTTGGAGGGTTTGCACGGCCTGGGTTGTATTATGTTGATCCTCATGCTACACTGTGGGATGCAGTTCGTCTTGGTGGGACAACGGTACGCAGGGATGGGTTGAAAAGAATGGTGTGGGAGCGGGACCACTCTGTAGTGCAAAAAGATATCGTACCACATTTTCAGTCGCAGCAATCTTTGTATCAGATTGGGTTTCGGTCTGGAGACCGGTTGTCGGTAACTGGACGACCTGAAATGACAAGATGGGAAACGTTCAGAAGCGAATTTTTACCTGTGATATCATTACTTGTAACATCTGTAACTTCTGCTGCGACGTTATACAGCACCTATAATATTGTAAAGCAAACCAGAAACCGCTAATTAAAGATAATTATCTATGCAACAAAAACCTGAACCATCTCTGCGCGAACTTGATATTGGGTATTATATTCAACGGTATCTGGCACTATTCTGGCGCTGGAAACTGTATATACTTTTAAGTGGTCCAACAGTAGCATTATGTTTTTTGGTTTATATCGTAAAATTTGGATCGTTTAAGCCAGATCTAGAAGCTGTTGCAACAATTGTTATTGATAATGCTCAGGATATGGGTGGGGGAAGGTATTCCGGTGAAGCTGATCCCGGTGGATTGGAATTCATCCGCACACGGAATTTTTTGACAAATGTCGCTAACACATTGTCATTAAGGTTTTATGTATCAGATTACCAGCGAAACGAAATATTTGATAGTGTTTATGTGGACTCTACTGCTCCATTTGGGCAATATACTTTTAAGCTTGATAAGGATAAAAATGAGTTCCAGATTTACTTTAAAAGTCGCCAGCTTGGGATTGATAAGCAGATTATAGAAAGCGGAGATTTGTATAAATTGGATGTTTTTACAAAAAATGGTTTATATTTAAAATTTTCCAACCAGTTTCTTAAAGAACCGTTTTCATTCAAATATAATGTTATGAATATCCGGAATGCAGTTGATAGATTATTATGGAATGTAACAACTCAAACCAGAACGCTGATTAGAAACGGTCCCATGTATGTTAGTATTAAATGTAAGGGAAGGGACTATCCGCTCATAACCAGAACGGTGAATGTTATTGTAAATAAATTTATGACTTTAAGTCAAGGATCAAGAAAACAAAAGGAAAAAGAGAGTATTGCCATACTTGAGAAACAACTTCAAACCGCCTCTGAACAATTAAAAATAGCTCAGGATTCGGTCGAAAATTTCAGAAGACGTTATCCGAATGTGGGTTTAGGTGCCGAAATGATGGGGAACGTAAGCTCTATTGCTTCACTGGAATCAGGATCTATGACAAGTAATGCATGGGCGGAAGAAGCACAGAAAATCCGCAGTCGCCTGGCAATGTCCAATGACAACGATCTTGTTTTTTACATAAAAGAAGCATTGATTTTTCTTGCCGGTCGAGGTGTTGCCGGTGGGGCCGTTCTACAACAGGAATTCACACAATTACAGGCGCGACAGCTGGAATTGTCAACAGGGTATGATAAAAGTCATCCTTATGTACTTGAAGTCAAAAACAAGATTGCAGAAGTTCGTACCAAAGCTGATGCGCTTTTGTCTGAATATGCAATTAATGCAGCAGCAGAATCACAACGACAGTCAAGTTTGATTCAGAATATGACAAGTCAATTACGAGGGTTACCTCTGCTTCAAGCGCGACTTGCAGAATTGGAACGTCAAGCACAAGTTACTTCAAAGATACACTCATCTTTATTGGAGAGGTATCAACAGGCTCAAATCAATGTTGCGGCGGAAGTTGAAGGCGTTAGTGTTATGGATTATGCAATTGAACCCGTTCCTCCTTCTGATTTTATCAATTTTCTGATAAAAGTCGGTATCAGCTTCGCTCTCATGGTATCGTTTTCTTTTGGCCCCCCTGTCATTGCTGACCTTTTAGATAAAACTGTACGAAGTGAAACTGAGCTGAAAAAGTTGATGGAGTTCACTGTTCTTGAGTCAATACCCGAGATTGTCAAAAAGGACACTTTGCAAAGCAAAAAGATAAAGAAAAAGAAGCAGAAAAATGCAACATCTGCTCCAAAAGTAAGAAAAATTGAAAAAAAGCTGATTACTGCTGACTACACGCCCGAACTTACAAATGAACTATTCCGTTCTCTTCGGGCCAAAATTATGCTTCATATGCATGATATTCCTAAGAAAACGATAATCATTAACAGTTACGGTATGAATGAGGGAAAGTCTCTCATAGGTGCAAACCTGGCTATCACGATGGCCCAGCAGCAACTAAAAACACTCATCATTGATGGCGATATTCGCCGTGGAGTGATTCATAACTCATTTGTCCTGAATAAAAAGCCTGGATTGTCAAATTTTCTTTTTTCTGAGGGGCCGGTATCTGATGAAACTGTAAAAGAGCTTATTCAGGTAACCCATGTGCCAAACCTGTCAATAATCTCATCAGGTGCAAATGTACCTAATCCATCAGAACTGCTTAGTCTGCCACGTTTTAAGACACTAATGGTGTCTCTGCAAACAATGTTTGATGTGATAATACTCGATACACCACCTCTTTGTGTCGCAGCTGATGCGGCAATTGCAGGGGTATTGTTTTCTGCTGTACTTCTGGTTGTACGTGCTGGAAGTACTAACGTGATCGATTTCAGAAAAAAGCTTCAGGAATTTCCTAATCTCCGGAAAAAGGTGATAGGTCTGGTGCTCAATGGTGCAAAACTAGACAGGAAAATGAAAGAGTATCAGTATTCAATGTATCATTATTGAGAGTGACACTCATTTTCTTAAAATTGTGCCCTGTTGAATTGGTATAAAATTAACATGCACAAAAACTCTCTTTCCCTCCCTCGTAAACAGGGAAGGGACTAAGGGTGGGGGTATGCAAAACGTGTGAATTTCGCAATTTCACACCCCTGGTTTATCTCATCTCTTACTCCTTATTATCTTTCCTTATTTCTCCTTCTAACTTGGAACACCATTTGAAATCTACTCTATTAAAGCTGCACCTCAAAAAATGAGATAGAGAGGGAACCAATCATGTGTGGAATTGCCGGGATATATGCCCCTTTTGGCATTTCTGAAAGAGATCAGAGTGCCATTATCCCGATGACCACCATACTGTCGCATCGCGGACCTGATGATAAGGGGTTTTATAAGAGTGAGAATGTAGTATTGGGACATCGGCGCTTGAGTATTATAGATCTCAGTGGTGGAAAACAGCCCATGAGCAATGAGGATGGTTCTGTCTGGATAGTATTTAATGGCGAAATATTCAATTATCTTGAGTTGAGGGACATTCTCCTAAAAAAGGGACATCGATTTACAACTAATAGTGACACAGAGGTACTTGTTCATCTGTATGAAGAGTATGGATATGAGATGTTCAGGCTGTGTAACGGACAATTTGCGGTTGCTGTTTGGGATACCAGGAACAAAAAGGTAATGCTTGCACGTGATCATGTTGGTATTTGTCCACTTTATTATACCTGGTTACCGGAAAAGAAAAAAATACTTTTTGCATCCGAAGTAAAATCTCTTTTTTGTCATGGTGAAATCGTTCCTAAACTTGATCCGATCGGATTGGATCAAACCTTTTCGCTATGGGTGACCATCCCACCACGCACAGTTTTCGAAGGTATAGATGAGCTCACCCCTGGAACTTGTCTGGAGATTGATCATAATGGAGCGTGTGTATATAAAAAATTCTGGAAAATGGAGTTTCCGTCTTCTCGCGGATACGAAGATAAGTCAATTAACTTCTACACCGTGAAGCTCAGAGAGCTGCTTTGTGATGCTGCACGGATACGACTGCGGGCAGATGTTCCAGTTGCTGCATATCTCAGCGGAGGTATTGATTCTTCTATTATAAGTGCAATTGTAAAAAAATACCATGTAAATGATCTCATTACATTTTCAGTTTCGTTTAAAGATCGAAAGTTCGACGAACGCGAATATCAGACAGCTATGGCATCTCATCTTGGAACAGATAACCGTACAATAGAGGCTGGATATAATGAGATTGGGGATGTTTTCAGTGATGTTATCTGGCATGCAGAGAAGCCTTTGATTCGTACTGCGCCATCACCTTTGCTGTTGCTCAGTCGTCTTGTCAGATCGGATGGGTTGAAAGTGGTGCTTACCGGTGAAGGAGCGGATGAGATGCTGGGAGGGTATGATATTTTTAAGGAAACGCTTATCCGGCGCTTCTGGTCTCGTCAAAAAACGTCAAAAATACGTCCATTATTATTTACAAAAATATATCCGGATATCGTCCGAAACGGCATCGGAAATCCATTTTGGGAACAGTTCTTCAAATACAAACTTGAAGATGTCAATAATCCATATTATTCACATATGCTGCGATGGAATAATACGTCACACATAAAATCTGTTTTCAATAAAAATTACACTAGCCAGTTTAATGAAGCAGACAACATTTTTACTCCACTTGAACATTTTATTGATAAAGATATCAGTACATGGCATCCACTTTGTGCAGCACAATATCTGGAGATAAAATTGTTTCTTTCAGGCTATCTTTTGTCATCACAGGGAGACCGCATGCTGATGGCTAATTCCATTGAGGGGCGGTTTCCATTTCTTGACCCAAGAGTAATTGAATTTGCAGCAACAATTCCTCCACATTACAAGATCATGGGCTTGAAAGAAAAATTCATATTGAAACACACCTTTAGTGATCTACTACCTGCGGAAATCATCAAAAGACCAAAAAAACCCTATCGTTCGCCAATACACCAATGTTTTCTGGAGAATAATAAAGCTTCAACAATGTTATCCAGAGATGTTATTGAACAGTACGGTTATTTCGACCCAATGGCAGTTGAGATGCTTACAGGTAAGATGAAAAACGGTATGATGTTAAGCGAACGCGAAAATATGGCAGTTGTTGGCATTGTATCAACGCAGCTGCTGCATGAGCAGTTTGTGAGGAGAGACTGGAGGGGGAAGGATGAAGGATGAAGTGTGAAGGATGAAGTGTGAAAGGTAGGAATGAAAATGATGAAATCGCGAAATTTGCAATGAGCGCATGCTCCCACTCTTAACACACCCCCGATAACCAGGAGGGATTGTATGAGTGATGAGGTTGAGGAGAATGCTGTATTCACATGTTTCACTTCGCCTCACCCCCCCCCCGGCCCCCTCTCCATTAGTGAATGGAGAGGGGGAGGCAAAAGAGCAATGCGGTGCCCCCTTTCTCCACGAGTGGAGAGAGGCGGAGAGGACGAAGAGAATGAGTGAAAATTAATTTACACAAAGGTCATGTTTAACAACCGATACACGGAGAACTCAATGCTTGTACACCATTTTCTTGAAGAATCTGCAGCACGATTTCCTGGCAAAAAAGCTGTATGGTTTAAAGACAACTGGACAAATTACCAGGAGATCAATCATCGTGCGGATCTTCTCGCAGCATTTCTGGTTTGGAATGGTGTAAAACGTGGGGACCGGATAGCTATACTTCTGGAAAATAGTGTCGATTACATTACGAGTTATTTTGGTGTTCTAAAGGCTGGTGGGGTAGTTGTGGCGCTCAACACTGAAACTAATCCTGAAACGGTTCATCTTCTCCTGAATGATTGCAAGGCTGTCACAATTATCACTAGTAAAAAATTCTCATCAATTGTTTCAGATTCTCTTCGTATGGGGACGTGTATCAGGGTGTTGATCAGTGATGAAGAGGGTGTTAATGAAAAAATTAATGATATAGAAAAAATTGATCTAAAGACTGTATATGCAAACGGTGTTACATTTTCTGGCGTGCGAGTTATAAGTGTTGATCTTGCAGCTATTATCTACACTTCGGGGAGCACTGGAAAACCCAAAGGGGTAATGCTGACTCATCAGAATATTTATGATAATACAGTTTCAATTGCAAAATATCTTGAAATGACTGATCTTGACCGCATGATGGTGGTACTTCCGTTCTACTATATTTATGGTAATTCCCTGCTTACCACCCATTTTCATGTTGGAGGATCACTTGTTATTGATAACAGATTCATGTATCCGAATGTAGTACTTGACACAATGGTTAAACAATCCGTAACGGGCTTTGCTGGTGTTCCATCAACCTATATGATAATGCTTCAAAAATCAAAAATTCGTTCAATGAAATTCGTGACATTGCGATATGTAACACAAGCCGGTGGGCACATGGCCGTATCGGTACAGACGGAGGTGGTAAAAGCCTTTTCACCTGCAAAGTTGTATGTTATGTATGGGGCAACAGAGTTATCACCGAGGTTGACCTGGTTGCCTCCGGAGCAATGGGAAGAGAAAAAAGGTTCGATCGGTATCTCAATTCCCAATGCCGAAGCGTTCGTCGCAGATGAACATGGTAACAGGCTTCCATCGGGTGTTGAGGGAGAAATTGTCGGACGGGGTTCAAATGTAATGCAGGGATACTGGAATGATCCGGAGGGAACTGCCAGGGTTATTCGTAATGGACTCTACTACACAGGTGACATTGGCAGAATGGATGAAGATGGGTTCCTGTATATTGTTGGCAGATCGAAGGATATGCTGAAAATAGGTGGCAATAGAGTTAGTACAAAAGAGATTGAAGAGGCCCTGTTGCAAATTGAAGGTATTATGGAAGCTGTGGTAATTGGGATTACTGATCCTGTACTCGGTGAAGCTGCAAAGGCGTTTGTTGTAAAGAATGGGTCTGCTATAGCAGATTCATTAGATTTGAAAAAGGCTCTAAGTTCAGTGTTGCCGGTTTACAAAATCCCTAAATATTTTGTTTTTTGTGAAGAGTTACCAAAAAATGAAGCGGGGAAGGTGATGAAGAGGGAGCTGGAGGGCCTCCACCCTTAGTCCGAGAAAAACGCTTGTCTGACCAAATTCGCGATCCCCCGCCCTTAGTCCCTCCCCGTTTACGAGGGAGGGAAAGAAAATATGTGTAAATCAGAATAAAATGAATACTGATCAGGTTAAGAATTTCCACCCAGGAGGTGCTTATGAATACAACAGAAATCGACATCATTAAAGATGTTCGGGATTTTATACAATCAAGATTTCTTTTTAACGCACATGAATCGGTGATTGCTGAGGATGCTTCATTTTTAGAAAGTGGAATTATTGATTCTACAGGGATTCTGGAGTTGATAGCTTTTTTGCAGGATCAGTACAAAATTACTATCGAAGACCATGAGATGCTGCCGGACAATCTGGATTCATTGTCGAGAATTTCGAGGTATGTAAAGAGTAAACTGCAGGGGATGAATAGTTGAGTGGGTCACATTTGTTACTTATCGCGCGATCCCCCACCCTTAGTCCCTCCCCCGTTTACGAGGGAAGGAAAGAGAAGAATGCGTTGAACTCCCTTCCCCAGTAAACGGGGGAAGGGTAGGGGATGGGGGCAACGCGTTTTTATGGAAAGTGAAAGCGAAGCTGGACTGCATTTCCCTGATCTCATTCTTCCACCTTCACCCTTCACTCTTTATTCTCTCCACCATCTCCACAATCCTCTCAATATCTTTCCCTGTCACAAGCGGATGACATGGAAGAGTGATAATATGTTCGACGAGAAAACGGGCTTTGCTGTCCGGCACATTTTCTGGAACATTGATCTCCTTGATCGAATTGATTGTATCGGGGTATGCTGCTGAGAGCCCCAGACCTTTCCGATCGCTCACTTCGAGCAGTTTGTCCCGAAGGTTTTTGTTATTCACAATCAGGGGATAGCGAATGCAGGAGAGGTTTTTCTCGCTGTTTTGTTTTGTCAGCACAACAGTCTGATTATCACTGGTGATTTTCTCGTTATACAGGTTTACTCTTGTTTGGCGTTCAGTCTGGAGCCACTTCAATTTTTTTCGCCAGTTTTTAATAAGCCCGGCCTGAAAGCTACTAAGTTTCAGAATTGGGAAATCCGGTTCGAAGAGAGTTTCACCCAGTTTAAGAAACGGGAGCATTTTCGGGAGCCAGAATATCCATGGGGAGATACAGATTGATAGCACGATATTAGTTACAACGAGTTTGATAATTTGCGAAGGTCTGTAGCCTGGCAGTGTTTCAACAATCAGTTGAAGTTCGCGGGCGATAGAGGCATTATTTGTAATAATTATTCCACCCTCTCCTGCTGAAAGAGCTTTTCCTCTCGATAGACTGAAGATGCCCACATCACCGATTGTGCCAACATGTTTATTGTTAAGTGTGCTGCCCATTGCCTGGGCAGCATCATCAAGTATATAAATCGACGGATCTTTGATATGTGAACGTAGTGCAGCTGTATCAAATGGTAACCCCCAGAAGTGTGTCGCAAAAACCGCAAGAATCTGTCCCTCATAACGATCGAGAAGCTTTTCAAGTTCATCTGAGTCAAAAGTCAGGGTATCGGGATCGATATCACAGGGTACAACTGTCAGGTTCAGGTCCGCACGAAAAATCGCCGAAGGTACCGAGTAACAGTTAAATGCGGGTATTATGAGTATCTTGCGTTCCGGATAGATTTTAGCAAAAGCCTTAAGTGTCAAAGTGATCGCCGCTTTTCCTGAAGATACAAAAAATGCATAATCAGCTTGGAAATCTTCACAGATTGTTGCATTTAAATGATTAAAAGCTTTTCTGCTTTTTACAAGGACAGAGAATCCATTGATTATATCCCCCATCGATAATGGGGCTGATGCAGGAGGTAAGGTGCGTTTTATTGGCATAGTTGTTATTTCAGACCTGCGTGAATAATAGGGAATACTGGGTCGAGAATACTTTTAATAAGTGATTCAATTGAATTATTGTTACCATTATATGGCAGAATTGCTATTATGAATATGGTTCCAGAAGTAGAGCGATGCAGTAAGGCATTTAAAAGCAGGTGTAACCTGACTTTTATTGGATCGGCTACATACCTGTTTCCACAGCGCCAGGTAATGAGATAACGGAACTGTTCATTTGCTGAATGTGCACTACACAGGTTAAAATCAATGATTGTTCCAGTACCTGATACATACGAATAGCTCCCGGTTCGGGTAAAATACTTGTTCCAGTTGTATCCGTTCATCTCTCTGCCCGGCTCCTGCTTTGCATACCAGCTCAGAAGCAGATAATAGTGATCCGGGGTGTTGTTATTGCAATGAAGAATAATATGTCTGTCTGATTCCGGGAGTTCATTAATACCCGGGAATACATTTGTACTGCCGCACTGAATTGGCAGGGCCGTGAAGGGTTGAGTAAACAACTGTGGTTGTTCTGCCGGAGTTACTTTCCATAGTGAAAGCATGATAAAACCACAAATCATAATGGCTGTTAGTAAATATAAGGATTTGAGATTTATACTAGTTACAAATTGTTTTATTTCACCCCAGAGACTTTTATTTTCTGCCTTTGAAGTCGCTTGGGTGAACCGTGCTAGAAGCATCGAAAGTCCATACAACATAAGCAGGCCAAAAAAGAAACCTACACCAGTGACCAGAATATTTTTAGGACCATGCGAAAATTCAATACGGTTATAATTATATGCAATAAGAAAAAATACACGAAGGCTATTGGAAAATAGTGCAATGGGAAATGATGACAATACAATAACTATTATCGGCCAGGATTTTCTTTGTGTCAATACAGCAAGAGGTAATGAGATCGCCGCAAGCGAGATGAAATGGTTGATACCACTGCACTCATTAGCGACATTTAATATCATCGCTGGTAATCTGAGATATGTGCCATTGTGCATTATGGAATATCCTGTCATCCGGGCTAGTATAAACGAAACCTGTGCACTGGCGTTACGAAAAAAATTGGTGAACATATCAAATGCACCTTCAGTCAATGATGAGATAAACAGCAGATAGAAAAGTGGCCACATCAGTGATGTAAATAAACTATATCCTCCAATAAACAAAACACATCCCCACAATCCAATAACTATCCCCAGTTCTTCAAGTGCCTGAGTGGAAGTTACATCACCCGTAAAGACCATACAAAAAGCCCCCAGAATCAGGAGGATTGCGGGAATTAAGGAATCAATCCCAGTCTTCGGAGTCGCAGGCAATGTCGATTGTTTCCATACCAGCAGAAGTGACATAAACGGAATCATAATGTGCCAGGTGATACCGTGGGACAGCATTGCGGAGATGCTGGCGGAGAATGCGGCGAAGAATGTTGCTGTCAGGATTAACAACGCGACGATTTTTGGGATATGTGTTTTAAGGTTTTGCATAGTTATTATTAAGTTTTCTGATAATGTTTTTGTTTGCTGCGAAAATCACAAAAGGAGCGCAATGTTTGTGAAAATCGCAAATTTCATGTAATTCACGCTCCCCCTTAGTCCCCAATGTCATTGCCTTAAGCTTTCTTCGCAATATTTGTTTGCTTCGAGAGCCTCAGCCAACGGTGGCTGAGGCTCTCGAAGCCACCTTCAGAAGCAGCTGTAAACCTTAATGCAATAGCATTGCCCTTAGTTCCTCCTCCGATAACGAGGGAGGGAAAGAGACAGATACGTTGGCTCCCTTCCCTCGTAAACGTGGAAGAGCAGGGAATGGGGAGTGTGGATTTTGTGAAAATTGCAAATTTCATCCAATTAACTCCTCCACATTTACCTCATCTTCGAATTCTCGGAGATTTGGATCATGTAACGCATTTTTAATTTATAAAAGAACATTGTCGATGTCATTACGTACACTGTCATCTGAAAATCGTATAGTTTTTACTGATGCTGCAGCAGTGTCTTCATCCCGTTTTTTGTCAGATTTTTCTTTCCCATTGTGGGATGATCCATCAATTTCAAATGCGAGTTTTTTCTTTGCACAGTAAATATCAAATATATATCTTCCGAAAGGTGCCTGTCGCCTGAAACGAAATCCGAAAAAGTTTTCCCGCTTTAGGGCCTCCCATAATATACGTTCAGATTCAGTGGGATTTTTACACATTTTACGCGCAAGGGAAATCATATAATCAGGTCTTTCTGGCTTTTTGTAAATACGATCTTTTTTCATTATTTGTACCTGTGAAAACAGCGAATTTCTCCCTTCCCTCTACAAATGCAACTGCTTTCTCAAAACCGGCCCCACAATCTTCGTCACCGGAATCGGCAACTTCTGCCATACATTTATAAATCCTTGCTTATTCCCTTCGGAAACAGTTCCTTCACTTTTTTCGACACCGATTTTGTACCAGTATAGCTGATGTGGCTGAGCTCCCCACTGTGCTTTGAATTTGAATGTTCCTTCATCGGGGGTTGAACGACCGAAATCGAAGTCGTGGTATTTTTCGTTTACTGCGTATTGGAGCATCTCCCAGTATAGAAGCATGTTTGGTGCGATTTTCTGGTATCTGCGGTCAAATGAAGCCCAGGGGTTAACGAGTGTATCTCCGGATCCGGCAACACAGGAACAGGCTACCGGTGTTTCTCCTTGGTAAACGACGAACAGGCGGCTTTTTAATGAATATAAAGAAATGGTATTTTCAATCATCTTTTTTGAATGGACCGGTGATCCAAGATCTCGCATGTTGTGGACAAATACTTTGTAAAAGTCGTCGATGAGTTCAACTCCTCCGCATTTGGTGGTACACCCCTCCTTTTGCGGTTTCCTGATCTGACTTTTAAGCTTTGCAGGGAATGAAGCAAAAAGTGCATCCGGGGTCTCCGGTAGTGCTACTTTCATTCGAACTTTTGAGGTTACAATATCGATCTTTGATGACAGATGTGGATAATCTGCTGCGATATCATGCAGTTGATTTGTCTGCCGAAGTTCAATGTATTCAGCTTTAAACGCTTCTTTTAATTCGAAAGCTTTTGATAACAGTGCTTTTTGTGATTCCAGATCGCTGGCGAGAATACCTCCGTAATCACAAAATGGTATCGAAACGAGTGATTTACCTAAGAAGAAACTTGGAATATAAAACAGCGGCAGCACACCGGTGATAGTACCGGTTTCATTTTTAGCAACAAGATAGTGACTCCTGTGCCTGTACGTTTTTTCAACCACCGTTTTGAAAAACCAGAGATGATAGACACTGGCTTCGGGATGGTGGAGGACGTAGGAGTCCCAGAGGTCGGGGGTATCGGTGAATGTTTGTACTTTTATTCGCATAGATTACCTTATTTTAAATGATTTTTTGGAAGTCGCGATTACTGTTTAACCCGCGCCCCCACCCTTAGTCCTTACCCCGATAACGAGGGAGGGAAAGAGAAATATGCATTGGGCTCCCTTCCCTCGTAAGCGGGGGAAGGGTTGGGGATGGGGGAGTGCGAACCTGAAGGAAATCGCGGATCTCACCATATTTTGCCTTCATCCTTTCAATTTCATCCTTTTTTCCCAAATATACAATTCACAAGTATTTGAACGGTGATATTTTTAAGGTCAGGGATGATTCGACTCTTTAAGGTATGAAGGGATGACAATCAATTGTAGTAATAAAAACCCACCCGGATTCGTAACTTAATTAAGATGCATATTACTTATAAAAAAGGATAAACGTATGGCTCCAACCACTTCTACTATGACCCCTCTCGGAACCGAGGCTCCCGATTTCGCTCTTTATGATACAGAGAATAACCTGGTTAAGCGCGATGATTTTCGTGGCGCAAAAGCTCTTCTTGTTGTGTTCATGTCAAATTATTGTCCCTATGCGAAACATGTCAGAAGCCACCTTGTGTCATTAGCTAAAGAATACCAGGAAAAGGGTGTTGCTGTGATTGGTATAAATGCCAATGACTGTGACAATTATCCTGATGAAACGCCTTCACGAATGGCTGAGGATGCTACAGATTATGGGTACACATTTCCTTATCTTTTCGACCATGCTCAAGATGTTGCAAAAGCTTATAAAGCTGCCTGCTCACCTGATTTTTTCCTTTTT
The DNA here is from genome assembly GCA_050301235.1 of Chitinispirillaceae bacterium. GTDB lineage: Bacteria > Fibrobacterota > Chitinivibrionia > Chitinivibrionales > Chitinispirillaceae > JAFGIN01. Next base: position 15,548 of record JBNKZD010000219.1, on the reverse strand, counting down.
GACACTAACTTCAAACTGGTATACCGGGGGCAGATGGACGACTCGCGACCCGGTAATGGCAAAATCACCGATGGAAAAGATCTGCGTGACGCACTTGATGCTGTTCTTGAAGGAAAAGTGGTGTCAGGTGTTCAAAAGCCAGGTATGGGGTGTAATATAAAATGGAAAGTGGGAAATGAGCCGGAGTATTTTGAAGGATGAAAGATGAAGGTGGAAGGATGAGGGATGATGGAGGAAATTATGAAATTTTTCCATTTTCACACTTCAAACGTTCCTTTATAATAGTAATTTCAGGTGTTTAAAAGCCTGGTATGGCACGGGTTCCTTGGATAAATGAAGATAATGTGTGGCACTGAAGTAGCGAGTTAAAGAAAACTGTGTGTGGCCTTAACATTTCCACCCCGCTCAATGCAAACCTTGAGTTAAGGAATGGAATGAATCACCAAAACCATCTGATTTGCGAAAAATATTGAGTATATGGAACATAGGGGTTAGACTATCCTGAAAATCCGAACTGAAGGTTCAAGCCACGCCGTTCATTTTCTAATTTCACACAAAGCTGTTCGTCAGGCGCGAAAGAGCAGGAGAAAGCTGTTTCATGGAAAAATGTAACCACTTTTTAGAAGTATTTTGTGATTTACTCGACATTAAACTGCCGGAAGCGTATTTTATTGGTATATGGACCTGAAAGAGCATGGTGCATGATACCGAGTTGAATTCAGGTGCAATTCCAAAATGCAGGAAAATGTAGTAAGTATATGGATACTAAAATATTCGATAACCATGATGGTGAAACAAATCAGGGGGAATCGATTAAAGAATACGAAGGGATAGCACCTTCTACCGAATCGCAGCGTGAAATATGGTCTTTAGTTGTCATGGGATCTGAAGCGTCCTGCTCTTTTAATATGTCTGTATCTATCCATTTAAAGGGAAATCCAGATATAGATATTTTACGTCAGGCATTTACATTGATGGGATTACGACATGAAGCTTTACGTATGACTTTTGATGGCAGTGGACTTACCGTTTTCATCCATAAGAATATTCCTGCAGAAGTCATGTTAATAGATCTATCCAGCATATCAGAAGATGGTTCATCCATGTCTGCTGAATCCATTGTGCGTCAAGAAATGTCGACTCCATTCGATCTGGTTCGGGGACCGCTCTGGAGGGCAAAGATTATAAAAAACGCTGTGGATTCATATACAGTACTTGTCGTGGCGCACCATATTATTTGTGATGGCTGGTCGTTGTCAGTCATCCGGCGGGAATTACGCTTTTTATATGGGGAACTGAAATGTGGCCGGAAGGTGAATGATACTGTTGTCAGCCGTTTCAGCGTTTATGCTGAGGAGATGGCACGAATAGCTCAGACAAACGAATATTTACAAGATGAGCAGTATTGGCTGCATCGGTTTGCTGCAGGAGCACCGGTCAATGAACTTCCATGTGACAGAGAAAGACCTTCTGTGCGAACATTTAACGCCGAATATATCAGTAAAACGATTCCACCCGACATTGCCCTCCAATTGAAAAAGTTTGCAAAAACATCCGGTATAAGTTTATTCTCATTTCTGTTTGCTGCATATTGCATATGGGTGCGTCGGTTAAGTGAGTGCGATGCTGTTGTTTTAGGAATTCCACTGGCTGGACAGCCATTGTCTGGTGAAAATGATTTGGTTGGGCATTGTGTTAACTTTCTACCAGTTTATCAGGATGTGCCACTTAACATTACTGTTGAAGATTTTTTACAAAAGGTAAGCGATACATTGCTTGATGCGCACGATCATCGGTTGTGTACATTCGGTGGTTTATTGAATAAGCTTAAACTTCCCCGCGATCCAGGTCGGATACCGCTAGTTTCACTTTGTTTCACATATATTCCTTATTCACATAAGGATATTGAATCTTTTCATGAACTTGAAACTACCTACAGTTCCAACCCAAAATCGTATGAAACATTTGAAATGAATATTGACATTTCGGATATTGAGGGCAGGCTTGACCTTCACTGCAATTATAATTCAAATCTATACAAGAGGAATACGGTTGAACGTTTTCTTGAATATTTTGAAACTATTTTACTTTTCTCTTCGCAACATCCGTCATGTGTCTTAGGGGCTATTCCATTAATGAAAGAAAACGAATGGAATAAAGTGGTAATTGATTGGAATGACACTTGTACTGCATTACCTTTCGAAACCACACTAAATACTCTTTTCTGTGAGCAGGTAGTTCGTACCCCGGATGCACTGGCAGTAGTATATGAGGAGTCCAGGCTTTCGTACCGTGAACTTGACAATTGGTCAAATTCAATTGCACATATACTTACAAAGCATGGCGCGGGGCCGGGTTCGTTAGTTGCACTTTGTGCAGAGCGATCACTTGAAATGGTTGCCGGGCTCATGGGGATACTTAAAGCTGGTGCAGCGTATGTTCCTGTCGATCCTTCCTATCCTAAAACGCGAATTGACTATATTTTAAATGATGCTGATCCACCGGTGCTACTTACAGGACGATCATTCATCGGTACAATTGCTCCGCGGCCGTCAATGTTTATTCAACCTCTGGAGGATACGTTCAACCTGCAAGAATCGGCCTCGGCACCTTGTGTTACAGTGACTCCGCAGGATATAGCTTACGTGATATATACTTCTGGTTCAACCGGAGAACCTAAAGGTGTCATGATTCCACACCGGGGAATTTGCAATAGACTACTATGGATGCAAAATGAGTTTGTCCTGACAGAAAAGGATCGTATTCTTCAGAAGACTCCCTATACATTTGATGTTTCTGTGTGGGAATTTTTCTGGCCCCTCATAACAGGTGCAACACTGGTTATGGCCCGTCCCAGGGGGCACCAGGATGCAGCCTACATTGCAGATATCATTCAAAATGCTCAAATTACAGTTATTCACTTCGTTCCTTCCATGTTGAATTTCTTTATCGAAGAGAAACTGGCGCAACATTGTGATAGTCTGCGATATGTTATCTGTAGCGGTGAAGCATTGACTCGTGCGCAGGTGAAAAAATTCTTTGTAAGGATGCCTCAACAAGTCCGATTATATAACTTGTACGGACCCACTGAAGCCTCTGTGGATGTATCATTCTGGGAGTGCGAAAGGAATGAATTCCAATCTGGAGTACCTATAGGAAGGCCTATTGCAAACACTCAACTGTTTGTCCTTAATGAGTTCAGGCAACCGGTTCCTGTGGGTATCAGTGGAGAACTCTATATTGGTGGCGTTGGACTGGCGCGGGAGTATCTTAATAAAAAAGATTTGACTTTAGTAAGGTTTGTTCCGAATCCATTTTCGCGCGAATTCCCTGGTATGGGGGATTTCTTGTATAAAACCGGTGATGTTGCACGATGGCGCAGTGACGGAGTCATCGAGTATCTGGGACGACTTGATTTTCAGGTAAAAATACGGGGTTTTAGAATTGAGCTGGGCGAAATCGAACAATGTATGGGAAAAATTGATGGGGTAGTCGAATGCGCCGCCTTGGCTCTTGATGATTCATCAGGGAATAAAACCCTGTTTGCATATATGGTAGCAAATCCCGCAGCTGGATTGACTGCCAAAAAAATCAGAGATCATTTGCAAGGGCAATTACCCGAATACATGATCCCTTCACGGATCTATTTTTTAGATCATCTGCCTCAAACCACTTCGGGAAAACTGGATCGCAAATCATTGGCTTTGTATAAAGATTCTTCCGATACGGCAGATGTCCTGGTTGTACATCCAGGTACTCCCACCCAACAGGTTATCGCACAAATATGGGCACAGGAGCTTAATCGTTCGCATATTTCTGTTACTGATAACTTTTTTGATATCGGCGGACACTCGCTGCTTCTTGCAAAAATCAATAACCAGCTGAAAGAACGCTACGGATCATTCCTTTCAATGGTGGTGATGTTTCAATATCCCACTATTGCTACACTTGCCGAATTTATTGATAACAGGAATGTGAAAAATGACACACTGCCAGAAATCGCCAGGCGTGCACAACTTCAACGAAATTCCCTAAAAAAAAAGGTATCGGGAAAAAATTACAGTTGAAAGCGTTGTAGTATATTATGATGAAAAGCTTTTCCATAAGACAATTGCCTGGTAAACCGGTAATTTTATCATTTCTGCAGCTATTTCCCGAGGGCTGAATTCACCTTCTGAATGGGCTATATACATAGCAATATTCTTTTTCCGAAGGTAATATCCAAAGCAGAGAGATACTCTGCGGGTGTGACCAGAAGCTGCTACCAGAATGACCGACAAACTACCTTTTTTTGCAAGATAATCAGATAGATCCTTAGCTTCGGATAGAGTACCAAAAAAACCTTCATTTATAGGCACAAGATCGACATGGTCGGCGAGGACTCCGTGATCGACTAACCGCTGTATTTCACCCTCGTTTTTTGTAATATTTCGTTTGAGGGTTGTGTCATACCTCCACATCGCTTCTGATTTGTATAGTAGAATCCTGTCGGTTAATCCAGATCGGTAGAGATCAGCGGCTCTATTGATGAGTTTTTTATATCCACCTCCGGCACCTCCCAGGACATAGAGGGATTCTACTTTATTGGAGGGCAGTTTTTCCGGTGCTGAAATGATTGATGAACAGATCGATCGGATACCTCTCAGTTTTATACAACCGATAATCGATAATGTTAAAAAACCGGCAAATACTGCTCCGGTTAATGCAAGATGGAAGATAAAACGAGGAGGTTTCATTTTATGAAAATACATTGTGATTAAGGGAGATGGAGGAGAGTGTTAGAGCCTTAGAGCCTTAGAGCCTTAGAGCTTTGGAGCTTTAGAGCTTTAGAGCTTTAGAGCTTTAGAGCTTTAGAGCTTTAGAGCTTTAGAGCGTTCGCACACTCCCGCTCTTACGCTCTCATGCTCTCCCCTTAAGCAAGAACTTCTGTGGATCAAATATCATTGACTTGAGCATTTTACTTACTTCCATGTTTTGTTCAATAAGCTCCTTGAAATCCTGCTCTGTGATATATTTACAATCATTTGCGAAATTCAAACATGTTTCAGTTTCGTCGTTCTCGCCATCGCAATCGGTTAACTTACTGATAAAATGAAGTTCGTATCTTCTTTTCGCCCAGGCTTCTCGCAAATTCTGACAAACAGATCTTGACGATCTTCTCATTTGATCGGTCAACGCAAAACGCTCCTCTACAGGAAATTTTTTACTGACATTAAAAATCTGCATTGCCAGATTGTATGCTTTCTGATATACCACCAATTCTTTTGCTGATTTGATTTCCAATTTTAAAATCCTTCCTACTGAAATGTTTAAATATGAAAATTAAATCACGGAAATGCTTAGAGCGATAGAGCGATAGAGCTTTAGAGCTTTAGAGCTTTAGAGTGTTCGCACACTCCCGCTCTCACGCTCTTACGCTCTTACGCTCTCATGCTCTCATGCTCTCATGCTCTTACGCTCTCATGCTCTCATGCTCTCATGCTCTTACGCTCTCATGCTCTTACGCTCTTACGCTCTTACGCTCTTACGCTCTTACGCTCTTACGCTCTCATGCTCTCATGCTCTCATGCACTCACGCTCTCACGCTCTCACGCTCTCGAATGAGTAAGGATGTGATTAGTTACTGGCTTTTATTATTTTAATCTGTGTTCATTTCTCAAGTGCATTCAACACTACGTGTTTTGAGACCCCTGATTATGATTTTACAAAATGCAGAGATCAAAGCAGCTTCACCAAATCTTACCCGTATTGATGAATTGGATTCCTTACGAGGGATTGCTGCAATAGCTGTCAGTTTCGCACATTTCCATGTGGGTTCAAAGCTGATTAACCAGATTGGTGTCTATGCGCAGCATGGAGTAGAACTATTTTTTCTAATAAGTGGATTTGTGATTTTCATGACCCTGCAAAAAAAGCAGACTGTATTAGATTTCTTAGTTGCCAGATTTGCACGACTTTATCCGGCATATATAATTTCTGTTGGACTTATAGCCTTGCTTTTCCTCTTATTTCCCGCGTATTTACCACAAGCGCCTGCTACAAAGACATTTCTTGGGAATTGTATGATTTGGCATCAACTCTTCAATATCGATTCTGTCACAGTTGTTTACTGGACATTATGGGTTGAGATTCGTTTCTATGCTCTAATGTTGATAGTTCTAATTTTTAGACAAGTCAACCGCATAGAGCGTTTTTTGTGGATATGGTTATTATTTGTTTGTGGATACGAAGCTATACAGGTGTTGGTTTTTGGCAATAAATCAAAAATACCTGTAGCAAGTTTTATCTATGCGCTGGCTATCCCCGGTTTCGTGCACTATTTTGTTGCAGGAATTGTCTTCTATAAAATGTTTACTAAAAAATCCAATAAGGATCATTTCATACTTTTAGGTGCATGCCTTGCTCGGGAATTATACCTATTTTCGCCTCACACCACCCCAATTGTTCTTTGTTGCTATATACTCTTTTTTCTATTGATTTATGGAAAACTCCGATTTCTCAGGCTGAAGCCATTCTTATTTTTGGGAAAGATTTCATATAGTCTGTATCTTACCCATCAGATTCTGGGAAATCTTACTATTAAAATCCTGAGCATGCATACATTTATTTCACCGGGAGTTAAATTCCTGATTACGGAAGTAGTTACAATTGGTGTAGCGACTATTATATGCTATCTTATCGAATATCCTGCAATGGGTATTATAAAGAGATATTATGCTTTACTGGGATCTAAATTTCTGAATTCTCCGGTTAAAAGTTCTTCTGTTTATTGATTAGTTATTATTTCTTATTTCTTTATATAATTTTTCAGGGACCCTTGCTGTGATTAGCTTGAAGCTGCCGAAAGAAAATCCGGAACCAATCAATATTGATGGAAAGGTCATTTAATGCTCCTGAAGCGTTTTTTAAATAATATTTTCCTGCAATCGAAAACACTGTTCTTGCTGTGTTTTGTTATTAAAATGGCATATGTCATAAATGCTGACAATCATGGCAGGTGGCCTGGCGGAGAAATGGAGCGTGGAGCAAACTCTTTCGCCAGAAATGGGTATATTGGGGATGTCTTTGGGGAAAACACCGGAAAAACAGCTCATCTTTCACCTGTTTATCCAATTTTTTTAGGAACATTGCATAAAATCGCATGTCCAGGATCGGAATCGGCAATACTCCTTCAAGGCGTTACCTCCTGCATTTTTACTTCACTTCAGGCAGGCGTTCTTCCCATAGCTGGAAGTCTTTTAAATTTTCACCCTGCTGTCGGTTGCCTCTCCGGGTTAATTATCACCTTCAGTCCACTTCACCTCTGGGTTGAAACATCAGGCAGCTGGGAACAACCCCTCAGTTGCTACTTGTCAATACAAGCATTTATTTTGTTTCTTCTGCTTAGAAAGAAAAACTGGGATTCTATTCCTCTGACTATTCTATTTTCACTATTGTTCTCAATCGCAGCGATGACTACGGCATCAATCATACCAGCATTCGTCCTTTTAACAGCTATTGAATTATACACGAATCGGTCAGATTTCAAAAAAATATTTTCCAGATTATGTCTGATAATTTCAATTTCCACTATATGTTTTCTTCCATGGACCATACGCAATTACTCCGTTTTTGGCGGTATTATTCCACTGCGGAGCAACCTGGGACTGGAGTTATCCGTAGGTAATTATGACCAGGCAACTGGAATGACCTATGATAATAGCCGGGGTAATTCTGACCCATTTTTTGATATGCACCCTCTCTCCTCCTCAACACAAAGAAAATTACTTCAGGATCTTGGTGAATACCATTACATGAAAAGTAAACAAAGTGAAGCATTTGGCTGGATTAACCGGAACAGGGTGAAATTTATACGGTTATCTATTAAAAGATTTTTTCTCTTCTGGTTTCCATCAATAGATATGTTAACCCCTGAAACATCATACAGGGATATACGAATCGGTTTGTTTTACCTTTTATCCCTTTGTACATCTGCAGGTTTGTTTTTAATATTCAGGAAAGACAAGGTACTATGTTTATATTTTGTGGTACTTTTAATCGGCTCTTCGACAATATACTATTTCACTCACGTTTCGTTGCGGTATCTTTACATTGTATTTTGGGTTAAAGCACTCTGTGCATCATATATGATTTATTCAGGTGTGGCGATATTAAAACCGAAGCCGGTAAAGCTGTAACTATTTTATTGGGAATTTTTAGTGACTAATGGAGCAAATGTGTCCAACAATGCAATATGTTTTGTTGTAATACCTGAACTCGCCGATTTCTTGACGTGCCTCGCTTCGATCCCTTTGTTTATCGGGCTCAGATCTTTTCGGCCTTATCACCAGATAGATAAAGCCTTCAAAGCTCTGAACCCGCTAAACCAAAGGGCTCTATGCGATTCATCGTCAACAAATCGGCGAGATCAGGTAATAGTATTGAAAGGTTGATGTGTGCATAATTTTGAAATGGTAATTTTAAACTTTTTACGATTTATACGTTCATGTTTAAGTTGGTTGGGAGAGATGAATATAAGAGGATTCCCTCTGGATTGGGTATTTCATCTAATCTTTGCTTTTCTTTTAATGCTGTTTTTCGCTAAAATTTTTTCTAAAAAAAAAAGTATATGGATAGTATGTTTTTTTATTATCCTTAAAGAGGTTTTAGATATATTTGGAAAATCACGAATAGAGTACATTGTTGCTCCGGAAATTGATCTTCCAAAAGATATTATTGCCGGACTTATGGGAATTTATATTTACCTTAAATGTCATCGTTTTTTGATGAAGAAAAAACAACCAGCTAAAAGTACAAATACCAAATGATAATTTCTTCTAAGCCTTTTTATTTTGTTCTTGGGCTACTTGCATTTGGCCTTTGTATGCAAAGCATAATATTTTCTTCAAGCCCTTTTTTGTTTGCGTTAATAAGTATTGCAACTATCAGTGTTTTTGCTATTTGTCGTGGAAGTGCAGTACCGGTTTTTATCATATCAGCTCTTGGGCCAGTTATCAATATGACTGCGCTTTATTATGATAAGTATATTTATAATGCCGAAATAGTCCTTCTGGTGTATCTCGGATGTTATTTCTTTAAAAATTACGGGAATGGTGCCAACAAAGTTATTGACGGTAAATCAATTTCTTATGTGGTAATGCTGCTTCTGATTATAATTTCGGCAGTTATTCACATCGTTTTTTACCATTTAAACTTAAATGCTGAAATCAGACTTATCAGGGTTTATCTTATCGGTGGATTTCTTGTTGCATTCCTCTTTATGTACAGAAAAACACCAATCCAGCTGTTTTATAAAACTGCATTGCTTTCTACATTGGTTATTTCAGTAGCAGGTATTGTTGAATTTCTGGTTCGTGGAATTTCTGCAAATAACTGGATACAGGAACCACAGTCTGTATTTAGTGGTTCAGAACCACTTGCGGTGTTTCTCTGTACAATTATTCCATTCTGTATTATGGGGAAAGAAACTTTAAAAAACGGTATCTGGATATTTTTTTCGGATATTACAGCATTGTGTGCGATAACACTGCTAATTGTAACACGTTCACGAACGGGGATACTCTCGTTGTTCGTATTTTTGGTTTTTTTAACTATTCACCTTATAAAAAATCGGTATAGAAAAAAAATCATGACATTTATTTTTATTGGCAGTATTGCTCTTTTCTCTCTTGCAACAGTTGGTTTAAAAACTGTTGGTGTTGGAAGTTCTATTTTGGGCAGACCACTTGTTTCATTGTTTTCATCCCGCATTGATGCCTGGACCTATGGAGTCAGTAGTTTTTTAGCGTCACCGTTATGGGGGAATGGACCTGGAAGCAATGCGTATAATTTGTACATTCAATTGTTAAGTCAATTTGGAATTGCGGGGTTAAGTGGCTTTTTGATATTTACAACATCTGTATTTGTTAAGACTGATGAGGTGAGGCACCAGAAATCACTCAGCCAGCACGATCCTGGTTTATTTTGGTCTGCTATAGCATTTCTTATCGCTGGGTTGGGAGAGTCTGCTTTGGGAAATCAGTCTGGTTATTATATTTTATTTTTATTTCTGCTATCAGGTAGAGCCAACTCAATCAAAGCCACTGTTGAAGTTAAAAACGCACAGTAAAGAAATTTGCCTTGATCTCCCTTCCCCCGTAAACGGGGGTAAGGGTCGGGGATGGGGGAGTGGATATTGAGAAAGCGCGTTGTCACGTAATTCGCGCCCCACCCTTAGTCCCTCCCTCTGATTCTCTCATAAATAGACCGTAAGAGGTGGTAAATCCTGTAATACATTATTAGTAAATTACCGCGGACAATGCAAACCCGGGATACATACCGGATCGTATTAGCAAAATGATCCTTGTATCCGTCGTTGCCACCTTTGGGGAGAAAATCATACTCGTCAAGTCCCTGCTTGATCGCTTCCTCGATACAGAAACTATGAAGGAGATATCCCCAGGCTGGAAGCCCCTTTCCCATTTCGACACCGGATTGATAAAAATAGATCTTGTTTTTGTACCTGAAATTATAAAATGTGGCTTTTGTCTGGTTGTTAACCGACAAAACCGGAATCTCGACCTGTTTCTTCCGGAATAATACCGGCAGGATTTTACGATGAAATTGACTGAATCGTTCATGGACAAATGAACCATTCAACTCTTTCAGGTTCCATCTTTTACCGTGCAACTCGATAAGTATTTCAAGCTTCTGTTGTATATCCTCCTCTGAGAGTGTATTGCATTCAAATGAAATGTTCTCAATGTTTTCGAGCTTTCGGCGCTCCCGTCGAATCTTGTAACGCATGGATGAAGAGCGTGACTCAAGATAATCGTCCCAGGTTGCCGGTAATTTTATATAGGGACTTTCATAGTTCTCTGAAGGCAGGGTAGTAAAAAAATGGTATTTTTTCGACTGTTTCGTTATTATTTCCCATGATGGTGATGTCGGATCCATTCGTAACAGATACATCTCATTACAGTAATTGTTTTTTACCACCAGATCAAAAAACGTTGTAATAAATTCATTACACAGATTTTTATCATATATGAAGTCCATAAAATCTGAGCATACATCATCATCACCCCGGTCATGTGTCCCAAGAAACATAAGCCTTTTTACATGCAGAAAACCGGATAACTTTCTTTTCCTTATATAACATGGTGCTATCCCTGTTACTTTATTCTCCTGTTCCATCACCGCAATACATAACTCATCGCATGGCAGGGCATAAATTTGCCACCATAATCGTATCCACTCCCATGACAAGAAAAAGTTGTCAGAAGGTGAATTCGATAACAACGTATCCCAGGAATCTTTCAAAAGATCGAATTCTGACTCCTTACGGATAATTCGAAATGACGGCTTCATGAATTCGACCTGAACAATTGTGGTGCATCGGATACTTTCAGTGGTTCAATCCCCTCGTCTTTTGCGAACTGAAGGAATGTCTTTATACGACGAAAAATCCGGTTTTCTTCCTGTCGGGTTTTGGTAAAATCGTTCAGACCGGATTTCAAACTGGTTGAATGGAACATCATATTGATTATTTTGAAATTTTTCTTTTTAAATACTTTCGCAACACCGGTCATTCCTTTTTCATCACAGGATTCGGGACACAGGCTCGCCATGTTCAACAAGTGTAAACGGTTCAAAGTTCCTATAATTTTTAACCATTTAAACGGCTTTTTTTTGAGTTTCTTATAAAGGAAATTGGAACGTTCAAAATTTTCCTGAAGAAACCCGATAGATAACGGTATTTCAAGCAGACTTCCACAGGGGTCTGCCTTGAGGAAATCATTTTCGGATAAAAAGTAAGGATCCGGAGAACAGTGTGAAAAGTCCGGTCCCATTTCTATTGTCCAATCTTCATAGGGAGGGATTGATGTGTCTACTTTATATCCCAGATCCATCAGTACTTTTGCGACATCGGTATTGAAAGCAAATCGCCCGCTTCTGAATGCAACAGGTGTAATCCCGAACGTTTCTTTTATGCCTTTATGAAGAAGACTGATTTTTTTTAAAAGCAGCTCATACGGAAGATTGTTCAGCATCACATTTTTTTTATTCAGCTCCTCTTCAAACGGCGGTGTGTTCCAGGGATGACAGTGAGTTCCGATTTCGCATTTACCCTCCTTAAGAAACTGTTGTAAAATTGTTTGCGATTTTTGGTCCTTAAGAACAGGGTAGGTGATAAGATAGGTAGGTACCACATTGTAAGAATCCAGTACCTCCTGAAGGCATGTCAGATACTCGATATTACTGCAGGGGTTATCCGTCCTGCTGAAATTGTTCCAGTTGTCCTCTTCTGTGTCTATGGTGACTATTAGTTTCATGTCTGGCCTACGAAATCAGGTTTAAATGTTTATAATTTTACGGAAGAACTATTGCATAGTTCAAACGTCGGAATTCTTCAGGGGGTATTGGTTAAAGGTAATAACTGTTGTGCCCATAAATAATAACCATCTGCATTTAAATGAATACCATCTTCAGTCAGCCCTGCCTTAAGGTTCCCATTTTCATCTTTAAAATTAGCATATAAGTCAATATAATAACAGTTTTTTTCTTGAGATATTGTCTGGTATAACTTATTCAATTTTATGATTTCAAAGTTAATTTTGTCATTTACTACAGCAGGTCGGTTAACTGGTAATAGACTGTTCAGGTAGATTGAGGTTTGAGGTGATTGTGAATGAATCTTGTCAATTAAAAAACATAGAGTTGCTGAAATTATATGTATGGATTTATTAGATAGTATATCATTTAATCCAATCATAATAAAAATCTTAGATGGATGAAATTTAATGATGCAGTCAATACGGCTTTGTAAGTCTGCAATTTTATCACCACTAATTCCTCTGTTTACGATACGGCTATTTTTTAAGAGCTCGTTCCATTCACCATGATCGATCAGGCTGGCACCTGCAAATACAATAGAATTGGTATCTAAATGCAGTTTTTCAAAAAGGCTTTGACGTGATATTGTATACCAGTTTGAGGGTACAGCTGGTCTGTAATCCAGTTTGCATATTTTTATTATAATAAAAAAGATGAATATTAAATTTAACAGAATTGAGTAAATAGTTATATAACGGTATTTTTTTTTCATGAAAATGGAAAACATACTTTGTATTTCAATTTAACTGTAATGCATTTTTGCCGATACTATTTGTGTTAATGATACTGAAAACTGATTTCGATAATACTTCTGCTCCGTATTTATTAACATGGTCAGCATTATACCAGCAAGTGTCGTTTATCATTGTATTTGTTAAATCTATAAAATGCGTATTGGTATAACTGTTTTCAAGTTCGGTTACAATACGATTGTGCTCTTTAGTAAAGTAGGGTGGAATTTTTACTTTAAATGAATGGTGAACTGGTGTCGAAACCAGAAACAGATCTAAATGGTGATCGTTGCATTCCTGTATAATTTTCCTGAGATATAACAGGTTAACTTTAGATGTTTCGAAGGTAGAATCTTTTGTAAAAAAATAGAATGGGATTTTATTGTCAGTGTATACGTGAGAAGTATCTATGCGAGAAGATTCCTCGTGTCCACCAAAGAAACTGAAATCCGACAATTTCAAATTTCCACGAAAGTGCTTGTAAATGAGTTTCAGATCTTCTGTATAGCCGAATGGAACACCAAGCGCATATTTTAATTGGTAGATGATATAGTTTTGTAATGATTTTCTGAGAATGCGTTTGCCATCCCTATCTATAATCGGGAAGTATTGATTGAAGTAATTTTTTGTATCTTTTCCATCAAATAATTTAAGTTCAGTATTTGATGGTATATTACATGGTGAATAAGAGATGATTACTTTTTTAAAGTTGTTTTTAATTCCTAAAAAATATTTGAGCTTATAATATGTATAAAAGTAACATTCACCTTGCGATGCGGCATTAACGGAACCGTGTACTGTTGCTGGATTGAACGAATGTGCGGAACGAGAAGATCCTAAAATCAGAATTGAATCGCTATCTGAAAATTTAAATTGTGATTGATTGTAAATAGGAACAATTGCAATATTCTTATATATCAGGCCCAACAATAGCATTGTGAATGTTACAGTTACCGGCAGGATGAATAACAATTTTTTATGTGTCATAATAGATCCAGTTAAATTTCTAAAATTGAAAGTAGAGAAAATCACCAACTTTATTCATATTAAGGAATGAAATTACGATAAAAAACGTAGTAATTAAAAGGTATTTCACGTTTGGCTTGAATTTACTTCTAATTGCAATACTGTTCGGAAAAAATAACGTAATTATCAAACCTGCAATAATATAGAATGGTTGAAGCATTCCAATGTATGGGCAGGAAAGAGAAAACATTTTCGGATTAAACATTGTTGTAAGTACATGGTATGAATCAGAAAATGTTGATGAAACAAATAAAATTCTTGTTACAATAACTCCAAAAAAAGTAGCTCCCCATGCAAGTAAAAACGGAAAAGTTATATTTGCTCTTTTAAAGTAATGAGCAAGCATGACGAATATACCATTTAAAATACCCCACACAACAAATGTCCACCCTGAGCCATGCCAGAAACCTGAGACAAGGAAAGTGATGAAGGTGGCAAAATAAAAAAGTTTACTGCCACCACCTTTTTTATAGATACTCCGGAATATGTAATCGCCAAGGAACTTGGATAAAGTCATATGCCAGCGTCGCCAATATTCGGCAAAATTGTTTGCTTTATATGGTGAATTAAAGTTGTCAGGGATAGTAATTCCAAACATTGCACCTAAACCGATTGCCATATCAGCATAACCTGATAGATCAAAATAGTAAGATATGGTGTAACTCAATCCTGCTACCCAGGATTCTAGTAAATTCAGTTCCTGGGCGTTGTCAAAAGCTTTCTGGGCAAGTGTCGTAAGCGGGTCTGCCAGAACAAGTTTTTTAGTGCAGCCCATAAAAAACAAAAAGATACCAAATGATAATAAGTCATAGTTAAATTTTTCTTTTTGCATTGCATTAAATTGGGGAACGACATCTTTATGGTGTACAATGGGGCCAACAATTAATTGTGGAAAAAAATTGATAAAAAGTAAGTAATCAATGAAAACATAATCTTTGGTTTCACCCCGATAGGAATCTACCAGATATGCAATCAACTGGAATGTGAAGAATGAAATGCCGATCGGGAGTATTATTCTTAAGAAGGGAATATCACTTCGAGTTAAAAAATTGAAATTAGCGATAAAAAAATCTGCATACTTGTAATAACCAAGCAGGACAACATTGGCTAATATTCCTATCGTCAGAACTGTTTTTCTGAGGACATTATTTTGTTTTTCATGGATAGTGGATAGTACATAACCAGTTAAATAATTGAAAAGGACACTTCCAACATAAAAGTAGAAAAATGTTCCGCTTCCGTAAGCGTAAAAATAAAGTGATCCGAGTACAAGTACGCCCTTTGCTGCAGTTATATAGCCATTTCGTTTCGCAAGGGTGTACAGTATTAAAACGATTGGGAGGAATATGAGTATAAATTCGAAGGTGGAGAAAATCATGATGGCCTTTCAGCGTTTAAAGGGGATTTAGAATTAAA
>JBNKZD010000218.1:0-38717 GCA_050301235.1 Chitinispirillaceae bacterium | reverse complement strand
CGAGCCTGTGCTGCAGCTCATCGCTCCAGAGATTCTGTTCGACTGATCGCTGTTACAAAAACTCATGGTGCAGATACCGTTCAGGATCTGATAGATCTTGGTGTAACCAACATTGGCGAAAATCGCGTTCAGGAGATAGTCGCAAAAACACCGGTTCTTCATGGAGTGTATGAACTTCATATGATCGGACATCTTCAGACAAATAAAGTCTCTGCAGTACTGCCGTATATCCACTGGCTGCAATCAATCGACCGTATCCGGTTGATCGAACGAATCGAGCACTGCTATATAAAGGTTGAGAAGCTGAACGTTCTGGTTGAAGTAAACACTTCGGGTGAAGACTCAAAATCCGGTTGCACACAAGAGGAGTTCCGGGTATTGTGTGAGAGGGTTATGTCCAGTCCTGTGTTGCAACTTAAAGGCCTCATGACAATCGGTCCTTTAAACGGTACAGAATCAGAAGTTCGAGGATCATTCCAGCTTCTGCGTTCTCTTTCAGAAAAAATAACTGACCTATGCCCAAAACCAGAACTATCCATGGGAATGAGTGGAGATTTTGAGTGGGCAATTGAAGAGGGTGCTACAATGGTACGAATCGGAACTGCTCTTGTGGGAGGACGAAACTAATATGAGATTACTGTATAGCGTTCTTAATCTTTATGAACTGGTGATTTTTGCACGGGTTATCCTTTCGTGGGTCAATGCAGATCCCTATAATCCGATAGTAAGGTTTATTTATAATATAACAGAACCGGTTCTTTCACCAATTCGTCAATTGCTGCCAACTGCACGGATTGGACTTGATTTTTCACCGTTTGTTGTAATTTTAATAATACAGCTCATTCAACGGGTGCTGCTTTAATGAACATTTCCAATAACGAAATTCTGGAGTAACCATTATGCACATTTCGCCTTTAGACATAAGAAAACAGCCTTTTCGTAAAGTTTTTCATGGATTTGATCCTGATGCTGTATCGAGTTTCCTTCAGATGGTTGCTACAGAGTATGAAGCAATAATCCGCAACAATAACGATCTGGCTACTCAGGTAAAGATGCTTGAGCAGCGTCTCGAGGGATACACCAGAATCGAGCGCACACTGAATGAAACGCTTTTGACAGCTCAGAGAGCTACCGATGAAGCACGGATCAATGCGCAGCGGGAAGCGGAGCTTATCATTAAGGATGCGATGCTTCGTGCGGAACGGTATGAGGATGAAGCACGCAACAGAGTGCATGTAATGGAAAGTGAACTTGTCACACTACGGAATCAGCGTGACAGTTTCCTTGCACGGTTCAAATCGCTTCTATCAACACAGTTGAGCCTGCTTGAAGTAATCAGTGGCGATTTAAAGGGCATTCACGAAAGTGAACGTCCGATGCAGCAGATCGATGAAACCATGGAAGAGGTGCCTCCTCAACCGAATATCACATCGATGGATTACTGATGCAATGGAGTCATGCACTATCAATGTACATCTGAAACCGAAAGCAAAAACGAACCGATGTGAAATTGGAGATCAGCAGACACTTGAAATTGCTGTTACTTCTCCACCGGTTGACAATAAAGCCAATGATCATCTGCAGAAATATCTTTCGGAACTGCTGAAAATACCGAAATCGTCGATCTGTATTATTAAAGGTCATCAGAGTCGGAATAAAGCAGTCGCAATTGAAGGACTTTCTCGGCAAACAGTATATGAACGTTTAAGTAAATAATATATGAAAGGTGCAACATGGCCTCACAATTTGAAATGATTCAGGAAACAGAAAAATTTCTGCGAAGTAAAATCTCCGCAACTCCGGAGTTTGGTATTATTCTTGGAACCGGGCTTGGCAGACTTGCTGATGCCATTCAGAAAGATGTTGTAATTCCTTATGAAACAATCCCTCATTTTCCGGTTTCAACGGTTGAGACACATGCCGGGAAATTGATTTTCGGTACCTTAGCTGGCAAAAAAGTTGTAGCTATGCAGGGAAGATTCCATTATTACGAGGGATATTCAATGCAGCAGATTGTTTTCCCGGTACGGGTAATGAAATTTTTAGGTGTTAAAACACTGGTTGTTTCTAATGCCTGCGGTGGAATTAATCCACTGTTCCCCCCTGGAACCATCATGGCTATTACAGATCATATTAATCTTCTGGGCGACAACCCACTGATTGGCCCTAACGATAACCGGATCGGCCCACGTTTCCCCGACATGTCTGAACCATATTCAAAACGACTTCTTGATCTGGTAAGCAAAATCGCAATTGATAACAAAATCCGCATCGAGAAAGGTGTGTACGCATCCATGAGTGGTCCGTCACTTGAGACAAAAGCTGAATATCGAATGCTTAAAATTATCGGCGCGGATGTAATCGGTATGAGTACCGTTCCCGAGGTTATCGCAGCAGCACATGCGGGTCTTGAAGTGCTCGGTTTATCGGTAATTACTGATTCCTGCCTCCCTGATGCACTCGAACCTGCCGACATCTCAAAAATTATCGCAGTCGCTGACAAGGCAGAGCCAGTATTAGTCAAGCTTATTCAGAAAGTTTTCGAAGCACTATGAGTAACGATCTTTTCTCACCAGTAAGTCCGCAGGTCCGTTTTCCAGCCGTTGAAGACGAGATTCTGCAATTCTGGAAAGACAATGCAGTCTTTTCACAGTCACTTGATCAGACAAAAAATAACGACTCCTTTGTTTTTTATGATGGGCCTCCTTTTGCAACAGGACTCCCCCACTATGGCCATCTGCTCGCCGGTACACTCAAGGATATTATTCCCCGTTACTGGACCATGCAGGGACGTCACGTTGACCGGAGATTTGGCTGGGATTGTCACGGTCTTCCGGTTGAAAACGAGATGGAGAAGGAATTTAAAGTCTCCGGTAAACGGGATATCGAAAAGCTTGGAATT
The DNA here is from genome assembly GCA_050301235.1 of Chitinispirillaceae bacterium. Classification (GTDB taxonomy): domain Bacteria; phylum Fibrobacterota; class Chitinivibrionia; order Chitinivibrionales; family Chitinispirillaceae; genus JAFGIN01. Next base: position 35,815 of record JBNKZD010000218.1, on the reverse strand, counting down.
TCTATTTTCAATGAAGCGTGCCGTTCGATTGTACTCCGATACACTTCCCAGTGGGAAAAAGTAGTCACCCGCATGGGTCGATGGGTAGATTTTGTAAATCAATACCGGACCATGGATGCTCCATACATGGAAAGTATCTGGTGGGTATTTAAACAGATCTGGGAGAAAGAGCTGATCTATCAGGGTTTCAGAGTACAGCCTTATTGCCCACGTTGTGCAACACCACTTTCCAATTTTGAAGTTAATGAGGGTTATAAGGATATTACCGGTCCATCAATAACCGTGACATTTCCTATTGCTACAGATCCGTTAACAAGCATTCTGGTCTGGACAACAACTCCGTGGACTCTTCCTTCAAATGTCCAGCTCGCCGTTGGTCCGGATATCACTTATGTGAAAATCAAGACAGAGCAGGGGAATTTTATTCTTGCTCAGGATCGTTTAGCTGCCTATTTCAAGGATCCGTCTTCATATACGGTACTCGAAACTCTTACCGGAAAGCAGCTGGAAGGAATAGCCTACACACCGATATTCGATTATTTTAACGGAAGAGATAGTAAATTCTTTCATGTGACAACTGCTGATTTTGTCTCTATTGAAGATGGATCGGGTATTGTCCATATCGCACCGGCATTTGGTGAAGATGACTTTATTGTTGGTAAAAAACTTGGCCTGCCAATCGTCTGCCCGGTCGATGATGAAGGTAAATTTACTGATGAAGTTTCTCAGTGGCAGGGCAGACGAGTACATGAGGCTGATGAAGATATAATCCGTCACTTGAAAACAACCGGACGTTTATACTTGCGCTCATCGATAACACACCGTTACCCGCACTGTTATCGCTGTGATACCGCATTAATTTACAAAGCGATTACCACCTGGTTCATGAAGATCGAGCCGCTCAAGCCCAACATGCTCGAAAATAACCAGTCAATCCACTGGGTCCCGTCACATCTTCAGAACGGACGGTTTGGCAAAGGGATTGAAAGCGCTCCTGACTGGAACATTTCACGCAACCGTTACTGGGGCACACCGATTCCTGTCTGGCTTTGCGAATGTGGTCATAAAGAGTGCGTTGGAAGTCTTGAAGAACTCCATACGCTTGCCGGAGAAGGAAACACCGCTAAAGGTACAGAAATTCACCAGTCTACAGTGCAGGCAGTTGAGCAGCAGCTTGCATCAGAGAGCGCATCAAAGCTCAGTGCAGCCGGAATCGACACCGCATGGGCTGAGAGAATTAAGAGTACACCAATCGACAAAAACGACATTCATCGTCATATCGTTGACGAGATAGAGCTTAAATGTCCAAAGTGCGGTCAAATGATGAAACGCACGCTTGAGGTGCTTGACTGCTGGTTTGAATCCGGCTCAATGCCATACGCGCAGTTGCACTATCCGTTTGAAAATAAAAACCGTTTTGAACATGATTTTCCTGCGGATTTTATCGCTGAAGGTCTCGATCAGACTCGTGGCTGGTTTTATACTTTAACCGTTCTTGGTTCAGCACTGTTTCAGAAGCCTGCATTTAAAAATGTTATTGTTAACGGTATCATTCTGTCTGAAGAGGGCAAAAAACTCTCGAAACGGTTGAAAAATTATGCCCCACCCGAAGATGTGCTCAATCAATTAGGCGCAGATGCACTTCGTTTGTTCCTGATCAATTCACCAGCTGTAAAAGCAGAAGATCTCCGCTTCTCCGAAAAAGGGGTCATGGAGATGTCCCGTGCGGTTCTTCTGCCGTTCTGGAACGCCTATTCGTTTTTTGTCACTTATGCAAATGTCGATCAGTGGAAGCCATCGGGTACAGAACCTCCAGCAGGAGGTACTGAGCTAGACAGATGGATCATATCACTTCTGCATGAAACAATCGGTCTTGTCAAAAACGAAATGGAGCTCTATAATCTATACAAAGTGGTACCGCTGCTGGTAGATTTTATTGACAATATGACCAACTGGTATATTCGCCGGAGTCGGCGTCGTTTCTGGAAGAGTGAGAACGATCAGGACAAGAATGTCGCTTACAGCACACTTTATTATGTACTGTCTGAATTTTCCAAAGTAATGGCACCGTTCCTTCCATTCCTCACAGAAGCGGTCTTCCGGAATCTTGTCGCTCTGCGATTACCCAACCAGCCTGCCAGTGTTCACCTCTGTGAGTACCCTCAGGCACAGCAATCGCTTATAGATGAACCCCTGGTGAGAAAAATGCGTCTGGTCCGTCAGGCAGTCACAATGGGAAGAGCGTTGAGAAGCCGTTTTACAATAAAAAATCGTCAGCCGCTCAATGAATTCATCATAATAGCACGAAATCAGGATGTTGTGGACCTGCTCTCAAGTGTTGAATCGCTTATAGCTGATGAGCTAAATGTTAAAAAAGTTGTTTTTGATACTAAAGAGGAAGCTGTGGTTTCAGTTTCAGCAAAAGCGAATTTCAAAAAGCTTGGAAAACAGTTCGGTCCGAAAATGAAAGAAGCTGCAGCGCTTATCGAGCAATTTCCTATTGACCAGATACGTAGTCTTGAATCCGGAAACAGTATCGACATTCTTGGCAAAGCTCTTACATTTGATGATATCGAGATCAGACGTGTCAAACATGAAGGGGTGGAGGTTGAAACCCAAGGTGAACTCACCGTCGCATTGGATACAACAATTACTCCCCAGTTGCGTCAGGAAGGTTCAGCAAGAGAATTTGTCAACAGAGTTCAAAATCTCCGGAAAACTACGGGACTGAATGTCAGCGATCGCATAACCATTAATTTCAGTGCTTCAGATATACTTACTGATGCAGTAATTGCATGTAAGGAGTATATCTGTGCAGAAACACTTGCGGTTAAAATTAAACCGCAAAAAGATCTGGGAAACAGTGGGGAAATGGTTGAGATTGATGATGAGCATTTCCGTTTGTATATTGAACGTACTTGAGATACTATTGCCAGGTAAAGGATACAGATTGGCATAATGAAAGTGCTCAGCAGGAGAAAGACTCGCAAACTGCGACATGACTTGCTCTTTTTTGCTGCGAGATTGGGGTATAAGTGTGCACAGATCATACCCCGACGACTTGGATTGATGCTTTTTAGCAGTATAGGAAAACTGATCTATCTTTTTCCGGGACTTGACAAGAAGCGCACACTGGAGCATCTCAGGTTTGTATACGGTGACAGATGGAACCATAAGCAGATTCGTTGTGTTGCATGCGGGGTTTATTGCAATCTTGGAAAGAATCTGTTTGATTCTATCTATCTTTCACAATTGAGCGTACCAGAACTTGATAAAGTTATAACATGTGATCCTATCGATGAATTAAAAAAGGAGTACGATAAAGGCAAAGGTATCATTACAGTCACTTCACACAGCGGCTGTTTTGAGATGTTACTTCACTACTTTCCGGCACATGGATTCAAATGCTTTGCTATCGGACGCAAAATGTTCGATCAGCGGCTTGAAAATCTGGTGCGCCAGACAAGAGCTGGAAAAGATATTGCGTATCTGGATAGATCTGAAGGTACGCGAAAGATGATCAGGTTGCTTGGAGAAGGCCGTTTTTTTGGTGTACTTATCGATCAGGATACCACTGTTGAAGGAGTATGGGCAGATTTTCTTGGACACAACGCGTTTACGCCTTCAGGTCCGGTGAAACTTGCCATGAAATTTAATATTCCTTTATTTGTTATTACAACTGCCCGGATCGAAAAGGACCGGCACCATATTTTTATAAGTCCTAAGGTAGAGATGACACAAACAGATAATTTCGAAACGGACCTTCAAGCCAATGTTACTAAAGTGAATGCATATATTTGCGACACAATCAATCGTTATCCATCCCAATGGGTATGGATGCACCGGCGGTGGTTACATCAGCCCTCAAAGGAAAGTAAATAATAAAAATGTTTACCTCAAAACCACGTGCATTACTTCCGCTCCCTGCGGCCCTCGAAGGGAAGCGAATTAAAAGTACTTTCGTTCTGTCGCGTTTCCTTCTGAGACATGCAATCAGTTATTTTTCTATTACACTATCAGTATTCTTACTATTTGCAACATTCAACGGTTGCTCCCCCAAAAAAGAAAGTCTTCCTGTTGCTGATGCAGAAATTAAAGTGCCTTATCAGGAATTTACGAATTCTACCATTCATTTTTACAATAAAAATTACATGCAGTGGAAATTGCAATCGAAATTTATGCGTAAACCGATAATTGATACAGGTTTTATTACCCTGGTTCCTGTTCGTATGACTTTTTATGATTCACTTGGAGCTGTGAAATCTCTTATTATTGGTGATTCGTGTATAATTAAAAACCAGATGGAAAGTTACACTATCTGGGGTGATGTGTATATCAGAACGCGCGATTCAATGGAAGTGCGCTCTCACAAGTTAAACTGGTACAGAGACAGAAAAAAAGTGCTGTCAGATACTTTTGTGCAGATAGTAACAAAAAAAGGTGATCGATTACGGGGAAAAGGTCTTGATGCTACAGAAGATTTTTCCCGGTTTTCATTCGCAGCCGAGGTTAAAGGGCGATTTCCCGATTTCAAGCGCAGGGTTGAAAATGAAGAAGAGGATGTTTTTTAAAATGCGACTATTTCGTAACCTGGATATTGTGCAGAAATCAGGAACATTCGTTGTGATACTGTTTCTTCTTTGCCTATTCATCTCTGCACAATCATTCGCAAAAGGTACCTCGAAAACGAAAAAGTCCGCAGATCTGATATTGGAATCTGCAAACAGTAACGAAAATACCTACACCAATGGTGAATTTGTCAGTATTTTACGTGGTAATGTTGTTTTCACCTATGAAGACACCCGCATAAAATCCGATGAAGCGACCTGGTGGCGAAGTCAGGGGATTCTTCAATTCCGAAACAACATCTTTGTTACTAATAAATCCCAGAAACTCTCCTGTGATCGGATGAATTATGCAAAAAACAACAATCTTCTGACTGCATCAGGACATTTCAAATACATTGACACACTTGAACAGGCACAACTCACCGGTAATGATGCTGAATACTATCTTGATGAAAAACGTTTCTTTCTTAAAGGTAATCCAAAACTTATCAGGTATGATACAGCTTCTGCAGAAACGCTCACCATTGTTGGTAAGACGATGACCTATACCGATTCGATTAAAAAAGCGACAGTCGCTGAAAACGTTGTAATTACCAAAGGTAAACTTATTTCCAAATGCAATAAAGCACACTATTTCACAGAAACCAATATAGCCTGGCTGCGGGACAAGCCAGATGTCGTTTTTGATCGCAGTAATGTTAACGGAGACTCGATCAATCTCTATTTTGGTAAGGAATCACTCAAAAAAGCGGCTGTCTACGGTAAAGCAAAAGGAATCTATATTGATACTATCCCTAAAAGCACAGATACCTCCTACACACATATCAACGGAGACAGCCTTATAATTACGATTTCAGACTCCGGCGCAGTTGATTCTCTTTGGACATACGGTAAAGCACACAGTGAATACTACTCATCAAAAGACCCCCAGACAAAAAATGAAGCTGACGGGAAAGCGATGATCATGGCATTCGGTGACCGGGGTTCAGTATCAACAGTAAATGTTGCAGGTAATGCACGCAGCAGATATTTTATCGAAGAAAAAGACAGTAAGGGTATAAATGAAGCCAGTGGTGATTCTATTACGGTGAGATTCCGTAACGGAAGAGCATCACAACTTGTCCTTAAAGGCAGCGCCCGCGGAACCTATATTCCCCAGGATATGACAAATGACTGATTCTTCAGAAATAAATGAACAGACCGCACAAAACAGTGAAACACCTGAATCACAAAAAGACCCTATCTCCACCGAGCCAGAACGTGCTGTTCCGGCTGATGAAGTAAAGCCAATGGTGGATGCAATACCTTTTGTATCTGTTGCTCCTGTGATTCCAGAAAACCCACAGTCACCACAGAAAAAGAGAGAAATTCGTACCAGCAATCTCATCAAAATCTACAGCAAACGATCTGTTGTCGATGGCGCATCAATAAATGTTCATCAGGGAGAAATTGTCGGCCTGTTAGGCCCAAATGGCGCCGGAAAAACAACAACCTTCTATATGATTGTCGGGTTGATCCGTCCTAATAAAGGCTCAATATTTCTCGATGATAAAAACATCTCTCGTAAACCGATGTACAAACGCGCCCGCATGGGAATTGGCTACCTCCCACAGGAACCATCTATTTTCCGTAAACTTTCGGTACGCGATAATATCATGTCGGTACTCGAGTTTCAGCGGATGAGCGCTAAAGCTCGCAAGCAACGTATGAAAGAGCTACTTGAAGAGCTCCATGTCGGTCATCTCGAAAAAAGTCTTGGCTATCAACTTTCCGGAGGAGAACGTCGTCGCGTTGAGATAGCTCGCACACTTGCGATTAAACCGGATTTCATTCTTCTTGATGAACCATTTGCAGGTGTTGACCCGATTGCTGTTGAAGATATCCAGAGCATCGTCCATGAACTCAAAAACAAAGGTTATGGAGTTCTTATTACGGATCATAACGTACGTGAGACACTTCGTATCACCGATCGGGCTTATATTATGAGTGCAGGAAAAATTTTGATTTCAGGAACTGCGCGGGAGCTGGCAGAGAGCCCTGAAGCACGCAGAATTTATCTGGGGCAGAATTTCAAGCTGGATTAAGATAATCGATGAATTCGTAAGTTCACGACAAATAATCACCAAAAGTTGATGTACTTTGCCCTGCTTGAATGTATCATATGTGAATTTTTATATGTTCTTTGATCCTGGTTTTAAGGTCATCAATAATTAATACCAATTCTTGCACCCATAATTTAAAAATTAAATGTTAAATAATCCGACATATCATTATGATATTTTACAGATAGTCATTAAATTGTCCTGAATTATATACTGTATAGAAGTAAATGTCCAAAGCTGAGTAAATAATTGAATTTTAAGAAATTCTAACCTTTTTCACAGTATTAGAATGATTAGCGGGTCGGTAAAATAGTGCATACACCTTATTGGAACAATATTTGCATTAATTTCCGCAGACTGGATTAGCTTATTAATATTTCTCACTACGGAGTTTTTATGAACAAGTTGGTAAAGGGATGCTTGGCAGCTATGATGTTAGTTGGAACGATGAGTGTGGCAAATGCAGACCTGATTCCTACAACCGGCGACTTGGTGGTTGGTACCGAATATTTTAACAGTGCGGACCAATCTTACGGTGTTTTCTTGGGAGCTTTTACGGGAAATGATGATCTCACTTCAGTTATAACGGCTATTAACGCAAGCGGAGTTGTTGCTGTTGATGAATTAACATTAGTCGGCAAAAGTGACGAAGCAAGCCCTGTAAGTGTTATTGGAACAGGCTTAACCGGTACTTGGACATCAACTGTTGGTATTGACTTCTATACAGTAAAAGCTGGAAATGCTAAAGAAAATAATACCAAAGGCTATAAATCAGTTTCTGTCTGGTATGTAGAACCAACGGCAACAAGTGGTATCTGGACAACGTACGGACTTACAAACAATGGTGAAAATCAGCCTACAATCTCTCATCTCTCTGCGTTTGCTAAGCCTGCAGACGTCCCGGAACCATCAATTCTCTCCCTTTTCGGTCTCTCACTTCTTGGTCTCGGTTTTATCCGCAGAAAAAAGAACTAATTAGATTCTCTAATCTATAAATTTAATATTGAAAAACCCGCAGCGATGCGGGTTTTTTATTTGTGTTCCCCAGTACAACACACCCATCTCATTATCATGTCATTTTCTGGCATAAACGACTTTTTCTTCGTCATATAGGTTACACTCCCACTTTTTTCGATCAATGAATCCATTTGAAAAGACCAGTATTCGAGTGTAATTCCTGGAGATGTCGTTACTGAGTATTCGGCTGAATTGAAAGGTTTATTCCAGAATTTTGTGATAGTAAGAATTCACAAACAGGATCTGTCTGACATATTTTTTTCCACAAAAGGATAATTTGTCTCAGAATAAGATTTTGGAACAGAATCGGAAAACATAAAGGAATGATTCTGGTCAATTTTTCGAAATTGCAATACTCAACTTTTGCATAATTTTGCCCTTCCTGTTGAATTATGAATGAGATATGAATTAAACCAGCAAAATTGAAATATTGTGTATAAGCAGCCTACATCCGTAATATACCAAATTTATTCACCTGAACCATTCATTTTTTATCACTCTTAGTTTCTCTTAAACTATCAACTCCTCAACCTGAGTGTCACCACTGTCTCCATATGAGCCGTATGTGGAAACATATCAATCGGCTGACAATATGTAACCACGTACCCATATGCTAATATCAGTTTCAAATCTCGCACAAGCGATTGTGGAGAACATGAGATGTAAACGATACGTTCAGGTGCCATTGCGCATAATGCACGCAGCGCGGGTTCATCACAACCACTGCGGGGCGGATCGAGCAGTACGTGGCGAAACTTATTTTTGGGCAAATCTTTCACTGCCATCCCAACATCTTTTGTCACGAATGAGACATTGCGAATATTGTTTGTTTTTGCATTAGTCATCCCATTCGCTGTAGATGAAGCATTATTCTCGATACCAATCACATCTTTAGTATTCAGCGCAAGAGGCAAAGTAAAAAAACCGCAGCCACAGTAAAGATCCAGAACACTATCGCTGCGGGTACAAGCCATTTGATGCAATGTTGTTTCAAGAAGTGTTTCTGCCTGCAAATAATTTGTCTGGAAAAATCCATTAAGCGGAATTGTCCAGGTTAGATTTTTATACTTGTACGATAGCTGTCCCTCACCGGCAATCAATGTGTAATTTTTTTTAGTCTGTGCCCCTACCCCGATACACCCATCAATATTCTGCATGCACCACATTGCAAACTCTGTGACTGCTTTACTTACAGATAAAACGAAAAGATGTATTCCAATCTGACCCGATGGCGTGCTTCTGAAATGCGCCTGCTGAATATCGGCGTGTATTTTCAGAGGGATAATTTTCTGGCGTGCTTTCTGATTAGCGATCGTTTCAACCCTGCAGTTCTCAGCAACAATTACAGCATCATTAAAATCCATCATACTGACGAATCTGTTTTTTAAATTACGGAATGACATTTTATTTCTGAAACCATAGGGAGTTTTCATCGGGATGATATCATTCACCCGAATCACCGTATTGAGCCGTTTGTTAAGCATCTCGCGAAGAATTTTTGTTTTCCATTTCAACTGTTCCGCATAATCAAAATGGAGCCACTGACAACCGCCACACCAGTTATTAAACGCATAACAATGTGGATCAACTCTTTTTTGGGATGGCTGCAATAGATTGACAATTTTCCCATACAAATAGCTCTTATCAGTCTGGGGAAGTGCAACCCGCACCTTATCCCCAACAACGGTACGGGCAACTTTGATAGTTTTCCTGTTCCTATGGATCTCCCCATCACCATATTCGTTCATAGCGACGATTTGGCCATCTATTAATGATGGCTGTGTTCTTACTGGGGAAAAACTGCTTTTTTTAATTTTTTTTGAAGACTTTTGATTCATATAATCAGGTTCTTTTACCTCACAACCCTGAACCGGACCGTCCTGCTTTCGGAGGCTATTTTTATGATATAAACACCCGGAGAAAAAACACTGCCGTCACTCCCATAATTAACAAAAAATGATGTCACACCTGCTTGCAGATGAGGTCTTGAGATCAACTTTCCAGAAATATCATAAATTGTAACTCCCTTATTTATAAGAGGATTAACAGTAGTTATTGAAATCCCTTTCGATGTGATACATACCGAAAACACACCCGGACGTACCCCTTTCAGTGTTGCCACTACTGGCGAAACGATAACGCTGTCAACAGGACTGTAAAGCCCGGTGTCTCGATCGCAACTGACTTTCCAGTACCATTTCCCGTACGTAAGATCAACGGTCGGTGTGCCCACAGTATCGGCGACCGCATAAACTGAAGCATTTACAAAAGTTCCATCGTCAGCAACAAGTAATGTATATGATGTTGCACCGGAGACCCTGTTCCATACAAATACGGGCCTTCGCGAATGAACCTCTGCTCCATTATACCTTTTAATCAAGGGAATTGAATCAGATTGTATGGTAAAACTGTCGACCGGCGAATACGTTACAATACGATCTGACTTAACACGCCAGAAATAGTTGCCGACTCCAAGAGGTGCAACTACCTGAAATACTGTATCCTGAGTGGGAACAGTTATCTGCACAGGATTAAAAGCAGCATTGTTGGCAATCTGAATAGTGTACGTCGAGGCCTCCTTAACTTTAAGCCACACAAGAAGCGGAGTCTGCACTGAAGATACTTTCGGAGTTACCGGGATCAACCATGGTATCCGGTAATCCAGAAGAGTGTAGGACTGAGTTTTCGACGAAACTGCTCCTTCTGCTGAAATTCGCCAGTAAACAGGACCGGCAGGAAGGCTGTCTGTGCAGGTAAACATGGTATCGAGAACAATGTATGATTTGGAATAACTGCCCGTAGTTGACGATGAGAAAGATGAATTATTGGCAATGTAAATTCTATATTCGCTTATTACGACCGGTGGTTTTTTCCATCGGAACACTGGCAGGGGATCTATTGTAGGAGTATCAATCGGAATAAGTTCGAGATCGTCTTTACTTATAACATCAAAGGTATCAGGAGCAGACCATTCCGAATTATCCCCCTTGACACGCCAAATATTGGAGGTTAATGCAATATCGACCGGATATACAAAGAAGGTATCTGTAACAGCGAATTTTGAGATCAGCGTGTAACTGTGACGAACTTCAAGTGTGCAACAGGCAACCGGAAGCCCTGTGGGATGCCAGGTGAATACCGGTCGACGGGTGAAACACGGATTTATCATTGGTATTGGTATAGGGATCCGGCCATCAACAACAATAAATGACTGTACCTGAGAGTAAGCAGAACTGTCCCCTTTCATCCTCCAGAAAATGGAATCCAGGGGAAGTACCTTCGATGACTGGAACTGTGTATCTGCTGCTATTGTTGCAGTATCTATAATACTTGTTCTTGTAAACGTTGGACTTGTAGCGATTTCAATGCGATATGCACTAACCGGTGTATGGGAGTGGTGCCACCTGAACACCGGTTGCCTGTCGATGCATGGAGTTGCAATTGGTATCAGTACAGGAATCCGTGCATCGACAACGGTTATACATCCGGTGATAGAGAAACCTGTTGCCGGAGTTTTGACTCTCCAGTACATTGGAGCAAATGTCAGATCACTCAGCGGCACAAAAAAAGTATCAACAACATCCATGGCAATCTTGTAATTTGATGTAAAAGCAGGAACCGTATCGATTTGAATTGTATAACTTGAAGCACCAGGAAATGGTCTCCAATTAAATGATGGACGAAGATCGAATGTGGTCTGCAGGCCAGAGACAATTTCAGGAACATTTGAATCATAATTGAGTATTTCAATGCTGTCCAGCCATAAAGTACCACCCTTTAAGCCACTGTTATTATCAACAGTAATCTCCCATTGCAGTCGTTGCGCCGCTGCGAGATTGAATGTCCTTGATATCCCCCAGTCTGAAGGCTGCCGGAAAGAACTTATCGGTATGGCTTTTTGAGTCCAGACAGTATCGATTGTCACACTTACGCGATGAAATGCGTAATCCTTGACAGTAGCTATCGGGACCATGAATGTAACATTGACCCTGGAAGATGAGCGTGCACGAAAAGTAAAAAAAGTTGCACCGGTAATATCCCTGCACCCATCGGGAATTGAGGACAATTCAGTTAACATTCCAACAGTCTGCCCCCATACGTCTTTCCCCCTGCGCGGTTTGGTGCTCCCAAATTCGTACTGCATCATCAGAACTTTTCCACCTGCCCCCTGCCCGTAGTTGCCTTCAGATGGCAAGACGGTAAAAAAGTTTTTTGTATCCGCTATCAATGTACCGTTTGTAATTGATGAGTTTCCTCCATCATCCCGGTCTGCATATGCTTTCCATATTCCCCCATACAGGTTGGTAGCTGTCCCCCTTTCAAAGTCATCAAGAATAGAAGCATTTGCGAAGAAACAGCAACATACGACAATTTGCACTATTGTAAGCTTGAAATGTTTCATTAGAAAATTTTCCTTTAACAATGAATGAAGATAGTGATGCAAATTTTTCAATCAGGTTGAATTAATTACAATATAATATCAGGAATTAGTATAAGTTGCAACAGTGTATCGTAAATAGTGCAGCTATTTGTAACATATTCCAAAAACCAGACGTTATTTCCATTATTTCAACGTTAAAAAGGATCCTCATATGACCGTCACCATCACAGAAAAAAGTCGTACGAAAAGCCCTAAAAAAGACACCATCCTTCCCAAATGGCTTCTCAACCTGTGTACCTCCAATAACATTTTATGGGTCGCACTCATTGCTGGTGTTCTCCTTTCTCTGCCATCACTGTTCACCGGGTACATCGCTGATGACCATATTCTGGTACAGAATGTCACTGATAATTCACCCTATATCCAGCGACCGGTTACCGACTATTTCACGATGATCACCTCCAATGCCGATGCAGCTTTTTATCGTGATAAAGGGATCGTCAGCTGGTGGACACCTGATCAATTCAGGATAAAATTTTTTAGACCATTGTCATCACTGATCCATGTTGCCCACCTGAAACTTTTCCCGCAGTCTCCATTTGTAATGCACCTGAGTTTGGTGTTACTTTATGGCCTCCTGATTCTGGTTACATCCCTGCTGTTTAAGCGGTTTTCATCATCGACACTTATTTATGGATTGGGTTTGATTCTGTTCGCGACAAATGATACTCATGCTTATACTACCGGATGGATTGCCGGCCTAAATACTATGTTAGCCTGCATTTTCGGTTATGCAGCCCTTCTACTTTGACAAGTGGTACCGGGACAGATGCAAGGCTGGATATTTTGGGGCTATTTTACTATTCATACTATCCCTGTTATTCTCTGAAGGGGGGCTTGCGTTTATCGGTTACTTATTTGCATATACGATTTTTGTGTATTCTGACAAAATCAGTAATCGTATAAAGGTTGTGATCCCCTTCCTGCTCATTGCCATTGCGTATCTTGCATTTTACACTGTACACCATTATGGTGTCATTGGCAGTGATGTATACATCGAAGCGTCAGCATCTCCACTGTTCACTCTTTACACAATCATGAATAACACCATTGTTCTTCCATCTCCCAACTGATATCTTTTCCCCCCTTAGGATTTGCATTGGGATCTTCTCTCTGGGGTGGAATTGCAGCATTGATTATTCTTGGTGTGCTGGGATTTGCATTCAGGAATTTTTTCAGACAAAACAGAATGGCGTCATTCTATGGAACTGCAATGATACTGTCGATTATACCTTTTACACTATCAGGATCACAGGACCGGGTTCTTCTCTGGGCTGGCCTGGCTGCAGCTGGATTACTTTCGGAATTGTGTGCATACCTTGTATCTATTGTTAAAAAAAAGAGATTCCCTGTAGTTATGGGTAAAATCATCCTTTTCAACAATCTTTTTTTCTCTTTACTATTCTTTATCCCGGCGCTCTTTATGTTTATGATTATCGAAAGTAGTGCAGGGAAGATTGAAAAATCTGTTTCCAACAAAAACGCTATTGTTTTTAATGCACCAATGGATATCTTTTTCATGTATCCAGCAGCATTACGTGCTGAGAAGAAAGAAAAATGGCCCGACCATGTACATTGCCTTTACAACGGTACCGACACATTAATACTGACAAGAACCGGACAGAACACCATCGAGGCGAAAGTTGCATCAGGGTGGCTTAAAATAATGATGGAACGTTTCTTCAGAGCAAAAAGGTGTACATTCAAACCCGGAGACCGTATCAATTTGAGCCTTATGGATATTACAATTACCCATGTTACTCCCGATGGAAGACCCGAAACAGTTGAGTTTACCTTTAAAGACGATATGGAAGATATTAACTGGATGGAGTGGAAGGGAAGCGGACCAGTGCCCTGCAAACTCCCCGAAATTGGACAGCAGATCAAGCTTGTTATGAAGATGTTTTAACGCTTTTTTCGCATATCGCCTCACCCCCTCTGTCCCCCTCTCCAAAAGAAATTGGAGAGGGGGATGAAAAAGCAATACCTGCTAATTCGCGTTGTCTGTGGCGCTTCAATAAGCTCCCATGACAGGGGAGTTGTCACGATCGCAACGTGACTGAGGGGTCAGTATGCGATCTTTGCAGATTTCGCTGTTTACCCCTCCGTCCCGATTCGACTTTGGGCACCTCACCTATCATGGGAGGTTGATTGCACCTCGCTTATTTTCTCATATCGCAGACAAAAAGATTCTGTAATCTATTATCCCCACAATCAAATATCAGCGTTTGAGGGTTGGGGAAACAGCTTGTAGCAACCAGGTTGTTTCCTCAGACCGGTATCAGTGCAGCCGATGAAACATCAATGGAGCATACAGTCACAGCTTTAAAATCCTATGATGACAGTGCATTCACCTTTCTATCACAAATCAATACACACTCCTATTCCGGATGGAAATTCAGAAAATCGGTCGACTCGCTTGCTAAAGCACATAAAAAGATACTCTGGCAATCGGAATCCGGACCGTTTGAGAAGTCCAGTAACGACCCCAGCGATGTCACCATGTGGATGTCGCATGTCATCATTCAAGACTTACAGACAATGAAAGCCAATGCATGGCTGGACTGGCAGGTTGGAGATCCGGTAGGCGACTGGATGACCATACAGCTTGATCACTCCCGAAGACATTCAAATATACAAAGCGGTACTACATGCACGCAGCTTTCAGTCGGTTTATACGACCGGGATCACTAATTATCAGCAGTAGCGATACCAATACTGTTGCAGCACTGGATTCCAGCTCTGGAAATCTAATACTGGTGATAAGAAACAATGCAGAATCTGAAGTTAATTACATTATAGATCTCTCCAGATTTGAATCGATCGGTGCACTTGTACAGGTATACAGGTTTCAGTTACCCGGGAGTCTCAAAAAGGAATCTGCAATCGCTGTAAATAACAAACAGGTTTCATTTACGGCACCCAAAATGTTAATCACCACCTGCACAGCCCCCATAATCCAGACAGCTCTTAAAAACAGGGCTACTGATAAAAAAGTGATCGAACCAGTAAACATCCTGTTGATGCCGGACGATCGAAACTTGTTGTCATATGATCATAGAAATTTTCGTTCATTTTCCATCTATGATTGCAGAGGGATCAGGTTTTTTAATGCAGGAACACTTACAGATGACATCAATAATAACAGATATCCCAGTAAACGCATACTCGCAAATGGGATCTACATTATTAAACAATCTCCACTGAACGGAGCAGAAGATATATATCACAATAAATAATAACCCTACTTCATTTAGCATCTGCGCAGGTTTTCATTATACACAGACTCTAAGGATACCCGAAAAATGGCAATATCTGGTATCGTTAAATAATTACTGTAACAACGTGTGATACTGCTCCACGTTTTGTTCTCTGATAGTGCTTTCTGGAAGGATTACTCATGCATTTTATTGTTAGACCAGTATTAGTCTCCCTCATTCTGACCTCATCTCTTTATGCAGGTCGCGGCTCCTCTACCATGCGCTCATTTAATGAACAGCCGGGTTATATGCGTCCATTTGCAACTTCGGTGGGTACATTAACAAATTCAGCCTGGTTTCAAAGTGCATCGATCGAAAAGGATTTCGGTTTTGGTTTTTCACTGCCGATATCATTGGCTTATATAGGAAAAAATGACCGGCAATACACTGAATCCTATACCAATCCTCAGACAGGGAAAAAAACGGATGTGACTGTTCCGACCGTTTTTGGATCGATGAACAAGCCTATTGTTTACCACGGAACATCACAGAATATACCCGACAGCACCACATTCAGACCCGGTCTGGAAGAGTTTCAGAATCTATCGTTACTCCCCTATATCACTCTTCAAGCCTCGTTTTCTATGTATTACACTGAATTGAAACTTCGTTATATTGGTCTGCCATTAAGCAATAGCAGTTTCAATTTTCCAGGAATTGGTCTCCAGCATGATTTCCACCACTTCTTCCCAACCTTCCCAGTCTCCGTTTCACTTGAAGGAAATATGACATTTATTAATGCGTCATTTACTCCTGGTGACAAACTTGAAGGTACCCTTACGACTCATGGTTTATCCAGTTTTCTGGGAATCGCTGCAGGATACAAACCCTCTGATAAAATTGAATTTTTTCTTGAAAGCGGCTGGGATCACTGCCATATCGCAGCATCAGGAACAATAATTTCCACGGAAGATGATTTTGAAGAGACGATTCCAGTGAATAATACGATCACCGGACGTAACGCATTCAGGATTGCACTGAATGTCGCTGTTCCACTCATGTATCGACCTGTTGCAGGTGTGGTTGCGGGTGCGCAATGGGGGAATCTGATTAATCTTTTCAGTTTTCACAGCAAAAGCAAAAACTGACATTCTGGCTAACAGATAAAACATCATCCTTGTCTTTCTCCTGATACATACCATATATTTCTTTAATATGGGAGGAAATATATGGTAAATCATCCATTTAGAACTTCATTGATTTTCGCAGTTACGTACATTGCCTTATACAGCATTTATATCTGGCTGTCAGTGCTATTGCAGTCAAAAAGTCCGATTCGCTACCGGGCCTTCAAAATATTGAATTGTATAAGGGTCTTGCGTTTGTCACCATTACCGGAATAATAATTTTCGCCTTTTCGTTTTTCACCCTTCGTAGAATCAATACGCAACAGGCAGAATTAAATATGCAAAGGAAATTGCTTCTGCAATCACAGGCCCATATTCTTGCCGGCACCTTCGCATCAGGAATAGCAGGTCACCATGATAGCTACAGGTGGTTTTATGAATTCTGCAAATTAAATTTTAAATTGACCCATAAGTTCTTTAAGATCCTCCGAAAGCTTCGACAAATCCTCTGCACTTGATTTCACTTGAACAATGCTTTTTGCAGTGTCTGTAACTGCATTGCTTACACCAATAACAGTCGAGGATATTTCAGAAAGACCAGATGCTGATTCTGCTACATTTCTTGTTACTTCCTGTGCTCCAGTACTTACACTACTTACATTTTTTGTTATTTCATTTACAGTCGCACTTTGTTCTTCTACTGAGCTCACAATTGTTTTTGATAGTATATTTACTTCCTCGATCACCTTTGAAACTGCATCCATTGCCATTACTGCTGATTCAGCATTGGATTGCATATCTTCAATCTGTTTGCGAATCTCCTGAGTAGCTTCTGCGGTTTGCTTAGCAAGTTCTTTGACCTCATCGGCTACAACTGCAAATCCTTTTCCACTTTCACCAGCAGATGCTGCTTCAATGGTAGCATTCAAAGCAAGAAGGTTTGTCTGGTCTGCTATGTCATTAATGACATCAACAATTTTCCCAATTGATTTTGCTGCAGCTCCAAGTTTATCAATTACATTCTTGCTATTCTTCGCATGAGCATTTGCCTCATCTGCTATTTGAAGTTCCTTCTGACAGCTTCGTGATACTTCGTTTAGTGATACACTCATTTCCTCGATCGCGGTTGCCACGCTATTGGTAGATGCTGACATTTCTGCTGTAGCACTGGAAATAGAATTAATATTCGTTGTTGCCTGCTCAGTTGCAGAGGCGACAGCTGTTGTTTGAATACTCATTTCTTCAGCATTAGCGGCAATCTGAGCGGATATAGTAGAAAGTTCGGTAGCTGATGAGGCGACGGTATCAGCATTACCGGAGATAGTGGCAATTGTATTTTGAAGTTTTTCGATAAAAACATTAATTCCTTTTGTCATCATGCCGATTTCATCATCTGCAAAAATCGGTATTCTTTTTATTAAATTCCATTCTACGGTTATCGAATTAAGATCGGAAACCACTTTTTTCACCGGTTGTATTATCAGACTGGATATGTAAAGTACAATCAGAATCGAAACCAATAGCGAGCAAATCAACAAAGATAAGAATATTATAAATGTCCTGGAATATAACCGGGTAGTTGAAATATAATAGTCCTTGTAAGATTTTTCTTCGAATGTAGCCAGTGAACTGAAATCTTTTTCGATTAAAGAAAATTTCATAATTGCAGTTCCCATCCATGTAGATGCCGTAGCCAGATCCACAGTTGCCATTTCCATAACCTTTATGGCCCATTTCTTATATTCAGGTAATTTTTCTTCAACGCTTTTATAAATTTCAATTTCCTCGGGGAGTAATTTTTTTCTCTCCAGAGTAGTATGAATGAGTTCTGCCGCATTGTCAATATTTTTTGATTGTTCTTTTATAACCTTAATTAATTTTTCATTGTCATACCCAGCTTGACTCCACGTTATCACCTTATAAAGATCACCCTGAACACGGGTAAGCATCAACAACATATTATTACTTTGCTGATTCATTGCGAATCGTTCATTATACAACTGCTGCATTATATTTTTCTGCTTTTTAAACTCAACAAGAGAGAAAATGCCTATCAGAACAAGAAACAAAAAGACAATTCCAGGCGGAAGCACGATTTTGGAGGAAATATTCAATTTTTTTATCGCGTTGGTTATTTTCATCTTGCTTGTTGCCTTACGTCTACTGAGCCATTATTCACAATATTACTTTTATTATAATTGTACATAAAAAAAAGGAATACCCATCTCAATTTTCCCTCTGTTTAAAATCATTGACAAGCCCTTAATTATTTCCTGCACTTACCATTTACTAGTAAAAACCACATCCCAATATCATATCAGCATCCTTCACGTAAACAACATACGAAGACTTGTCCTGTATTTTTTTAGTATTTGGATTCGACCACTTGTAATTTGACCACCCTTTACCATCAGTTGTGGCGATTTTTATAAAATCCTGAATAATCATTTTACCATCAGCATCAACCATTTCATACAAATCTTGACCTATCATTTTTGGATTTACACCTAAAACGATACAAACACCTTTTAAGGTATACCCGAATAGATAAAACTCACCATCAACAAATTTTCCTTTACCATTATTAAATTCTTCAATCGCTTTTTCTTTTCCTACTTCCTTTATATAGGCAAGTCCCTTTTCTACCAATGCGACAGCTTTTTCTCTCTTGGTTAATGAATCCGGTTCAGCAGATAAAACCAGGTTAATCGAAATAAGCGACAATATCAATATTACATGATATTTCATTTTGATACTCCTTTTGGTTAAATATTTTTTTATGATAACTATTCAGGTGGGGATCAAATTTCAGCTTATTCCAATCCTATACTAATAATAGTTAAACAATGAATAAAAAATTACCTTGTATCTCCCCTTATAATGGCATTTAATTGTAAGCTCAATTATCGAAAGCACCAAAATATTCTTGCTTTATTGTATATAAGGAAAATTAAAAAGGCAACATTTAAATTGGGATAAATACCCTTAGTAGTGATTATTACAAATTTCCTTTTCTGAGAGCTTATTAATGACGGCATCAAAAGTAAAACAGGTGATGATGCGGGTTTCCTCACCAGCTGTGGAGGATATTTTGGTCGCTTTCTCACGCAGTTCCGGTTGCATCAGCACATGACTGTATCATCTGGCCTTCATACAATACAGAAATCGTGCAACGGATACAGAGCAGCAGTTCAGCGATCGATTTGGGATGAATGAAATTGTCCTTTAATTCCAGTTCACAAGAATGAGTATTTCAACAGTGTTAATAGATTATTTTCAATAACAGGAGATATGGCAGATACAAAGGAGCGACATAAACTATGCCACACCAACCATGGGTCTTATACGCACTACTTTCAGCCTGTTTTGCAGCACTCACTGCAATTTTTGCTAAAATCGGGATTCAAGGTGTCAACAGCGATCTGGCAACCTTTGTCAGAACAGTTATTATTCTTGTTGTCATTTTTTTATTTGTCTGGTTCACCGGAAAATGGACTAACCCACTGGCATTACCACCAAAAACGCTTATTTTCCTGACACTATCCGGCCTCGCCACCGGTGCATCATGGGTTTGCTATTTCCGGGCACTCCAGCTGGGTGAAGCATCAAAGGTGGCACCGATCGATAAACTGAGCCTGGTTCTTGTCGCAATTTTTGCCGTACTCTTCCTCCATGAGCGCCCATCGATTCGCGAATGGTCGGGGATTCTGTTTGTCGCTACCGGGGTGCTTATTCTTGCTTTGAAGCGGTAGCAATATGAATCATGCATACTCCCAGTGGCTTGGGGATCACGCCCTCAGCGCTTAATAAGAGATTGAACAAGGGTTCATAGCAACTGATTTAATTTGGACACAGATAATCTCCAAAAAAAGGGACGCTTACACAGCGTCCCTTCAAACCACCCACATATAAAAGAAACACACAATGCAAATATCAACCACACTTGGAATACCCGCATGACTTACATACAGAACATCCGCTTTCATTCTCCATAATCCCGCCACACTCCGGACACTGCGGACAGTGCCCCATATCCAGATTACTAAATGTAATCTTTTTTGTGGTAGCAGCAGAACTTGATGATGCATTAGTGAAATTACCAATATCATGAATTGCTTTTTCGAGCATTCTGCCGATTGCATCTGCACACGACAGAATCATCTCCCCTTCATGCCACGCAGGAATTGGACAACGGATACCACGGAGCTGCTCAACTATTGACTTTGGATCGATCCCGGAACGCAACGCCAGTGAAACCATTCTGGAAACCGCTTCAGCATTTGATGCTGCACATCCGCCGGATTTTCCCATCTGTGCAAACACTTCGCAAAATCCAACAGAATCGGAATTAACATTGACATACAGGTTTCCGCAACCTGTTTTTGTCTTGTAGGTTTTTCCCTGAGTTACTGATGGACGTGGTCGGGGATGAATTGCACCTGTAAACGCAATGACTTCACCACCTGCACCGGTTGTACCAGTTGTGATCACCTGATTTGCCCTGGACCCATCGCGATATACTGTTACACCCTTACAATTCTGCTCGTAAGCATAGCGGAAGACTTCTTCAATGTCATTCTCAGTTGCATCATGGTGGAAATTAACCGTTTTGGAAACGGCATTATCGGTAAATTTCTGAAATGCAGCCTGAATCAGAATATGCCATTTTGGTTCAATATCATGAGAAGTAACAAAAATGTCACGGATTCTTTTTGGTATACCGTAAATTCTGTTGAGGCTTCCGGTATCTGCAACCATTTTCATGAGCTCTTCGGAATAGAACCCTTCCTCCTGCGCAATGCGCTTGAATGCAGGATGTACTTCAAGCAGGCGTTTACCATCAAGTACATTCTTCTCGTACACCACAGCAAAGAGCGGTTCAATCCCCGATGAACATCCGGCGATCATACTGATTGTCCCGGTTGGAGCGATCGTCGTCACGGTAGCATTGCGAACCTGCATCCCTCCATCAACATCATAAATTGACCCGGTGAAATTTGGAAATACCCCACGTTCACGTCCAAGAAATGCACTGACCTTATGCCCTTCCTCCTGAATAAACTGCATGATCTCTTCTGCAAGCTTTGCGGCAGCAGGAGAGTTATACTGAATACCAAAATCAATAAGCATATCCGCAAAACCCATCACGCCTAAACCAATTTTACGATTGGATTTTGTCACACGTTCGATTTCCGGAAGTGGATAACGGTTCATTTCGATAACATTGTCAAGAAAACGAACAGATGTTCTGATCACATTTCCAAGTTTTGCATAGTTTACTTCTTTTTTACCGTTAGTCTCAGTTACCATTTTAGCGAGATTTATGGAGCCCAGGTTACACGATTCGTACGGAAGAAGCGGTTGTTCTCCACAAGGATTGGTGCTTTCAATTGCACCAATATGAGGTGTCGGATTTGTTGCATTGATTTTATCAAGGAATACAACGCCAGGTTCACCATTTTTCCAGGCAAGTTCCACCATTCGTTTGAAAACAATACTTGCTCTTTGATATCCAGCAATCTCTCCGGTGCGTGGATTTCTCAATGCATAATCCCCATCTTTTTTAAGAGCAGCCATGAATTCATCCGTAACACCTACCGAAATATTGAAATTTGAAAGAATTCCATCTTTCTCTTTCATTTCGATAAAATCCATAATCTCAGGATGAGAGCAGTTCAAGATTCCCATATTTGCGCCGCGACGGGTTCCACCCTGCTTGACTGTTTCAGTAGCGATATCAAATACGCGCATAAATGAAAGCGGACCGGATGATATACCCTTTGTTGATTTGACCCGGTCATTCTTGGGCCGAATATTTGAAAATGAGAATCCGGTACCACCACCACTTTTGTGGATCAACGCAGTGTACTTGACAGCATTAAAAATATCTTCCATACTGTCCCCCACCGGAAGCACAAAACAGGCACTGAGCTGTTGCAGGTCCCTGCCGGCATTCATCAGAGTTGGAGAGTTCGGAAGAAACTCTAGATCGGTCATCATATTGTAAAAACGTTCTGTCCACAAATCGATCTGAGGTTCTTTTCCAAAAAAACGCTCGGCACTTGCAATATTTTCTGCAACACGCAAAAATAACTCTTCAGGAGTTTCAATAACAGATCCACTCTCATCTCTCTTCAAATACCTTTTTTCGAGAACAGTAAGTGCATTTTCACTAAGTACCGCTTTTTTTTCTAATAAACGGGTTTTAACTTCATCGCTGCAATGTACGACTTGTGACATATCTGTTTTCTCACTCAGAAAAGCTGATTTCTGTTTCTTCACTTCTTCTGTGGCATTTGTGGACATGAAAGGGACTCCTTTAATATATGAGTATTACGATTATGTTACTTTTTTTAATCGACATTTCTGGGTACATACAATATAGTGTATATAACCATACATGCAAAACTCATGATTTATTCAATTACATAGTACGAAATAAATATAGACTGATAAGCTGATCAGGTCAAGGAGAAAATTCATTTTTACCACAATATCGTGTACTTTAATCCGATCACACCCCCAATCTGTAGACATCACAACATGATAGTATTTATATAAATATTTAAAAAACAATGCGTTAGACATTACTGTATCGTTTTAAAAAATATACCACAATATAGTGGAGCTCTCAGACGATACTTGAAATATCTGTTGAATCATTAAAAAAAATCTGGTGCAAAAACTATTTTTATTGAATATTAAACTAAACCCCTCAGGAGTATGCGATGGCTGATTCATTTGAAAAAATTCGTATTAAGGAGCTGAAAAACCGGATAGATAATCTACGGAGGTATCTTTGACATTGATAATAAGGTCACGATGGTAAAAGATCTTGAAGCTCGCTCTGCAGATAATTTTTTCTGGGATGATGCAGATGAAGCAAAAAAAGTTCTCAAGGAGATCAAAGATAACAAACGTATTATCGAGCCCTGGGAAAAAGCATTTAAAGAATGCCAGGATATTCTTGAATTATTTACAATGGCTGAAGAAGAAGGTGATGATGCATCACTTAAAGAGTTGATCTCTCAGCTGGGAGATCTCGAAAAAGCGGTTGATCATATTGAATTTATCCGTAAACTCAGTGGTGAAGATGATGATGCGCCGGCGATTCTCACTATACACAGCGGTGCAGGTGGAACAGAATCCTGCGACTGGACCGATATGCTCTACCGCATGTATTGTCGGTGGATAGAGCGACGCAAATTTTCAGCAAATGTCCTTGATTATCAACCAGGTGAAGAAGCCGGTCTTAAAAGTGTTACAATCGAAATACATGGAGAGTATGCTTACGGTCACCTCAAAGCAGAATCTGGCGTTCATCGACTTGTCCGCATCTCACCATTTGATTCCAATGCACGGCGGCATACTTCATTTTCATCGGTATACTCCTATCCGATTGCTGAGGAAGTTGACGATTTTGAAATTGACGAAAAAGAGATACGTATCGATACGTACCGTTCCAGCGGAGCCGGTGGTCAACATGTTAATAAGACCGATAGCGCCGTTCGAATGACCCATATTCCGACAAATATAGTTGTCGCCTGTCAAAACGAGCGTTCACAAATAAAAAACAGGGCTACTGCGCTGCGACTGCTCAAAGCACGCGTACGTCAACACTATCGGGAGCTCGAAGAGAGGGAACGTCAATCAAAACTTGCAGAAAAGAAGAAAATCGAATGGGGGAGCCAGATCCGCTCCTATGTTCTTCATCCATACAATATGGTAAAAGATCACAGAACTGATGTAGAAACTTCAAACACCCAGGCGGTACTTGATGGTGATATTGATATGTTTATTGAAGCATATCTTCTGGCATTCCAATAATTAAAGGGAAAAAAATTGAAAAAACCGCGATATACAACAATAGCGTGTTCAGGTTGCGGGACCTGCTGTACCTTACCAATTGTCCCGGTCACCAACAGCGATCTTCGGAGGCTGGTAAAGGCAACCGGAAAAACAGCTTCATCACTGATTAAATTCTTTACACCTGCAGAGATGGAATTTGACCGGGATGCAGACGTATGGATACGATTCAATTACGGTAAAAGAGCAATGGGCTTGCGTCGCAAAAATGAAAAATGCATGTTCCTTGACAACAATAACCGTTGCACCGTTTATCCGTCACGACCAATGACCTGCCGCACATTCCCCTATGTCATTGATTATGATGATAATGGGAATATCGAGGTTACACTCAACGACATCGTAGCCTGCAAGTGCAGAAAAGTTGCTGATTCAGATCTCAACAGCGTAATCGGCGATACGGTCACTGAAGATCAGGAAGATGCTGAGTATTTTGATAAAATCCGCAAATGGAATAATAAACAGCAACCAGGTGGGACCACCGATTTTCTCAACTGGTGTAAATTATGAAAAAGAAGGCTACCTCAGCTGTCAAAACCAAAACCACAATCACCAGTGTGTCACGTGATGAAATTGTCACATTTCTTGACAATGAATTACGTACCTCCGCGATAAGAGATTATTCGTGTAACGGCTTGCAGGTTGAGGGGACCGGTATGATTTCACGTATCGCCTTTGCAGTTGACGCATGTATGGAATCATATCATCAGTCAGTACAGAGCGGCTGCCAGATGCTTATCGTTCACCATGGAATTATCTGGGATGGTATCCGTGCGATTCGCGGACCGGTGAGGGATCAGATTGCGTTTCTTCTGAGCAATCAACTTAATCTGTATGCGTCCCACCTTCCTTTAGATTGTCATCCGCGCTATGGGAACAATTCTGGACTCGCACAATTGCTATCATTGAAAGACTTGAAACCCTTTGGCAATTATAAGGGGTTTGAAATTGGCTACAATGGTATCTTGCCGCAACTTACACCACTGGACACTGTGGTACAGTTATTGTGTAAAGTACTTGATACAGAATGCACTGTGCTTCCCTTCGGACCGAATGAAATCAGGTCAGTTGCAATTGTTTCAGGTGGTGGAGGCGATACACTTACGGAAGCTATCTCGAAAAAAATCGACTGCCTTATCACCGGTGAAACGATACATCAGAACTATCACGCAGCACTTGAAGGAAAAATTAATGTGATTTATGCCGGACATTATCATACCGAAAAGCCGGGAGTACAGGCATTAGCAAAATTATGTAAAAAACAATTCGGGGTCGAGACACTCTTTCTTGATATCCCATCACGCATTTAACTTTTACGGGAATTTTTCATGAGTTTCGAAAAAAAAATCCAGATCGTAAAGTATCCCGGAAACGACGGGAAACAGATGTTTCAGTCAATTCTCGCTGTTCGTCAGAAAAGAGACAGTGAAGTAAGCAACATCACTCAGAAAATTATCGATGAAGTCCATCTAAAAGGTGATGACGCGCTTTTCGCTTTTTCAAAAAAATTTGATAAATACAATTTATCATCTTCAAACATTAAAATCTCTGCAAAAGAGATTACTACTCAGGCCAGGAAGGTCAAACCAGCACTTAAAGCAGCTATCGATCTATCTTCAGAAAGAATCACAGCATATCACGAGAAACAGTGTAGAAAAGGGTTTGCGATTAAAACCCCTGAAGGTACACTTCGTCAATTGATCCGTCCTCTCAACAGAGTCGGTCTCTATGTTCCAGGTGGCCACACAGTTTACCCCTCGACAGTTTTAATGAATGTCATTCCGGCGCAAATCGCAGGTGTTAAAGAGATAGTTGTTATAACTCCACCCCGCAGTGAACTTGACCCGGGTATCGCCTATGCGCTTAAACTGCTTGGCATTTCCGAAGTGTATAGAATTGGTGGTGCGCAGGGTATTGCAGCCCTCGCATATGGAACCGCAACGATAAAGCCTGTTGATAAAATTACCGGGCCTGGAAATAGTTTTGTTGCCGCAGCAAAACGACTTGTGTATGGTATTGTCGATATCGATTCTGTCGCCGGTCCCAGTGAAGTTGCTATCCTTGCGGATAGTTCTGTTGATCCATCGTGGGTTGCTGCTGATCTGCTCGCACAGGCGGAACACGGTACCGGTGATGAAGTTGCCATCTGCATTACTGAAGAAAAGAAATTTGCAGAAGCAATCGCTGATCAGGTTGCTGTTGCGATTGATAACTCTCCGGTTAAAGATACAATCCTGAAACTTCCTGAACATGCAATCTCCGTCTTTGTTACTCCCAGCCGGAAAAAAAGTCTTGATCTTGTCAATACATTTGCAGCAGAGCATCTCCAGATCATGACCAGCACCCCCGAAGAAGATCTTCAGGAAGTAACCAATGCAGCAGCGATATTCCTTGGTCCCTATTCACCGGTTGCGCTTGGTGATTACTTTATCGGAACTAACCATGTGCTTCCTACAGCTGGAACAGCACGGTTCTGGTCACCGCTTGGCGTCGAAAGTTTCCAGAAACGGATATCGGTTGCAAAAGTCAGCGCGAAGGGGCTCGATAATGCTGCTCCGTTTGTTTCAACATTTGCAAGAGCAGAACTGTTTATTCACCATGCATTGAGTGTTGAGTGCAGGAGTTGAATTTACATATCTAATACTTTGGTAACGACGTTTAGTTTCAATCACGGAATATTCTGTGCGGCAGAATACTCGATTAACAATATGAGATCATATGCACATCATCAGGAAATAGCATTGCGGGTGGGACTTGAATCAACCATCAAAATTCCAGGTTTTCAGCGTAAAACCGTAACGATGAAATGCTTTTTAACCACTTACCCTTTGTTTGCACTTACAAGAGTAATCGTGTCGCTTAACTATACATCTTGCAATTATTTTTATGTCAGGATTTTGAAATCCAGAATGAAATCTCTTTTTTCATTTCTTCCATATCGCAACCCTTTGAAATGAAGCCGTTCATTCCGACAGAAAGACACTTGTCAACAACTTCCTTCAGGACATGGGCAGAAACCGCTACAATCGGAATACTCGCATCAATTTCATTTCTGATAATTTCTGTTGCCTCAAAACCATCCATTACCGGCATACGTAAATCCATAAAAATGATGTCGTACTTATTTTCCCTGACTTTAGCAACAGCTTCCTGCCCATCTCCCGCCAGATCAATACGGCAACCGATTCTTTTTAGAAGGAGTTTCATAAGGAATTGATTCGCTTCATCATCTTCTACCGATAAAACGTGTTTTTTTTTCAATGATTGGTTCATTAGACACCTGTCAGCTTTTAACTTTATCAAAATTTAAAGTAACTCTGAATTCACTGCCTTTGCCTGGTTCTGACGTGGCCCGGATATCCCCTCCCATCAATCGCACAAGTACTTTAACTATAGTTAACCCCATGCCCATGCCCTTGATTGATTTACCTTTGTAAAATTCATGGAACCGGCTGAAAGGATCAAAAATATACGGTAATTTCTCTGCTGGGATGCCGATACCAGTATCTTTGACAGAGATCCTGATCCCACATTTCCCTTGGTCCGGTTGTGTATTATCAGATGTTACAGTCAATAGTATTTCACCATGCTCAGTATACTTGACAGAATTATTTAACAAATTGTCCAGTATTTGCTGTACTCTTGCAACATCACCTTTTAATTGTGGAATCGTACCATCTACAGATAATACCAACGCTACATTTTTTTCTACCAACCCTGTTTTTGCCGTAGCCATAGCATTCTTTATCAAATTCAGTAAATCGAACTCTTCGGATTTAAACTGCGTTGTACCCAACTCCATATTGGAAACATCGAGGATATTTTCAACCAATGTTAAAAGATGTTTTCCCCGTTCATTTATAAATTCGACACTCCTTTGATACTCCTCCTCCATTTCCACCGATTGTAAAATATTTGCAAATCCCAAAATCGCATGCAATGGCGTGCGCAACTCATGTGAGATATTGGTCAAAAACTCTGTTTTATATTTGTTAGCAGCCTCAGCCTGCTCTTTGGCCTGACGCATCGCTTCAATCGCCTCCTCTTTTTGGGCTTCAGCCTGCTTGCGCTCGGCGCGGTTACGCAATGTAACGATACCGAAGGCCAAGTCACCTGCAAGCTCCTCCATAAGACGGATTTCGTCCGGGGTGAAGGTCTTTGGCTCTGATGCATAGATATTGAGAACACCGAATGTAGTACCGTCGCTTTCGTCCTTTAATGGAAGGGTGACACTGGAACGATAACCCCGTTGCAAAGCATCATGCTTCCAGGGAGCGACCTTTGGATCTGTTTGAAAGTCATGGGTGCAGACACTTTGTCCACTCCTTATTGCTAATCCGCTGGGCCCATGCCCCCATTGCGTATTGCCCCATGAGATCTTGATATTTTTGAGATAATCAGTTTCAGCCCCCGCCCAACTTACTGGCCGGACGGTTCTGTCAGCATCGTTTTCAGCATATCCTACCCAGGCCATACTGTATCCGGCGTCATCACAAATAATTTGACATATATTGTGGAGTAACACCCTCTCGTCAACGGAGCGCATCATGATCTGGTTGCATTTACTAATAGCCCTCAATTCCCGATTCAACCTGTGCAACGACTGCTCAGCTAATTTTCGTTCGGTAATATCGCGCACCAGTGCCATATTATATGTATGATTGTCATATTGAACATAATTTGCATTTATCTCAACGGTAAAAATTCGGCCATTTTTTGCTTTGTGATGACCTTCGAAAGTCATCGTATGTTTGTCTTTGAGCTCATTCCAGTGAACGGGCCAATTTTGTTTTGTCATGCCTGGATCAATGTCATAAACACCCATATCAAGTAACTCAGAATGTGAATACTGCAGAATCCTACACGATTCTTCATTAACTAATTTGAAACGAGCATCCTGGTCGATAAGATAGATCGCTTCATGCACATTGTTCATCGCAAAGTTAAGAAGTATCAGATTTCGCTCAGTTTCTTTCCGGACAGCTATCTCCTCCTGAAGCTGCTTATTAGTCGTTGTCAACTCCATTGTCCGTTCTTGGACTTTTTGTTCAAGCCGCTCCGTCAATTCTCGTAAACGAAGGTGAAGTGTTATACGAGCGACAATCTCTTCGGGTTCAAAAGGTTTGGCAATATAATCAACGCCACCAGCATTAAACCCCTGTACCTTTTGAGTAGTTTCGCTCAATCCACTGATAAATATCACAGGGATATTACTATTCTTCTCATTCGATTTCAAACGGCGGCAAACCTCATAGCCATCCATACCAGGCATTTTTACGTCAAGTAGGATCAGATCCGGTGGTTTATATTCAACGGAACGCAAAGCAATAGGACCATTTGATGCCAGACGTGCATGATAACCTGCATTATTGAGAATATCCATTAAGAGTTGTAAACTTGCAGGATTATCATCAACTACAAGAATATCCTGCTGATGCAGGTTATTTTTATTAGTTTCATCACTGTACATCAGTTTCTCAGTTCTCTTTTAGTAATTTAAAAGTATATATCAAGCAAAAACCGGTTCTTTTGACCGTTATTTTCCCAATACAATTTTAATTGATACCCGGCCTTTGAATTGCAGTATATTTTATGAATTTATCCTTCTCGATCAGTTTTCTTTGCTATCTTCGCATATTCATCCAAAAGCTGAAGTAGCCGACAATAATCTAACCTGTTCACTAATTTTTTAAGTGCTGCGCCAAGAGCAGGATCATAATGTGTGATCTGATTTGTTAACTCATGAATACGTTCCGGATTTAATTCAATAACTGAAAGATGTAACTCTTTAACCAAATCAGGTGGTACAATTGCCATCAGTTCAGGCTGTAGTTCAATTTCTGATTTTTGAGGTTGCATCAACTGCTTCTCAGCATAAACAAATAGCAAATCCAGATGTCTGGCCAGGGCATCAAACAACTCTTTTTCCCGATAAGGCTTGCGAACAAAATCATCAAAATTTGATTTCATGATCTCAGCTCTTTCCTCTTCCAGTGCATGAGCTGTTACTGCAATGATCTTCGTATGAATACCCTCCTCGGTTTTTCTGATAAGTCGAGTGGCTTCAAACCCGTCCATCACCGGCATACGGATATCCATCCAGATAAGATCCGGATGCCACTGTTTGAATATGTCAAAGGCTTCCTGCCCATTTAATGCATCCCTGATTTCAAAACCAAGCGGCTCAAGAATTTTGTGAAGTAACAGACGATTCTCAAGTTGATCTTCGGCGATAAGCAGCCGATATCGCGGACAGCCTTCGGCGACACCAACTACAACACCTTGCGGCATGTCAGTGGCAATTACCTCTGTTTGCAGGACATCGAAGGGTATTTCAAGAAAAAAAATTGAGCCTTTGTTAATTTCACTCTTCACTCTTATCCACCCACCCATCAATTCCACATACTGTTTACTTATGGCAAGCCCTAATCCGCTACCAGTTTCCATTGATGAAGGTTTTCTTAATTGTATGAAGGGTTTAAAGATATTTTCCTGGTCTTGCTGAAGAATGCCCGGCCCGGTATCTTCAACCTCGAATCGCAATATCACCTTTTGGGCATTTTCCCATTGAGCAATTCTCATGCGCAGAACCACTTTGCCTTTATCGGTAAATTTAATTGCATTTCCAATCAGATTTATCAATACCTGCCGTAGTTTATCGGGATCTGCGTTTATATAGCGCGGCATATCAAGAGCAATTTCTGATGTGAATTGAAGTATTTTTTCCCTGGCACGGACATCCATCATTGATTTTATCTCTTCAATAATCAGTTGCAAATCAGTTGCCACACTCTCCACCTGTAAACGTCCGCTTTCTATCTTGGATATATCAATTATATTGTTGATAAGATTCGTCAGGTATTCACCACTTTGTGAGATAATGTTTAAATACTCAATCTGCCCCGGTGTTACATCAGATGAATTCTTCAAAAGCCGTGAGAACCCAAGGACTGAATTAAGCGGCGTGCGCAGCTCATGACTCACATTTGCAAGAAAAAGGCTTTTTGCCTGATTTGCAGCCAAAGCCTGTTCTTTAGCGATTGTTAGCTGTTCATTAATTTTAGACAATTCCTGTGTTCGTACTGCCACCAGATCTTCCAGATGTTTCTGGTATTTTGCCAATTTTTCCTCTGCCTTCTCATGCTCTGTAATCTCTTTTCTAAGCAGTTGATTAGTTTTCGCAAGTTCTTCTGTCCGTTTCTTTATTTCATCTTCCAATCGTAAGGTGAAATGTTTTATTTGCAAGTGAGTATTTACACGTGCCAATACCTCATCAGGCTTAATTGGCTTTGTGACGTAATCCACCCCGCCTGCTTGAAATCCTTTTACCAGGTCCCGTTCATTTTCCAGTATACTAATGAATATTATGGGAATATATCTTGTCCTCGGGTCAGCTTTCAGACGTCGGCATACCTCATAGCCATCAATACCTGGCATCCTGATATCCAGTAAAATAAGATCAGGTATCGTTGATTTAACAAAAAGTAACGCAAGTTCACCATCAGAAGCTGGAAAAACCGAATAGCCCTGCTGAGTTAATATTTTAGTTAGTAGCTGAAGATTAGCAGGTGTATCATCCACAACCAGTATTCGGTCAGTAGATGTATCAGGTTTTTCTCTATTCATGCAGCTTCATCCGGTTTTATTATCTTTTTAGCAGCTTGAGTCAAACGCAGGATCCTGCCGTATTGAAGGTCCCCAGATAATGCGGCTAACGCATTCGATAATGACACATTATAAGCGCGTATCTCTATGATTGTACGGTTAATCGATCGGACGTCAATATTCATCAGTGCCTGTTCAAGTGTATTTACTAAATCTGGGGGCAATGCTGCTATCTTGTCAACACCAGGCATTGCTTCAGCAGTTTTTTCAGTAGTACCTTCCTCGTAAATGAAATGTACATGGAGATTTCTTGTTAATGCATTGAAGATTTCGGTATATTCATAGGGTTTACTAACGTAGTCATCACAACCGGCAGCCATTATCTCATTATGCTCCTCTTCCAGAAATTGGGCGGTGACAGCAATTATCCTGGTTGTTTTGCCTTCCTTTGTTGATTTTATATGTCGTGTTGCCTCTAAACCGTCAACTATTGGCATGCGTATATCCATCCATATCAAATCAGGGTGCCACTCGTTAAATATTTCGATGGCTTCTTTTCCGTTAACAGCTTCCCGAATATCGAAATTAAAGGGCGAAAGTATTTTTAAAAGCAGATTTCTGTTCTCCGGCTGGTCTTCTGCGATAAGTAAACGATACTGCGGCTCGTCTGTTTTAATTCCAAGAATACGACCATGTCGGGGTATGACAGGAATTGCTTCAGCCAGGACTGCATCCACTGATATCTCTACATGAAATACTGAACCCTTGCCCAGTTCACCAGTTACCGTAACCATCCCCCCCATAAGCTCTGTGTATTGTTTACATATTGCCAAACCAAGACCAGTTCCAGGTTCAGCTTGCGGCCTGTTTCCCAATTGTATAAAAGGCTTAAAAATTTTTTCTCTGTCTTCTATGGATATCCCCGGCCCTGTGTCTTCAACTTCAAAATCCAATCTAACCCTACCAGGAGCTTCTTTTCCAATAACTTTCACTCGGAAAACAACCTTGCCCTGACTTGTGTATTTTATGGCATTTCCAATGAGATTAATAAGTACCTGACGCAATTTTAACGGATCACTTTTAATAAACTTTGGGGTATCCGGGGCCTGCTCTACAAAAAAGCTCAGGTTCTTATCTTTGGCCGGTACATACATAAGTGATTTTATTTCTTGTAATAACTGATGCAGATCCAGATTTGCCTGTTCAAGTTCAACCCGACCAGCTTCGATTTTTGATATATCGAGTACATTATTTATCAGATTTAATAGATATTTACCACTTTGAATGATAATATCGAGATTTTTTCTCTGTTCTACATTGGTATCCGGTGCTTCCTTCATCAGTTGAGAAAAACCCAGTACAGCATTCATAGGTGTTCGAAGTTCATGACTCATATTTGCTAAGAAAATGCTTTTAGCACGGTTAGCTTTTTCCGCTTGTTCCTTGGCAATCTCCAGTTCGGATGTACGCTTTTTAACTAATTCTTCCAGATGGTCCCGATTTGTCCTCAATTCATTCTCAACCTGTCTACGAATTGTTATTTCATCTTGAAGTTTTTTGCTGGTTTCAACAAGTTTTCTATAGGGATACGATACCGACATGACGAACAGACTCCGGTAAATCAGAAAAAAAGCAATTACTTTGTAAACATGACCTAACATATTATAGCTATCGTAAGCACTTTTATACAACGTAAACGACAGTTCACTGAAAATTGTCAGAATCAATGCAACCATATATACCAGGAGAATCCGGTCACCTGTTTTTGAAAAACGATACCAGTATGCAATCAATGAAAGAGCAAAAAGAGTGATAGTAATGTATTCCAGTTGAATTTTTAACGGGGTAAGACCTTTCCCTTCAATAAACATGGCAGGCAAGTTTGCTTCGTTATAGATCGCACCATAAAAAACAGATCCAGTCAGGATTAAAGCTGATATCAGTAGAATTGGTTTAGAAATCCATCTGGAAGAAGTGCCAGGAGAGATAAAAGCACTGATAAGAAATGTCCCGGCAGAAATCAGTCTCGCTGATAACCAGAAAAGAATTCCTTTGTTGGTTGAGCTTGGTGTTACAAAAGCAGGAGTGCCGGGGAAACTCAATGCGTGCATAAAATCAATTAAACCCACAGCTAAAAATGCTGTACTGATGAAAAGCGCATTGTGATTTTTTGATTGGTCAAACGAATACCATCCTATACCAAAAATTGACAACGAAACCATAACACTGAAAAATTCAGTTATATTATGAAAAACCAGATATGTTGGAGCACTTAGAGTTGTATATAAATAGGACCTGAGAAGATCGACTATTAAAAATGATAACAGAGTTAATCCAGAAGAAATTGCTAATATCAACAATGGTGATCTTTTTATTTCCCTCATATTAAACATAAACTTTTATTACCTTATCCAATTATATTGACTGATTATTATTCAATTTCAAGGAATATCCTGCTCTATTTCCATGGAATATTTATTCTTCCAGCCAATTCATCAATGGCATCCGCATGAATTTCATTTACGATAACACCCAGCTTCCACGCCTCTTACTACAACGATTCACCATCCTATTGTAAAGTTAAAAACGGCTCCATGGCCTGTTTCACCTTCTGCCCAGATTTTCCCCCCAAGTCGGCTGATCGCCCGCTCGACTATAGTAAGCCCCACCCCGGTTCCCTTGAACTCATTTTCGGAATGAAGGCGCTGAAAAGGGACAAATAGTTTGTCTACTTGGCGCATATCAAACCCGACGCCATTATCTTTAACAAAAAAGATCCTCGCCCCATCCTTTTCAAAAGCTCCGAATTCGATTTCCGGATGTTCTGTTTTTCCAGTATATTTCCATGCGTTTCCAAGCAGGTTTCCAAGCGTAACACTCATCAAACGCGCATCAGCCCGAACTTTAAGTCCATTCTGAATACTGACAGCAACTTTACGATTGGGATTAGCCGACGAAAGTTCATTAATCACCAGTCGAGCCATTTCACTCAGATCGAGATTGACTATTTCGATCTCCTGCATTGATATCTTCGAGAGCACAAGCATATCGTCGATTATTGAATTCAACCTCTTGATACCATTTTTTATTTTTTCCAGATAACCCCTTCCCTCCTCATCGAGCCGCTCCGTGTAGTCCTCGATCAGAAAATCCGTAAAGCCGCTTATTACTCTTAATGGATTGCGCAAATCGTGGGCAACCGAATAAGAGAATGATTCAAGTTCTTTATTGGCAACTGCCAGTTTCTCGATTGTATTCTTGAGTTCTGCATTAAGCTGTTTAAGCCGATTTTCGCTCTCGTGCAAGGCAATTTCGGCCTGCCGGCGTTCGGTGATATCGACTGAAACACCAATTACTCTGTCCACCTCCCCATCCTTACCCTTAATGGGTGTCCATCTGGTTTCAAAGATAAATCCTTTTTCCTCATCAAAACCTATAAAAACTTCACCTGCAATTGCCTTTTTAAAATTCTGGATCAGAAGAGGATTGCATTTGCAATCTTCAAATATTGATTTGCCAACGAGTTCCCCTGACCTAAGCCCCAATTTTTTCAGACCGTTACCCTGACTAGATTTAAAAACGCCATCACGACCAAGTGAAAAAATTATGATGGGTGAATTTTCCACAACTGTCCTGAAACGCTCCTCACTTGCACGAAGCTCTTCTGCTGCTTTTCTACGCTCCCGTTTAACATCTGCCTCAAACAAGGCACGATTGACAGCAGGTACTAGACGGGAAAGATTCTGTTTGAGCACATAATCAGTTGCTCCCCTGGTAAGCGCTTGAACCGCTGCATCTTCACCAATAATCCCGGAGATAAATATAAATGGAATATCCAGACCGCTTTGACGTACCAACTGCAGTGCTGACATCCCATCATACATTGGAA
>JBNKZD010000217.1:0-4366 GCA_050301235.1 Chitinispirillaceae bacterium | reverse complement strand
TGATCTGTTGCACTTATTACTGTTCCAAGTGCAGCTCCAAAAAACACTTTGGCGCCCGACTCAAAGTTATAGCCCGTAATGTTGACGACCTGGCATGCATGACCCTGCAGGGGATCCACATTATTTATATAAGGCACCAGCTGTGCATTCAGGTTTGATGACAGGAAAGCCATTATCATCATACCTGCGAAAGCCACTTTATATTTATATAGCATCATCTTTTTCATATCACTATTCGAGGTCAATTGTAAGAATCATTACACTTCGGTATTTGGTAAGCTTATAGACAGCTTGTTCCTGCTCTTTTGCCTCTTTCTGCTTTAGTGTTTCGTAGGTATATACATAGTAGTTCTTGTCGGCCTTGTTGTAGAAGATATTCGTGTAAAGCTCTTTTTCTGCCAGGCGTCGAACGAAATTGTCGGCCGAGTTAAAATCCTTGAATGATTTCACAACGACGTAATATTTCTTTTTGCTCACGACTTTGCCTTCCATGCTGTCTTTACCTTCATCAATATCTTCTGATGAGAATCTGGCAGCTCTTTCCTGGGTTTTATCCACTGTTTTTATGACAGGTTCAGCAATCACGTGCTCCTTACGCTCGCCGAAACGGATACGAAGGTTAATCTCATGAGTTCCATTGGTAAAGCCGGAAACCTGCTGGCCGGCTGGTTCATAGGCATATCCCAGGGAAAGGTTTCCAAAATTAAATCCAACCATTCCGGTTAAGCCGTAATTGAGCCTGTATGAACCTCCTACCCACATGTGATCTCCCAGGTCTAGCTTTAGCATGGCTTCGATCCGCTGGTCAATCAGCTGTGAATACCTGTATACCAGGTAGAATTGGAGAGGGGCATATGTTCCTTCGATATTTACCCGCCTCTGTGCGCCCTTAACCTTTTTGGTAATGATCTTCTTGCCATACTGTTTGCGGTAATAGGCTGTGATATATATTTCTTCGAAAGGCGAGAATTTAGTGTTTTGAAAATTTTGGTTGAACGTAAATTCCTGGCTGAAGAGACGTGGCAAGCTGACGCCCAGGTTCAGGCCACTGCCAGAATTGAGGACAAACCCGGCATTTGCGGCGGGTTGCATGTTGTTGTTCAGAAAATCAACTAATACCGGATCATCAGGGTCGTCCACGGCATTCATGTCAATTCCGTTGGTTGTAACACCTGCGGATATACCAAAACTGAATGTTGTCGTTTTGGTGAGGTACAGCCTGTAGGCAAAAGTTGCCATGATGTCCTGGGTTGTAATCAAGCCCCGGTCATAGCTCCTTAGGTAAATGCCTAAATTGCCGGACCGACTGTTGAAGGGTAATTCAAACGTGAGGGTGGAAACCACGGGCGCACCGTCAATTCCGCGCCACTGTTGCCGGTGATTCAGCTGCAGTGTCGTATAGCCTTCACTGCCTGCCTCAGCCGGGTTGTAGAGGTAGGGATTGATGAAATAATGGTTATAGACAGGTACCTGTTGAGACAGCGCAACCGGTCCGATAGCCATCATTAGCACAAGGGTTACTATTCGTGTTAAAAAATTATCCATAGTGGATATTGCCATTCAGTGGCAAAAAATCATTATAATGCAACCGTAACGAGGTTTCAATATACACACAGCTTATATAATAAGGCCGACGATGTAACAAAATCGTTCTTCTTACACTTTATAAGCCGATTTTTTTAAAATTTGAGATTTTTTACACATGTGCTGTTCACGGATATTTTTTAGTATAATTTTCGCTTTTTCAATGGGCTTTTTTAGTCACATTGCAGATGCTCAAATTCTTGTCGGACCGAAGATTGGAGTCCAATACGGCTGGGTTGGTCTGGATAATGATATCGATAAGTACTTTCTGAATGCGTCACCAGCGATTGGTTTTCATGCCGGGGGCGTGGCAATTTTCCGTGTAAGGGAAAGGTTCTATTTGCATACGGAATTATTGTATGCGTTCCGGCAGCAGGTTATTAAAGGTGAATTAGACGAAATGCTCAGAAGTACTACAATCGGACATTACGTTGAATTACCTATCAGTTTCAAAATAAATTTCAAAAGTTCGATCAGCGATCTAAAATATCAATGGTTCGCGGGAGCCGGTCCCAATGTGAGTTATTGGGTTGGCGGAAGCAATAAGCTGGAGTCGAGTGAGCTTGACGAGATTGATCAATCGCCATCGAAGTATAAAATTGCTTTTGAGGCCATACCGGATCAGGATGCAGATCCGGAAAGACTCTATATTGAAGATGCCAACAGAATGCAGCTTGGTGTTAATGTAGTTGGCGGACTTATGTTCGAACCTCAGGCAGGAACATCGTTTATAGTAGATGTGCGGTTTGATTACGGACATTCATTCCTGGCAAGGAAGGACTATGGTTATTTCCCTGGCGTAATTGATTATTCTGAACCCACAAGATCCAGGTATATGGCCATTAAACTGGGATTGACCTATGTATTCGATACGAAAGTTTCTGAAAGCAGGAAAGGGAAAAGTACGATAAAGAACCGGAAACGCAATTAACTAGTCTACCTCAAGTACTTCCAGAATATCTGCCAGCTCGTCATAATCCTTGTATCCGGCGCGGATCTCATCACCGCCTTTTAATGCGATTCCCGATATTGGCAATTCTTCAAAAAGGCTTTCAACATTTGATGACTTAATTCCTGTACCGAGTAAAATAGAATAGTCATCACTCAATTCCTTTATTTTAGCCTTCTGAGCTGAACTAAGTTCATCGGCGTCATCATCTTCAAGGAGGAGGAAGGAGAGGCCGGTATGT
Source organism: Chitinispirillaceae bacterium (assembly GCA_050301235.1). GTDB lineage: Bacteria > Fibrobacterota > Chitinivibrionia > Chitinivibrionales > Chitinispirillaceae > JAFGIN01. The sequence continues at coordinate 1,592 of JBNKZD010000217.1, read as the reverse complement.
TGGGGGACAGACTGAATATTTTTCAACTGCCATTTTAATATAACCGGAATGTCTATGTGAGACAGTTCCTTCAGGAATTGCGCGCTTGTAACCTGAATATAATCGGGTTTGCACAATGACAGGATTTCCAGGATACGATTTGTATCGGGATGTTCAAATTCGGCAACAAATTCCGGTCCTGATACCCATGAGGTAATTTCTGAATATTGTTCCGTTGTTACCGTACTATCCGTATCAAGGGGAAAACCCATAAGTGCAACACCCATTCCTGCACCATACCGCGCATCGGACAGGTTATTCACATTACTTAGTTTTACAATATGTTTTAAGGACATGTTTTCCGGTTAATATTGGGCAAATATGCCTTATTTTACTAAAAATTGTGAGTTATTCATTAGAAATGTACTGATAATTGATAGCACTAATTTGCTATATTTAACGCTGGATGATAAACAGAAAGATGCATTAGAATTTTTGCCATGAAGAAAATAGCTCCCATCATTTTGTTCTTTGCTATTCTTGGATCCTGTACATCCACCATTGATCCTGACCCACTATTCACGGGACAGGATTACTTTCCACTTGAAATCGGACGCTATGTGGAATATGATGTTGTAAATATCAGCTATCCTGTGAACAGCGCGCCGGTTACAGATCAGTACATCATGCGCCAGGAGGTTGTGGATACGATACGAAATCAGGCGGGTGGACTCACGTATGTTCTTTACCGATGGCGAAAAGAACAGGAAAATGATCCGTGGGAATTTTTGGAGACATGGTCTGCGCGACTTGAAAATAACCGGATTGTTATCATCGAAGGAAATATTCCCTACATCAAAATATCACTGCCTGTAAGGAATCAACTTATGTGGAATGGCAATTCACTCAATTCATTTCCTGAAGATACATACCAGATGACAGGCCTTGACGTTCCTTTTACAGTTCCCGGAGACATTGAAATTCCCTCTGTCACCATAATCCAGGAAGAGTTCGATGACCTGATAATCGGGGAAAGGGATATCCGTCATGAAATATACGGGCGCAATGTTGGGCTTTTGAAGCGGGAGATTGTCAACCTTGCCCTGTGTCCGATCGGGGAATGTCCCAATGAGGAAGTTATAGAGGGCGGTTTTGAATATTCAGAAACTATTCGTTCTTATGGACTATCGCAGTAAATTACTCCTATTTGTTTTTGTGCTGTCTTTTAGTGCTTTAGATGCTCAGGATCGGTATGTAGTCTATTTTACAGATAAGGATAATAATAGCTATTCGCTCGATGCTCCGGAAGAATTCTTGTCAGAAAGGTCACTTCAGCGGCGATCGAAGCAGGGGATTGTTCTCACAGAAGCAGACCTGCCAGTGACAGAATCATATCTGCAGGCGCTGAGAGATCTCGGTATTAAGCCCTATTATTCAAGTAAATGGCTTAACGCTGCTTTAATACAGGTGTATAGTGAAGATCTTGCAGCCGTGAATGCACTCGATTTTGTAGCCTCCGTTGAACTTGTAGCAGAAAAGCCGCAGCTCCCTTCAGGCGGAAGGATTGCCGGTAAGAATGGTTCTACAACCACGGCAGACCAAAATAATATTGC
>JBNKZD010000216.1:0-36797 GCA_050301235.1 Chitinispirillaceae bacterium | reverse complement strand
CAGAGTTGTACTGTTCCGGTTGCTGCATACAATGTAAGTGGAGAGTATTCAATGGTGAAAGCTGCTGCTGCAAATGGCTGGATCAATGAGGATTCGGTTATGATGGAGATCCTGTTGTCAATTAAACGTGCCGGAGCTGATTTGATTATAACCTATCATGCAGTAAGAGCTGCAGAAATCCTTCAGAATGGGTCACGATAATATGCACCCACCAGGAACTGAACACGCAAAGCACACACTTCGACTTGTCGCATGGGAGATGACCCGCGCCTGTACTCTTGCATGTAGCCATTGCAGAGCGAGTGCACAGCAGGGACCATACGAGGGTGAACTGACAACACAAGAATGTTTAGCTGTGCTGGATTCGATTGCTGCAATGGGTTCCTGTATTATTATTCTCACCGGTGGTGAACCGATGCTTCGACCTGATATTTTTGAAATTGCACGGTATGGTACCGCAAAAGGGTTACGGATGGTCATGGCAACCTGTGGGAGTTTGCTTGATGAAACTTCATGTAAAGCTCTTCGCGAATCTGGTATTTCAAGGATCAGTCTCAGCATCGATGGGATAGATGCGGTGAGTCATGATGCGTTCAGGGGTGTTGACGGAGCGTATGATATTGTAATGAAAGCGGTTAAGGAGCTCAAAAGTGCCGGAATTGAGTTTCAGGTGAACACAACTATTGTTAGAAGTAATGTAAATGATCTTCGAGGCATCTACGGGAAAGCTGTTGAACTTGGTGCTGCTGCGTTTCATCCGTTCCTTCTTGTTCCAACCGGAAGAGCTGCGGAGCTTACGGATCAAATAATCTCTGCACAGGAATATGAACAGGTATTGCATCTGATATACGAGATCCAGCTCGAACGTAAAATTCAGGTGAAACCAACCTGTGCGCCTCATTATTATAGAATATTCAGGGAGCGTGAAAAAGCTCAGGGACGATCCGTAACGCGGGAAACGCACGGATTAGATGCAATGACCAAGGGGTGTCTGGGTGGACAGGGATTTGCATTTATATCTCACAAAGGGATAGTACAAATCTGTGGCTTCCTCGACATGGAAGCCGGAAATCTCCGGTTGGAAAATTATGACTTCGGAAAAATCTGGCGTGAATCTGCATTGTTTGAACAGATTCGCACTACAGATAAATATCATGGAAAATGCGGCAGGTGTGAATACAGACGGGTATGTGGTGGCTGCAGGGCCAGAGCATTGACTATTACAGGTGATTTTCTTGGTGATGAACCGCAGTGTCTGTATGAACCAGCTGTTTCCACTGGATAGTCTTTGTTATTCTTCAGATGAGGTTGAACGTTGCATTTTAATAATAGTATTAAGGCTGGAGAACGTGCCAGAAACGTGATTCCGGGGGGAGTAAATTCACCCGTAAGAGCTTTTAAAAGTGTAGGTGGTAATCCTGTCTTCTTTTCTAATGGAAAAGGTGCCTGGCTTACTGATATCGATGGTAACAGGTACATCGATTATATAGGTGCCTGGGGACCGATGATTTTAGGGCATGCTTTTCAACCGGTAGTTGAAGCTGTACAAAAAACAGTTGTTGATGGAACCGCATTTGGTGCTCCAACTGAACGGGAGAGTAAACTCGCGGAGTTAATAATTTCGATGGTGCCATCGATCGATATGGTCCGACTGGTAAATTCAGGTACTGAAGCGACCATGAGTGCGGCTCGGCTCGCCAGAGGATATACAGGACGAGAACTGATTGTTAAGTTTGAAGGGTGCTATCATGGTCATGGTGACAGTTTTTTAATAGCTGCAGGTTCTGGGGCTTTGACATTTGGAGTTCCGGACAGTGCAGGGGTTACCAGTGCTACCGCAGGCACGACACTTGTCGCACAGTATAACAATATAGAATCTGTCGAAAAACTCTTTGACCAGCATGGGGAGCGTGTTGCAGCTGTCATTGTTGAACCTGTTGTTGGAAACATGGGTGTTATACTTCCTGATACACTGTTTTTGCCCTATCTGAGAGAGATTACCAAAAAGTATGGTGCATTGCTCATTTTTGATGAAGTGATGACCGGTTTTCGTTTGTCTTCGGGGGGAGCACAAAAACTGTTTGATATCTCTCCCGACATTACGACTCTTGGAAAGATCATTGGTGGTGGTTTACCAATCGCAGCATATGGGGGATCAAAAGAAATTATGTCGCGCGTTGCACCTTCAGGACCGGTATACCAGGCTGGTACATTGTCGGGCAATCCGATCGCTGTTACTGCCGGTATAGAGATGCTTAAAGTGCTCAAGGAAGATCCGTCAATATATGACATACTCGAAAAAATAACATCACACCTTGCAAGGACAATCGAAAAAGATTGTCGTTCTGCAGGAATCGAGTGCGTTTGTAATCAGATTGGATCTATGATGACACTGTTTTTTAACGGCAGAAGGTCCGTGACAACATATGCAGATGCTGTTGATAGTAATAAAGAGAGGTTCAGTCGTTATTTTCACGCGATGCTGGAATCGGGGATATATCTCCCGCCGTCTCAATTTGAATCATGGTTCATTTCCGCAGCCCATAGTCAGACCGATATAGAGATTACATTGGAAAAAAGTAAAGAGGTGTCGAGGAAAATTGGAGGAGGGTAATACATGCTTCAGGTAGGGGTTTTAGCAACAGATTTTCGTTTATCATCGATGCGGATGCGCGATGTACTCTATCTTGAAAAGGATCGACTTGCCGGATTTATTAACAGTATTCCGGCAGATTCACCTGTTCGCGAGATTGTAGTTCTCTGTACATGTAATAGAATTGAAATTTATTATGTTTCTGATGATATTGAGATTGCAGCTGACTGGCTTATGAATTGTCTGGCAAATTTTCATCAGATATCGGAAACTATGGTGCGCTCCGCTCTAAAAAATCATTGCGGTACTGATGCGATCCGGCATATTTTCAGGGTTGCATCAGGGGTCGAATCAATGGTGTTCGGGGAGCATGAAATTCTTGGTCAGATTCGGGATGCATATTTCTTTTCGAGAAATTGTTCAAAAACGGATTCCTGCCTGAATCGATTATTTCAGCAGGCAATTGCGACTGGTAAAAAAGTGAGAAATCTGACAGGAGCGGGTAAAGGTTCAATCTCTGTTTCATCGATTGCGATTGAAGAGGTACTGGATAAAAACAACGGAACGCTTGAAGACACAAATGTTCTGATTGTTGGCCTTGGTACGATGGGGCTGAGAGCTTTGAAGAGAATAGCAGAATGTAAACCACGTAAAATTGGACTTTGTAATCGTACCGATCAGAGAGCTGCTGCACTGCGTCATCGATTCAATGCAGAACATTATCTGTATTCAGAGTTTTCCAGAAGTATAAAAGATTATAATTGTGTCATACTAGCGACTGCATCGAATGATTTTATTCTCTCATTTAGTCAACTTCAACATTTCAACCAGCACAATAAACCATTATTGATAATTGACCTTGGTGCACCTCGGAATGCAGATCCGGCGATTAGTGCAATAGATGGAGTGACTCTTATCTGTATTGATGACCTGCAGGCAACCGCAGACCGGCACATGCAGGAACGAACTCACGAGATCGGAGACATTGAAGAAATCATCGAAGAGCAGGTTACAGAGTTTACTAGATGGTACTCGTTTAGAAAAGAGTGTAAATGCAGCGAAAAATTCGCATAGGTACGCGGGGTTCCAGGCTTGCTCTGGCTCAGACCAACATAATTATCACACGGCTTAAAAGTGTCGATCCATCTTTAGATATTGATACGGTAATAATTGCTACAGCTGGTGATAAGGACCAGAAAGCAAGTCTGAAAGAGATTGGCGGAAAAGGTGTGTTTATCAGGGAGATTGAATATGCACTTCTGAATAACTCAATAGACCTCGCTGTTCATAGTTTTAAAGATATTACAAGTCAAAATGCAGTGGGGTTATCTCTCTCTGGTTTTTTAAAACCGGAATCAGTTTGCGATGTATTGATTTCACGTTTAAAACTGCCATTCAATGATATTCCTCCAGGATCTGTTATTGGTACAGGAAGTATGAGGAGGCGTGCTCTCTTGAGACGGATGAGAAGTGATCTTGAATATGTTGATATAAGAGGGAATATTGACACACGAATCTCCCGTGTTGATGATGGCGTATATGCTGGAATTATTTTATCTGAAGCGGGAGTGATACGTCTTGGTTTAAACGGTAAGATCAGCGAACGTTTCGATCCTGAACTATTTATTCCGGCACCCGGGCAGGGGGTAATCGCTGTGGAGATAAGGACTGGAGATGATCAGCTTTCTCAACTTTGTCGAGCAGCATGTGATGAAGAGCAGTTTTTAGTTTCAAGTGCTGAGTTTACGGTTCTTGAATCACTTGGATTTGATTGCAGGATGCCTTTTGGCATGTTATCAAAGATCGATCAGGGATTTCTAATAATGAAAGCCTTTTATGAGGATCAGGAAAATGGTAATTTTATAGAAGAAATGATACAAGGGAGCAGTTCCGAACCAATGAAAACCGGGAAACGACTGGCTCAGCAATTATTGAAACGGTTAATGTAAGGAAGAAAGTTGTTTTACTATCCTGCAATGCTTGATCTTCGGGGCAGAAAATGTCTTATCATTGGAGGTGGTACAATTGCCTTACGAAAAGTAGCCGGACTATTGAGAGCCCGTGCAAGAATCGTTCTGATATCGCCGGATTATACAAAACGTTTTAAACGATTCAGTGGAAAAATCGAAATGCTAATCAAACCATTTGAAATTCAGGATATTACTTCTGATTGTGCAGTTGTTATAGCCGCGACAAATAGCGACAAAATAAACAGGGATGTTTCAGAACGTGCCAGGGAACTCAATATCCCTTGTAATGTAGTTGATCAACCAGATCTCTGTTCTTTTATAGTACCTGCAGTTGTTAGAAGAGGAGATATATCGGTTGCAATATCGACAAATGCTTCCAGTCCACGTTTTTCTAAATTTCTAAAGAAAAAGATTGGCGAAACAATTACTGTGGAATATGCAATGGTCACGGAATTATTAGCTGAGGTGCGGCTATATTTAAAGAAAAACTGTCCGGATCAGGGCAAACGGTTCGCAATATGGGAACACATTTGTGAATATGATCCGGTTGATCAGTTAAAAAAGTTCGGTATTGAATTGTACCGAAAGCAAATTTTTAACGAAATCGAAAAAATGATACAGTAGTACTATGAATAAACTTTCCCCAATTACCGGAGCACACCTGAAAAAGGGTGTTGTATACCTTGTTGGCGCTGGTCCTGGAGATCCCGGATTATTATCTCTAAAAGGGTATGAATTATTACATTACTGTGATGTGGTAATCTATGATGCACTTGTGAATGAAACACTCGTTGCGACACTTCCGGACACAATAAAAAGAATTTTTGCAGGTAAAAGAGGTAATAAACCATCAACACCACAAGTTGACATCAATAAAATGTTGCTGCGTGAAGCTGCTAAGGGTAAAAGAGTTGTGAGGCTTAAGGGTGGTGATCCGTTACTTTTCGGCCGGGGCAGTGAAGAGATGGAGTTTCTGCGGAAACATGGGATCAATTTTGAGGTTGTACCCGGAATATCATCAGCGATTGCTGCACCTGCCTGGGCTGGAATTCCGGTTACTCACCGGAGTGTTTCCCGTTCAGTAGCATTTGTTACCGGGCATCTTCAGGCAGGCGAATCGATTGACAATATCTCCATACCTGTTGCAGATACCCTGGTTTTTTTGATGGCAGTGCAAAACCTGTCAACACTTATAGAGAAGATATTGTCTGACGGAAAATTTACCCCAAAAACACCTGCAGCAATTGTTCAGAATGGGACGTTGCCCAATCAAAAGGTTGTTTCAGGGACATTGGGTACTATCGAAAAACTGAAAGAACGTCATCAAATTGAGTCACCAGCAGTCTTTGTTGTTGGTGAAACTGCGGGGTTTGCAAAAAGTTTATCCTGGTATACAACACCTCCGCTGGCAGGGAAACGAGTCATTGTTCTGAGGACACCTGAGCAGTCTGATGAACTTCTTAAGGCTTTATATAGCGCTGGAGCGACAGCAATACCATGGCCAATTATTAAAATTAAACCACGAGTACGTTCTCTTGCTTCGCTTTCGGTTCAATTCCTTTCCAAGTTTACGATGATGATTTTTACCAGCCCTAATGGTGTACGGTTGTTTATGGATACTCTTTTTGAAAAAGGAATCGATTCGCGCCATCTGGCAGGCAAAAAAGTGTTTACCCTTGGGGGGGGGACAGCTGCAGTACTCAAAAAATATGGTATAATTCCTGACAGAATGCCCAAAAAATTCGTTGCAGAAGAGTTGCTTTCTGTGATACCCGAAAATTTACATGATGAGCATATTCTGGTCCCACGGGCATCTGTGGCTCGTTCAATTCTTATCGACACACTCAAAGAACGAGGTGCTGAAGTCACTGAGTTTTCCGTATATGACACTGTAAGTACGAATCCCGACTATTGTCCTGTTCAGGATGGAGATTTTGTACTTTTTACCAGTTCATCTACAGCAGAAAACTTCTTTTCAAACCCTCTTTGCAAGGATAAAACTATTGTACCCTGCTGCATTGGAGAAATAACATCTTCAACTGTTAAAAAGTATATCAGTGGCACCATTTATATCGCTGAGAATGCATCAATACCCGCTATGATCGATATAGTAAAAGTAGCTGCTACTGCAAAACCTCAAAGAAGAAATGCCAGAAAATGACTGATATTGAACGCAAGCTGCTTAATATAGTACAGACCCGGTTTCCTCTCGATGCCCATCCATTCAGAATTATTGCAGAAAAAGTCGGTATCTCAGAGAATGAGTGTTTAACCCATTTGAGGAAACTGGCTGAAAATGGGGTGTTAAGGACTGTTCGTGCGGTTATTAACTGGAAGAAAGTCGGATTTTCAACAACTCTTGTAGGTGTTTGTGTCAGACCTGACCATCTTGAACATGTGGCGAATGTAATTAATGGTTACGAGCAGGTGACCCATAATTACGAACGTGTGGGTGAACGAAATTTGTGGTTTACGTTTATTTATGAAACTGATGCACAGAAAACCGGATTGTTTGAAAAGGTTACTAAGCTTGCAGGTGTTACAGATTTGAAAGAGTTCCCTGCTGAGAAAACATATAAAATCGGATTGGTGCTCGATGTCTGAAATGCCGGATAGAAAAGTGTTCTCTGTTATTCAGGAGCCAATCGAACTGGTTTCTGAACCATTTGCAGTTTTTGCAAAGAAGCTTGAAACTGATACTGAGACGATTCTGCAAAAGTTGAGAGATTATATCGAAAGCGGTGTAATCCGACGGTTTGCCGGAATTATAAAACATAATAAAGCGGGTTTCAGTTATAACGCAATGGTTGCGTTTGAAGTAGAGAGTGATCTGTGTGATGAAGCTGGCGGGAAACTCTCATCTTTATCATTTGTGAGTCACTGTTACAGAAGAACTCCATATGCCGACTGGCCGTATAATCTTTACGCTATGATGCATGCACGTGATGAAAATGAGTTTAATGAACGGATTTCATTAATGAAAAATCACATTCAATACAAGTCTGTACAGGTTCTTCGATCTGTAAAAGAGTATAAAAAAAGTCATTATTTAATAAAGTGTTAAGGAGCAGTTGTGGAAAAACATATATATAAAAATCCCGATGTGGCAATAGATATTCGGGTTGAAGATTTATTATCAAAAATGACCCTTGATGAAAAAATTGCACAGATGCATGGTATCTGGGTTGATAAATATGAACGTTTACTTGATGATAAAGGCGATTTTGATCCTCAAAAAGCAGTAGCAAACTATTCTTCAGGGATAGGGCATATAGCTCGTCCATCAGAAAACATGCGAAATAATGGAATTCCAGGAAAAAATGCACTGGAATCGGTGACTTTTACAAATACAGTCCAGCGGTTCTTTATTGAGAAGACACGTCTTGGCATTCCGGTTATATTTCATGAGGAGTGTCTTCATGGGATGATGGCCAGAGAAGCTACAAGTTATCCGGTTCCGATTGCTCTGGCGTCGACCTGGGATACAGATCTGATAGAACGGCTCTATACATTGATAGCTGAAGAAACCCGCACAAGGGGTGGTCATCAGGTATTTGCGCCGGTACTTGATGTTGCCAGGGAGCCACGCTGGGGACGTTTTGAGGAAACATTTGGTGAAGATCCTTATCTTGTGGGAAGAATTGGTGTCGCCGTTGTTAACGGATTGCAGGGAGATGTAAAGTATAGTGAATACATTGATGATAATCATGTTGGAGTTACTCTGAAGCATTTTGCCGGTCATGGCCAACCGGAAGCTGGCACCAATACTGCGCCAGCCCATTATGGAGAACGGGAACTGCGCGAGATTATGCTTTTTCCTTTTAAAATGTGTTTAGATCAAACTGCACCTGTAGGGGTGATGCCTTCATATAATGAAATTGACGGAGTCCCATCACATGCAAATCACTGGCTTCTGGATACCATTTTGAGAAAAGAGTGGGGGTTTAAAGGGGTTATTACTGCTGATTATTGTGCTGTTGAACAGTTACATGAAATTCATAAAATCGCTTCTCATTATCCTGATGCTGCTCGTATCGCATTATCTGCAGGTATTGACATAGAATTACCAGATCCAAAGTGCTACGGTTCGATAATGGTGTTACTTGAAAACGGAAAAATAACAATTGATATGATAGATCAAGCGGTCAGACGATTGCTGTATTGTAAATTCAGAATCGGTCTTTTTGATCGCCCGTATCTTGATGAAAAAAGCATTAGTATCATCGGTAAGTATGATGAACGAAAAAAGGCCGCTCTTGAAGCTGCAGAAAAGTCAATAATATTGCTGAAAAACGAGAAAATGATCCTTCCGGTAGATAGAAAAAAATATTCAACAGTCGGTGTTATCGGACCTAATGCGGATAAAAGCCTTATAGGCGGATATTGTGACAACCACTCCAAATCAGTAACCTTACTTCAGGGAATAAAGGAACGGATTGGCGATGAGACAACCGTCTTATATAGTGAAGGGTGCAGACTTACTGAAGAGGGCAACTGGTTTGAGAATGATGTGATACTTCCGGATCCTGATGATGAGATTCGCAGACTGGATGATGCGGTAGAGGTTGCAGGAAAATGTGATCTTGTCATACTTGCACTTGGTGAAAACGAAGCGATTTGCCGGGAAGCATGGTCGATGCACCATTTAGGGGATACTGCATCACTGGACCTGTTCGGCAACCAGAATGAACTTCTTCGACGCATAAAATTATTGGGTAAACCGGTTATCGCTGTCATGTTCCATGGTAGAGCATTGTCAATAAATAATGTTTGTGAAACTGCTGATGCGATTCTTGATTGCTGGTATCTGGGGCAGGAGTCGGGCAGGGCAGTAGCGGGTGCACTTTTTGGAGATTTTTCACCGGGTGGTAAACTCACGGTGTCAGTGCCTCGATCTGCAGGTCATATTCCTTCATATTATAATTACAAACCTGCCGCCCGAAGACCCTACCACTTTGATGATGTAACACCTCTCTTTCCATTTGGATATGGACTCAGTTATACACAATTTGAAATTAGTAAGCCAGAACTGTCTCAGTATACTATGAGATCCAATGAAGAGGTAACTTGTACGATATTGGTTAGAAATATTGGCCCGACAGCTGGAGATGAAGTTGTGCAGTTGTATATTCGTGATGTGATCAGTTCGGTAACTCGTCCTGTAAAGGAACTCAAAGGATTTAAAAGGGTTTCGTTGTCGCCGGGAGCATCTGAAACGGTTTCATTTAATATCACATTTAAAGAGCTGGCATTTTATAACGCTTCAATGGAATATACCGTTGAGCCTGGGGAGTTTGAGATCATGGTTGGTAATTCTTCAAGAGATGTGGATTTGCAGAAAGTGGTCCTTACGGTTATCTAAGGACCAGCCAAAACAAATGTTAACCTGTGTTTTTTTAAGAACACAATAAGCTCGTTATTGAGTCCTTGCTTTAGGTGAATAAAACAACCCTCCAATCCCCAGAAAAAATGCAACGATTCCAGATACCAGAAGCCATATTGCCCGGGTTGATGGACCGCCTTCAACTGCTCGTGTAATATCGGAACCAACGGAATTCCATGCGTCAATACTAAAAATCAACAGACTTACCCCGGCTACCAAAAAAGCGACTGAAATTATTCTCGTCATAATCATCATTTCCTCCGGAGCTGAGATTATTCAATCATACGAGCTATCTGAACGAATGCTTCATTTCTTGAAAGAACAGATGTACTAATGCAGATGTCATTCCGGATAGCGCTGTCCATATGACAACTGCTGTTGATGGCCATATTCCATGATGTGTCTTTTTAAATGGTTTAATAAATGTTGGAAACAAGTTACTTAGAACTGGTAATAATACTGCAAAAAGTATGAAAATTACAATTTTTTTCATAAATTCCTCCAGTTAACCAATTTTGTTGCATTTTTAATGGGGCATTACTGTAGGTCCACGCTGGTTGTACCCTTGATTCGTAGGGCTTACTATTTGTTTAATAATTCGGTAAATTATTAAAAGTAAAATTGCTCCAACGATTGATGCTACAAAACCTGCACCACTTTGCTCACCATACCACCCCGCAGCACGCCCTATCCATGTTGCAACGAGTGCACCACCTATACCAATGAGTGTTGTTATGATAAAACCTCCCGGATCTTTTCCGGGCATGATTATTTTTGCAATTGCGCCAACAACGAAACCTACGATTATTGCCCAAATGAATTGCATATCGTCCCTCCGGTTACAATGTGGACAATTCTTCTTTTATTACTAAAATCCATTGTCAGTGAGCATTACATAGAATTCGAATAGTATCAAGGTTCTATAATGAATTACGTTTTATATCACTCGTTGATGTAAAATTAAAAACTGAACATCACCTTGAAACGGATTAATCTGAGATTAATGAAAAGCGGGGCGAAAATAATCACATGTTTTAGAGCAGAGAATAGTCTTTAAAAGAGGACGAGAGTAACGGGTAAATGTAACGTTTATCTACACAAAATTCTTTTAGGCGGTGAAATGAAAAAGTATAATAAAACGTCCGCTAATGTCTTTGCATGGTCGAAAATGTATTCTATCTCTGATTTTACCCGGGTTAATCTTGTTTTCATTTTTGTCTGAACGTATCTTCATTATATCTTTTTTTTGCTTATATTAGATTTAATACCATTTTCATCAAATCCACTAATAAAAGGAGTGTGATATGCTGTATAAAATGCTGATTCTGGTGAGTTTATGCCTTTCGGTAGTAATTGCACAGGATAGTACTGAAACGGTAGCACCCGTGTCCGCTGATAACGACCTTGCGATTGTCACTGCTATTTTAAACTCTTGTGGCATTACTGAGGTAAGTGCGCAGCAGGTTACTGAGGTTGAAAACGGAAGAGTTGTTTCCCTTGATCTCTCAAATAAAGATATAGCGAAAGATGGAATCAGCACTATACCTCCAGAGATCGGTCAGCTGACTGAACTTAAAAAGTTTTCCTGTGGCAATAACATAATTACCCAGATACCAGACGAAATTGGTAATCTTACAAAACTCGAACAACTGATTCTTCGGAGTAACCGCATTGAAGTGCTGACAACTGCTATCGGTAAATGTGAATCACTTGTGGATCTCGATCTTCAACACAATCAGCTTGATGTGGTTCCTGGTGAGATAGCTTATTGCAAAAAGTTGACTCGTCTGTGGTTGTGGGGGAATAAACTATCAATGCTTAACAGCGCAGTAACCCAGATCAGTTCGTTACGTGAATTATATCTAAAAGATAACCGGTTGACAACACTGCCTCCAGGTATCATGAAAATGAATCTTACCTATTTTGATGTTATTGGAAATAAAATTTGTAATGCCAGTCCAGAATTAAAAGCCTGGTTGATCAAGAAAGATAAACGGTATCGTGAGACTCAGAAGTGCTGGTAGATTTAAAATAAATAACCGTAAAGACACTGCTGGATGGATCTTTACGGTTAAGGAGTTATACCCGTTTCCCTTAAAACGATACATACGTGAAAGAGCTGACCTATCATTCTCCATCGATCTTTTTCATGGTCAGCTCCACATCCTGATTGGCACCCCCTGCTTTCACGTATTTTTTATAATATTCTTTTGCTTTTTTATTATTGATTAATTTCTCATAGTAAATGTTGCCAATAAAACGCAATGCTTCAACCGGTTGTCCTTTACCAATTTTCAGTGCGGTCTGGTACTGTTCGATAGCGCGCTCATACAGATCATCACCTTCAAATGCTTTTCCTAACATGAATCGCAGGTTTGAGTCCTCAGGGTGGTATTCGATACCCCGCTCCAGGATTCTGGCTGCACCGGCATAATCCGCTTTTGCAAATTTCAGATTAGCCATCAGGGCATGGACTTCCGGGTGTAACGGATATCTCTTATCTACTTCACTGTAATAGAGTGCAGCTGAATTGGTATCTCCGGCCCGTTCGAAAGCAGCTCCAAGATAGATCAGGTATTGCATATTCAGGGTATCGTATGACGTTGCAGCAGAAAGATAGTTGATTGCTGAATCATATTGCTCTTTAACCATGTATGTTCTTCCAAGTCCGGCGTGAACATACGGATGTTCCGGTGCAATCCGTTTAGCAATGGTATATGCAGTAATGGCTGCTTCACTGTTTTTTTCTGTTTCGTAGATTTTGCCCTGAGCAAGTTGCATCCACGGTGTAGTATTTGATTTGAACTGTGTCAATAATTTCCGGGCTTTTTTGAGATCTCCTATTTCACAACTGCTTTCGATAACTTTATATAATGCAACTTCATGATTTGGATTATGACTTAATATCGTTTCGAAAAAATCCCTTGATTCAGAGCATTTACGATTATAGGAGAGTGCGGTTCCAAGTTTGAACGCGCGGGTTTCGTTGAACCCCCCTCGTTCCCAGGATTTAAAATAATACTGAGTAGCTTCAGTGAATTTGAAACTTTCCAGATAACAGTCACCAAGGGCTTCCCATGCTGCTGCATGTGTTGAGTCAAGTCGTGTAACCTCACTGAGCATCTGGGTTGCAGATTCCATTCTGTTACATTCACGATAGGTCATACCAGCAAGGTAGAGTACTCTGGTGTCCGAACTGTTTTTCCCCAATGCAACAGTGAGAAAATCAATTGCACCTTTTTTATCACCATTTTTAGCTGTACCCAGGGCTACACTTATCAAATAGATCGGATTGTTCGGACTGATCGAAAGTGCTGCACGGTATTCTGTAAGAGCCTGAGAATATTGCCCTTTTGAATACAACTGGTTACCATAGTCGAAATGCAGATCGGCATTTGAGGGGTTAAGATCAATGCTTTTCTGCAATTGTGCAATTGCATCCTGCCGGATATTCTTGGCGATATAATAGCGAGCCAACTGGTAGTGAATTTCCCAGTTTGGCTGTGAATATTTCAGAGCTGATTTCAGATAGGAGAGGCGAATACTGTCGTTCCCCTGAATTTCATATGCTTTGGAAAGATACAGGTATGGAGCTGCATCAGTAGGAATAAACCGTATAGCTTCTTCAAACATCGCAATTGCTTCCGATACTTTTTTCTCTTCTAGAAGGATTTTTCCAAGTTCCATTTTGGTGTCAAACCGTTTCGGATCGATTGCCAGCCATTCCTGAAGCAGTGCTACCAGTGATGTAGTTTCGTTAAGCTTTCGGTAGCATTGTACAGTGAGGTCAATAAGTTCGGTATTCTTTTTCTGAATCGCACGTGCTCTTCCAAGAGGAGAGATTGCTGATGTATAATTTTTCAGTGTAACATAACAAACTCCCAGTGCTTTGAGTGATTCAAAGTCATCTGCACTTATTGCAATAGCTTTTGTGAATGGTGGAATAGCAGACTCAAACTGCTTCTGATTGAAATAGAGGAAACCCAGTTCTTTCCAACCTTCAGCATCAGTAGTAACTTTCGAGAGATATCTTTTGTAGAGTGATTCAGCTTCAATCAGATTGTTCAGTGCTACATCAGTTTTCGCCAGCAACTTAATCAGTTTTGCAGGTATGGTGGGATTTTTATTAGCCAGTGTAAGTATCCGGCAGGCATCATTGAAATTATTATTATTGTAATACAGAAAACTGACCTGCTCATAACTGCGTATATCCTGCGGAAATTCTTTTATTGCGCTTTCATAGCGTGCAATTGCATTGGCGATAAGATTTTTCTTCTCGTATAATTCACCACTGTGGAAAAGAAAATCGTTTCTGAATGTATCTGCAGGGAGTTTTATGTAACGATCATACATTGATAGTGCAGAGAGGGTATCACCAGTCTTTTCATATGCATTTGCGCTGATCCGTAATCCGGGACGACTGTTCTGGTCTTTTGAGAGCAGTACTCCACACCAGGGAAGGGCTGCGGTAAATTTCCCGGTTTCATTATAAGATTCCGCCAGCATCAAAGCGACTTTCTTGTCTAGTTTCCAGTTTCCATCAGCGCTTTCAAGAAGAGAAATTACTTTTGGGTATTCTTTACGGACAAAGAGGATCGATGAGTATGATGCGTTGACACTGAAATCCTTATACCCTTTTTTCAGAAATTCACTGTAAGTGACTTCTGCTTTATGATGGTTTTTTGTTCGCAAAAAAAGGTGTCCGGCTTCAGCGAGTTTAGACGAATATTGTGCATTGTTCAGAGCAAACAGTTTTACATAAATCTCAGCAACACAACTGTCTTTTCCCATTTGCTGACAGGCTTGTGCACAGCCCAGAAGTGCACGTTCACTTGATTGATTAAATGACAGACTCTGTTGAAACGCTTTGAAAGATTTTTCGAAGAGTGAATTGGTTGAATAATATGTGCCGAGCTGATAGAAAACCTCTTCATCTCCTGATCCGAAAGAACGGGCATCAGCAAGGAAAAATTCTGCAGATTTCACATCACCTTCACGAAGGTGAAGAATTGCCAGATAGTATCGAGCCAGCGGGTGTTTATCATTCAGTTCGATCAGACGTGCAAATTCGGTCTTTGCCGGAACGAAAAATCCTAACTGAAAGTTTAGAAGTGCGATCTGTTCCTGAAGAGGGAGCTGGTCACCGTGAAGTTCGCGCTCTTTGAGAAAGTGTGTCAAGGCATGTCGTTTGTCGCCTTTTGCAAGCATCACTTCACCCGCCATCCGGTGTGCGTTTTTTAGCGGTTTTTCTGCAATAACCTGATTAAGCAATTTTTCTGCATTTGAGAAATCTTTTTTATGAAAATAAGCATCAGCAAGAGATAAACGGCAGACTATCTTGTCAGCTGATAGTTGGAGAGCGGTATTGAGAATCGAGACAGCCTTCTCATAGTCCGCCGTTTGTATATAAATTTTTCCCAGTGTAAGCAATGCTTCAGGATCGGTTTTATTGCTTGCGCAATATTGTTCAAGGTAGGGAAGTGCCTTCTCAAAATTACCTTCAGAAAACTCTAATAGTGCAATTTCCTTTTTCAAAGTGAGATTACCTGTAAATTTCTGTTCGATGCGTTTCAGAAGACTGAGTGCATCAAAAGCGTGGTTATCCAGCGCCATTGCATGTGCAGTTTTAATGTAAAGATCTAAATTGTCGGGGTCAGCCTGAAGCGCTGCCTGGAAACTTTGTGATGCTTCACCATATTTCTGCTTCCTGATATTACAATCACCAAGCCATGTCTGAATCTGAGCGTTATCAGGCAGAAGTGAAGCTGCTTTTTTTATTGCATCATAAGCTTTATCATATTGTCCCAGTGCACTGAGACTCTTGCTTTGTTCAAAGTAAGCGTGTCCGTTTGCTGGAGATACCTTGACAAGCTTTTGAATGAGTACCAGTGCTTCCTTATACTGCGCAGCATTATTTTTTTCACGAGCCAGAAACAATAGCGACCCTGGTTGAAGTGAATCCATACTCAGAACCTGCTGATGAATCGATATCGCATAACCTCTCTGATTTAATCCTTCATAGTCGAGTGCCTTTTCTATCAGCAGTGCGACTGATTTTATACGAAGTTTTTCACTCATTGCTACAGTATTGAGACCTTCAGTGAATTGTCTTGCCAGACGATAGCTTTGTGCCAGCGGGTAGTAAAGTTCGGTATGAATAGATGCCAGGTCAAGAAGTTGCTTGTAGTATTGAGCTGATTTACTGTAGCTTCCGGCAGTAAATGCAAAGCGTGCACAATTGTGATATGCAAGGAGCATCTGCGGGTCGCGCTCTATCAATTTTTCATACTCTTTATAAAGCATGGCCGGAGTCGATTTCTGTTCCTCTGTGAAGAGCTCACCAAGTCGGTGCAGTGATTTATAATTATTTGAAAGTAATGGTAATTCAAGAAAACGGAGTGTAACCGGGGAGGTATTTTTATTTATGCGCTTAACCATAAGGGCGACACAACGATCGATTCCTGTGCCAACACTATCAAATGAGACATCACTCTCTTCCTGCGCAAGAATTTTCTGATCTGCTATCGCCTGTATTTCAGCGTAAAGTCGAATAGACCTTGTCTTTTGAAGTACTTCAAAACGTGTCACCAGAACATTTTTCATTTTCAGTTTTGGTGCAGCAGAATAGAAGTCCTTTTCTGGAACTGAAACTGAAAAATTATTGATATCAGGAATGACTTTAGCAATGTCATCACTTTTAGCAACCTCGACTTCAATTAATGGCTCAAATCTGAATCGCAGCAGCCGATCGATCAGGGCAACTGCCCAAAGTTCCTGATTTTTTGATTCTGCACTCACATCCTGTGGTCTTGCAATAAGGATTGATTCTACGGTACGGTCCTGAAAAACAATTTCTGCATTCAGGCCGACGACGGAACAAAGTAGCGCCGTGAAAATGAATGTTTTGCTCATTGTGCTCTCCAATTTTACCGCTTAAATAAACATTCTAAATTAATGGTACCTATCAATCGATCTGAAAATCAATACCTATTACATATTTTGTTTGAACTACTGTTGTGTCGATAGGTAATTTTGCTAAATGTAGTATAAAAAGTTCAACGTTCAGGGTTCCCCGTTCAGCGTTCGAGACCCTCAGAACTCTCAACTCTAATCCTTCGAACTCTTGAACTTTTAACCTTTGAACCCTGAACTTTTTAAAGGTATCAATTCTGTGATTGCAATGTACATTAAAAGACTATGGAAGACATTATCAATTCTAATGATAGTGCTGTTGACTTCGAGTACTTCTTTTATCAGCAGTAATGCCGAATCACTGGTCTTTCCTCCGTATCTTCACTCGTATGGTATACGGAAAGCTGGTCCACCGCAACTTTTTATGCTGATGGGGACCAGGACTTTTTTTGATGATCCGCAAGGGTTGGCAACCACCCGGCTTAAATCATGGGATAAACCAGAAACCGAAAAAGATGATGACGAAGTAATCGTATATGGAGTGAATGCCGGGCGTCACGAAATCCTTTTTAATATTTCAATGTATGCCCTTGATATCTATGGGAAAAAGGGGAGCGATACCGGTTGTTTTCTCTTCCCGAGAGGTGTTGCTGCTAATGAGGATGGGGATGTGTATGTTGCTGATTCCGGGAATAATCGTCTTGTACGGTTATTCAATCCAAAAGCAAAACTTGAATGGAAAGGTATATTAACCGGTGATAAGAATCGGGGAATTGCATTATCTGGTCCATCCCAGGTTGGGCTCGATGAAATAAAAAATGTCTATACGACCGATCCGGGGAATAAACGAATCGTGGTTTTTGATAATAATGGAAAAGTAAAAAGCGTTATCGGCACTTCAGGTGGAGTTGTTTTCGAAAATGGGCCGACAGCACTTGCTATAGCTGATGGGGCTGCCCGATGGAGCTATTTCAAGAGAGAAAAATGTATCTTCTGTGCTGATCGTAATGGTACCCGTCTGCGAAGATTCAGTACTGATGGAACTCTGGAAAAAGAGGTCAACCTTCCTGAGGGGAATAGTGCTAATTATGGAGCGATCGATTATTATCACAACTACTGGGTAACCGACAGTAAAAATCACTGTGTTTTGAAATTTGATCATAATCTGACATTGCTAGACATCTTTGGTTCTTATGGGAAGGGTGACAACCAGTTTGATCAACCCCGCGGGATTACAATTTATAAGCGATATGGACAGACATTCATAGCTGAACGAAAAGGCGCACAGTATTTTTGGGTTGGGACCGAAATAAAAAGTGTTTCGTGCAGTTCAAACAATCCTGGGGTATATACTTTTGCAGTTGATGCGACAGAATATAGTTTTATATCATATTTTTTTGTGAATGATAAAGATACTTCATATATGGCAAAACGATATATGGTGTTCCCTGGAAAGCAGACTGTTACACTTAATTCTGAGATTGATGTAAAAAATAAAACAGGAATGTTCAAAATCGAACCGACCTATTCATCATATACCTATAATTCCTGGACATATCCGTTAAAAGTTAATGGAAATTATCAAAAAAACAACAAATAAATTGAAAGGTTACAGAACGTGGCACTGCGAAAAGAAGAAATTAATCGAAAACTACTCCATCTTATAGCTCTGCTTATGCCTGCAGGGATTTTTTACCTCCCGTACCTGTTTTCTCTGAACTATTACATCTCTGTAGCAATTCTGGGAGTACTACTGGTAGGTTCTGTTATTATAGAACATCTTCGGTTTAGAAACCCTGCTGTGCAGAAACTGTTTTATGCTGTAGCGGGATCGATGCTTCGTGAGGAAGAATCTAAGAGCACTACCGGCTCAACGTATGTGATCGGCGCAGCGCTGATCTGTTCAATCCTGTTCAAGGGACATCCTCAGATTGCATTTATGGTGTTGTTCATGTTTATCCTCGGTGATGCTGTTGCTGCGATTGTTGGAATGAGCATCGGTCGCATAAAAATAGGGAAGAAGAGTCTTGAAGGATCACTTGCGTGTTTTACTATGTGCATGGTGCTCTTTTTGGCAGCGTTTCCATTTTTTCCGGGCATTCTCGACCAGTGGGGCGGCAAGGTTCCTTTGCTGGTAGCTGTTGGAACATCACTGGCGATCACCCTTTTTGAGTTGATACCGTTGAGAATTTCTAAAAATCTGATTATTAATGATAATCTTGCGGTACCTGTAATCGCGGGTTTCACGATGCTTGGACTTCTGAAGATTTTTTGATATATCACAATTTTCTGTAAATTTCCTAGCAGGGGGAGGGGCTTGCGTTGTACAACGCACCCTCCCCCGCAAAAAGCCAAATGCCATTGTAGGGGCACGTTGCAACGTTCCCCTACAATGGCATTCGTCTTTTTGACTCCCCACCCGATACGGTAGGTTTGCCACGATAAATTCTTCCTGTCGTCAGAATTTGTGTTCAAACCTCCCGTAACGCCCTCTTTTATGGATTGTTTTTTGGGCTAATCACTCGGATGACTCGAATGCCAGGTTGCTAATATCATCAGTACGTCTCAAATTATTTTTAGCAATTTCTGCATTTGTAATCCAATATATTACTATTTCGTCAGATTGTCATCATTCCGGTTTTATTTTCTTAAGAATGTCCCCGGCAATTTATATTTACTATCATTGTTATTAAATCAACTTCTCAGGTTAAATGAGTATGGATGACAGCTTAAAAATAACCCAAGCAGGTTTTTTGGCAAAGTTTATCGAACGGCATAATAATCGTCCGGAATGTCCATTCTGTTTTGTACTTGGTGCTGGCGCATCGAAGTCATCCGGAATCCAGACTGGTCAGGAACTGGCCTCCAAATGGCTCAAAGAGTTTCATAAGGAAAGAGACTTTGACGAGCTGCCATTCGAAAAATGGGCTACTCCCGAGCGAATGTCAAGCTTCGGTCTTAACAATTTTTCTATCGATCGGGTTGGAGAGCATTACTCCAGAATTTATGAAATGAAATTCAACGATCAACCAGAAGATGGTTATGCCAGTATTGAAAAAATTATGGAAGATGTCAAACCGAGTTATGGCTACTCGGTACTAGCATTTATTCTTTCGACAACACAGCATAAAATTGTCATTACCCCCAATTTTGATAATCTGGTAGCCGATGCACTTTTTCTCCACTCAGAAACATTTCCGCGAATAGTTGGACACGATTCTCTTGTCAATTACATCCGGCCGGAAATGAGGCGACCGCTAATTGCAAAGATTCATGGTGACCGGGGTTTCGCTACTAAAAGTTCCACACAGGATACAGCTTGTCTTTCCAGAAACTGGGCAGATGCACTTACCGGAATTTTTAAAAAATTTACACCGATTTTTATAGGGTATGCAGGTAATGATGGTAGTCTGATGGGGGCTATGGAGGATCTCCCCGATGGTGTTCCCGAAACAATCTACTGGTGCTATCGACGTGGTGACACACCATCACAACGTGTTGAAGATTTGGTAAAAAAGAAAAAAGGTAAATTCGTTGAAATTGAGGGATTTGATGAGTTCATGTTACGGCTTCAGGAAAAAGCAAAAGATGCTTTGAAATTTCCGGATCTGCTGGAAAAATTGAAAACCAGGTCTGAAACAATCGTTCAGAATTTTGAGAAACAGAAAAATGATCTGGGTGAGACGATCGCAAAAGCAGGACAGCAGAAACAATTGAGTACAGGTGGATTTGGATCATTGCAAAGCATTAATAACGAAAAAGAACAAAATGAATCACTCCTGGCAGTAGCAGCTAAAACACTATCGGGATCAAACCAGAAGAAGACGTGGTGGGAGTGGTGGAATGAGATTGAAAGTGAGAAAGATGATAAGGCAAGAACAATAAAATTCAATAAAGCGCTTGAAGAGTGTCCGGAGAATGCAGCTGATATCATCGGAAATTTTGCTTGGTTTTTAGATTATGTTAGCAAAGAATACGATTTAGCGGAAATTTACTACAAAAAGGCTATTGAAGCCGACCCCAATCATACAAACAGTCTTAGTAACTATGCAACCCTTTTAGAAAATATTCGTAAGGACTACGATTTAGCGGAAATATATTCCAGAAAGGCTACTGAGATTGACCCCAGGGATGGAAATATTCTCGGTAATTATTCCCAACTTCTGTTTATGATCGGAAAATATGATGAAGCAATAAATATACTCCACCGAGCAGAAGAATGTGTTAAATCTGACGAACTTGACCTTCGTGTCGAGCTTGCCTTCTACCGTTATGCTCATTTGCAGGAGAACCGAAACGATTCACTCCTTAGACTTCGAGAGCTTCTTGAGCAAGGCGCACGTTCTCCGGATTGGCCGCTTGATGAAAATATTGAGAGGGCTATCAAGGATGGACACCCGGAACCGCAACTACTTCGCGCTCTTGCACGGGTAATCGGAGGGCTCGATCCTATCGAAGTACTTGATACTTTCGGTGCTTACACTGATACGAAAACTATTTTGGAAAATAAACAGTGTTGAAGGAATGCATGTAGAAGTGCCCTTAACAGTTTTTTTCACAAGCACGTTCTTACAAGCACAACCCTTTGCAGAAACAAGCGGTATGTTCATACATGACACTTTCGGAATTCCGGAAACTCGCTGTTTGTTCAAGCACATCACTTTCTGTTTTGCGAAAATGCAATGTATGTTCCCATCCGATAGTTCCGGATTTGCGGAAATGACAAAAAGTTCCAGCCTGTTAGTTCCGCGATCCTGGAAATGGCAGGTGTGTTCATGCCCGATCGTTCAGCTTTCCTGGAACCAACCATCAAGTTCCAGTATGATATCTCCGCGAATGCGAAAATCCGCTGCAAGTTCATGTACGGCATTTCCGTAATTGCTGAGATGGTGAATTTGAGTGAATTCGAGCATTTTGTGAAAAATTTTTATCTCGAGCCGATTCGCCAATGGTGTCTTCTAAAAATTCGACGAATACTGCTTGACTACCAAACTAAAGAATACAAAAATTGTATAGAGTTTTAAAAACGATGAGTTATTTTAGTAAAAAAGCATTTTGTAGTCAGTTGTAAGATAGAAAATCTTTATCTCCAACAGGGATGACAGTAAATGTCTGTAAGATGGTGTTGTATTGTTATTATGGCGTGTGCTATACAGGTATCAGCTTTGTCAATAGATGAGCCATTGTTGTTGTGGCATAATTCTTATAATGGTCATGACAGCGGAGACCGTATTACCGATTACGGTATGTGTGTAGCACCTATTCCAGAAATGAATGGATTTTATGTTGGAGGAGTCAAGGGTTTCTTAGGCCCAAACGGTCACCATGATTATGATGCGTGTCTGTATAAACTTAGCAATAAGGGTGTAACCAGGTGGTATCGGACCATCGGTGATAAAGAAAATGGATTAAGTGGTAGCGAATCTGCAGGCGCAATATGTGTAACAACTGATGGCGGTGCAGTTATGGTTGTGACTATTCAGGACTCGACCTTTTGCATACTCTCACGATACGATCCGAACGGCACTCAGATCTGGGAAGTAACAATACCAGTTGGTAATCGTTATTCAATCGGTTGCATTAGACAATTATCGGATGGTGGTTTTATAATGACAGGGGGGGTAGATGGTACATCATGGGGAAATAGGTCTGTATGGATTGTCAAATTTAATCAATCAGGCGTGAAACTGTGGGAAAAAAAATATACAAGCGGATTGTGCAAAGCTGTGGGGATTGTACCATGCCATTCACCGGATTCGTTGATTATCATTGCTGATGCAGATACTACATGTGTTAACCAGGCAACCAGAAGTGTCTCGAATCTCAATCATGCATGGCTTTTAAAAATTGGCCCCGGGGGTGATACTGCGTGGACGAAACGATATTTCGGGCTTAACCCGATTGCAGTTTCCGGCGTGTCCGATGCAGGTTTTGTTGTGTCTGGATGTTCCAACTCTGATACCCTCTACAGGATGACTGCTCAGATTACTCGATTTTCGTATTCATGTGACAGTTTATGGACTCGCACAGTGAACATAATGGATCAAAATACAGGCGTAGGCGCAGCTGTATTAGGTAACGGAGATTTTATTCTGGCGGGTAACTCCCAAAATGACTCATATACTCGTCGTACCTGGCTTAAATGGTTCAGTCCCAACGGTGATTCGCTCTGGTTTTCGGAATCCGGCAACCGTTTCAAAACAGCTTATGGAATTTACGGGTTGCAGAATGAATCTTATGTTGTTGTCGGTGGCGGGATACCGGATGGATACATTTCTGGATACTCCGATATCTGGGTGCTTAACGCAACTGGACGTTCTGCTATTTCTTTTGAAGCTTTTCTTGGCGGCAGATCAGATGATGCAGGATATTATGCGACAGAGGTTAACGATGGATATCTTATCATCGGAAATTCCGGTGTATATGAACGACAATCCGGTATCTGCTTCAGGACCAGTTCCACTGGAGTGGTGCGATGGAAGAAAGCGTTTCCGGAAGTGTACCATTTTTTAAAAAATGACGGGAACCAATGGCTGTTTGCCGGTGTAGATACCAATGGCTATTTTCTATCATGTACTGATACACTTGCAAATATGCTCTGGAAAAAAACGGTACATCCAGATACGGCAGCCAGTATCATTAAAACTTGTCTGGTAAGGCAAAATGGCGGCTATTATCTGCTTGGAAAATCCAAATTGAGTACCGACATCCTCATAAAGTTAGATGAGAAGGGGGACAATGTATGGGTAAAAACAGAGCCAAACTGGTCTATAGGTCCAATTATTCAACGTAAAAACGGTGATTTAGTCACTATAACAGGATCGGCTTTCATCGGAATGGATTCAACCGGAAAAACCTTGTGGACTCGTCAAGTGAGTGTTCCTGATACTTTTACCGGATTCTTGTCTGAAAAACAGGTGGTAGAAACTGAAGATGGTCGTTTGACCGCCTTTTTTGGTATCGGTGCAGGATCGAATCACCTTTACATTGTCCGGACAGATTCTTTGGGAAACGAACTATGGCACAAAGTATATCAGAATAAGTTTTCATGGCATAAAAAAACGTGTGTAATCAACGGCAATCAGTATCTGATTAGTGGTTCAACAGCTCGAAACCTGGATTCTTATCTTGCGTGTCTTGATAGTAATGCAAATATTATCTGGGAAAGGTATCACAATGAAAGCGACTCTACGCGTGAAGGCTATAATAATATCCAGGTTCTAAAATCAGGAAACATTCTTGTGATTGGAGAGCTGCAAAACAGCCAATGGCTGGATTGGGATATATCTGTAAGTGAATGGGGTAAAGGGATTCCTTTGTCAGTACCTCAGGTGAAACAGCAACTTCACTCAAGGCTAATTTTAAGTAGGCGAAGCAATGGCCTTCTCATAGATGTACCAGAAAAAAATGGTGCACAGACTCGCATTGTTGTCGACCTTTTTACTATTGATGGAAGAATCGTTCAACATAAGATTTCAGACCACAATGTTTTGATGATCCCATTGGAAACAAATGGTAATTCCATCTATTCGTCTGGTATGCTATTAGTAAGAATCCGAAGCGGAAGACAGGAATGGAAGTGTACTATTCCTTTAATTCGATGAAGCTGAAGCATAACTATTTGTTGGATTGATTATTTCTGATGATCACCTGAAAGTACTTCAACAACTAAGAGCTTCAAAAATGTGTTTTGAAACGAATATATGATGCTATCTTCTGATAGACACAGTTTTTTTATTATAGCAACAATTATTTTAATACCTGCAATCAAAAAAAAATGTTAAAAACAGATGGACTTATGAAACCAATACATGAATTTCTAGCCGGTATTTCTGTTGTATTTTTTTCAGGATGTAGTCAACTGAACATCGATCAAATTCAGACTACAGATTTTTCATTACTGCAAAATTTGTATAATGAAGATCACGAGCCGTCAGCACTACGCCTGCAAAATGAAAATATCAGCATGCAACAGGAATTTTTTGACACCATTCCTCCGGTAATCACACTTATTGGACGTGATACTGTCCTGATACCTTATGGTGATCCCAATCATGTTATTGAAAAATTAAAAACACAGTACCAGGTAGTTGATAACAGTGATCCTGATCCGGTTGTCACCGTTCAAGCAGATATATCGGCTCTATTTCCAGCAGAAAACGAGATGCGTTATATTGCAACTGATAATTCTGGAAACAAAACTACGAAAACAAGAATAATCATTGTATTATCACAGCCATTAATCGACACTGTACCTCCGGTTATCAATATGGCAGTGAAAGATCTTCAAATATACACTGGAGAGCCTTTTGATCCGCTGAAAAACGTTGCTGCATATGATGATGTAGATGGAAGTATAACTAACAGGATTGTAGTTTCCGGTATAGTAAATACAAATATTGCCGGTAAATATATACTTACCTATTCTGTTAAAGATCGGGCTGGTAATGTCAGTACCATTGAAAGGACTGTAACCGTTATCGAATCAGTACTCCCCGATAACGATTTTCCTGTCATAACATTAAAAGGGGATAAGACGATCTACATTTATGAAAACCAGGTTTACATAGACCCGGGGTATACAGCATTTGATGCTGTTGACGGCGACATTTCCGCAAAAGTTGTAGTGAATAATTATGTTAAGAGCATGCCAGGTACGTATTCGATTATATATACTGTAGCTGATAAAGCGATGAATATTGTTACCTCAACAAGAATTGTTGTTAGAAAAGCTGGCTCAATGCCCGATACTGTAAAACTGAGTGTCAGGGTTCCTGGTAAGTCATAGCAATTGAAATATCCAGTAGATTTTGTTTTGCGAAACATGTTTCTTTGCTCTAATTGTCAAGGTACAAGAATCAGATTGCAGAAACGTGTTTCGGTATATTCCGAAAAGAGACGGATGAATTCAGCGATCGGGCGCTGCCGGACCGATGCGCCGGGCTTGAACTCGATAAAAGTCGAAAAAGAGTTTGAAACTATTTCAATAAGCCGGGACTGGTCAAAACCAGAACGTTTAATTCCATAAGGCCAGAATTCTATGATCCATGGTATGCGCGCTTTTAATACCATTGATGCACCATCAAGAACATATCCTTCACTACCTTGTGTGTCGGATTTGATTGCAGCAATTTTACTCAGATCTATCGCATTGAGTTTCACTATCTCATCCAGGGTCATGCAGGGGACTTCAATGGTTCTGCGCTGGTTCTCTCCGTAATTGCCACCCGAAATTTCCTGGTAGCGGATGCGATGGTCGCCAAAATTTTCTTTGCTTAACTCAAACCGGGCTGTTCCGCAAAAATTGCTTATTGCGCACTGGGATGCCTGTATACGCTCTCCAAGGTTGTTGGCTCAGATATTGTACTCAAAGAGGTGGAAGTTGTTTGGATCAGGTTCAAAAGCATATATACGACCGATAAAATTATTAATCGCAAGCGGGATCGAAGTCGTTCCGATGTTTGCCCCAATGTCAACAAACTGTTTATTACTGCCTCCGGTAATAAAATCAAACCAGTCGCGTTTTTCATCAAACTCAAATTCGCCTCGCAACATGAGCGACTTGCCGATCTCCTTGTCCCTCACGTCAACCATGAATATTCCATGGGGAGTCTCGCATACCAGTTTACGCACGTTGAACTGTGCGGTGGTCTGAAGAAAAGCATCGAGCAGCTCTTTTTTTTCCTGTTCGCCCATTTGCATAGGTCCTTTTGTGTGTAGTTGATTGGAAAATTGAGTTTTACCTCGCAATAATGCAATAATACCTTGACTTTCCCAGTCACAACCATTTTAGCTCAGTTACTGGAATTTTTCCACAACTTTTTCTCGTACATTATTTCCACAGAATTAAAAAAATTCTAGTGTAAAAACATCGCATGCATACACAATTTCCGGTCGTATCATCGCTGGTGTCGGTGGGTATGATACATAAAGAACTACGTTTCCACGTGATGCGAGATGGTAAAGTAGTTCGATATAGTGTTTTGGATCACAAGCACCAATGCCATGGAAAAAAAACAATAAAGGAAGAGCTGTCTTTTCAGGAATTACTGAGGGTCTGAAAACTTGTGCATTTCCATAAAATAGTATTCGGATACATTATTTTTTGTAGTGGTGATAAATTCAGGTGAAATAAAAAAGCCCTGCGTAAATCAGGGCTTTTGGTAGCGCTACGGGGAATCGAACCCCGGTTTGATGGCTGAGAACCATCCGTCCTGGGCCACTAGACGATAGCGCCAGAAAATGGCTGGGGTGCAAGGATTTGAACCTCGATAGCTGGAGCCAGAATCCAGAGTCTTGCCATTGGACGACACCCCAAAGTTGCTATCAAATATACATTTATTTTAATTGTGGTGCAAGTTCAAATAATCACATCTATTTCGGAATTACTGAAAAATTGCAATAATAGTTCATTGTATACGTCTGAAATAAAAGATTGAATGAATTGAACGGCCGTTACATTTTTCAACCTGAACTTTTACAAATCCGAAACCTGAGGAGTTTTAAAATGAAATTCAAGCATGCATTTTTAATCGGTCTGCCGTTTACTGTATTGGGAATTGGAAAAGCACTCCATAAATTCAGGAGGCATCATGGCGGTTGCTGTAGCTTATCGGTTGAACATCGTCATGGGCATATGCTTAAACTGCTCTCCTGGCGACTGGGATTGTCTGCGGAGCAGCAGAGCAAACTGAATGATTTAATGAAAATGACCCATACATCGATGGATGGAGTAAAAACAAAAAGGGAAAAATTCAAAGAATATATAGTTAATGGTTTCTCAAAAGAGAAGCTTGATCCTGAAGAGATTCAGAATGTTCTTGAGCCGGGTGATTTTGAACAACTCAGTACCTCTTTTGCAACGGTACTATCAGAATTCCATAAAATTCTCACGCCGTTGCAGCGAGAGAAGGTTCAAAGGCACTTTATGAATAAAATGGCACATGGTTGTCACTGGTGTTAATAGATAACAAAAAAGGCTGTGTCATAACAGCCTTTTTTGTTTGAAATTGTGACCAAAAAGATGAATAAAATCAGAATGATCCTGCAAAAATAATTTCAGGTCTGACCAATGACTTTACTTTTTCGTTCGGATAGATATACCAGAATCCTCTCATACGAGGCATTAAAGTAAAATGTTTATTGACATTCCATCCGTATTTCAAGTCAACAAACGGATACACTTCAAGACTGTCTTTTTTCTTTGAATCGTTATTGAAACTGATCTGGAAATCAAAATTCAATTTTCCCGGGCCAATTTTAATTGCTGTACCAGCTGTTGCATTGACACCGGTTCTTTTGTATTCGGGAATCGTATCGCTTCTGGAGTTTTTATTAGAGATACGAGCTGCACCAATTCCGGTATTCATAGAAGCCGCATCACTGAATTTGAAAAGGAAATTGAGGCCACCTGCGAGTTCCGGGTCACGATTTTTTTTGCCATCAGGATCTACCGATAAATTCCTGCTTGGGGTTACAAAAAATTGTGGATTGATTGTTACACCACCAGCTGTCATCGGTACACCAAGCATCAGAGCAACAGCACTTGCATTTGATCTGAATTCATCAACCTGAGATGTTGCCTTCCGGCTCTCGAGCATTGCTGTGGTAAATTCAACACCTAATTTGAAAGCATCTTTTAGAATGGGAACTCCTGCATTAAGACCAATCAAACTGTTGTCAGTTGATATTGCCCAGCTTGTGTGAGCTGCTTCTGCATAATTTTTCTGATGTTTATCGATAGAACGTCCAATCAGATCAAGCATAGGTGTACCCTTTATGGGGATTATACCAGTCATGATATGCATATATCCCGGGTTCCATTTAACGGATGCAAGATGAACGTATGGGCGATATCTTTTAAAAACGCCAGCCTCTTTTGTTGCATCATCGATATTGGTTACTTCTTCGGTACTCGCCCAGTCATTACCAATTTCAAATTGGAATGTCGTCTGATCGCCAGCTTTTACGTTCACTCCAAATTTATACCCAAGTCTGTTGTAATAATTTCCAGTAGTTGCCTTCTTATCATTTGCATTAACTGTCGTAATGTCGTACCGAAAACGGAACTGTGATAATCCATAGGGAGTAAAGGAAACTGCAGGTGGTGGAGCTGTTTCTGCAGCACTTACAACAGAGGCAGCAAGAAGTGCCGTTGCAAGAATATTTTTCATTACGTACTCCTTAAATAGGGTAATGGTTGATTGTCTAGTTACAGTAAATGAACATTCTGTTAAAATCGTGTTCGTGTAATGTTATCAAAAAATAGTCCGATACAGCTCATAATACCTGACATTCCGGAAATGTTCAATTAATTTGTTATTTAAATTTACAAATTGCTGGCAGATTGATTACATTTTGAAATAAAGGCAGGTTTTATCCAACAACTTTCTTACTTTCCTCCCATAACCGGTCCATTTCATCAAATGTTGTCTGATAGATAGTTCTTCCGGACTCTTCAATTTTCTTCTCAATGTATCTGAACCGCCGTTCAAATTTATTGGTTGTCTGCCTGACCGCATCTTCAGCGCTGATAGAGTGGTGACGGGCGACGTTAACCAGTGCAAAGATGATATCACCTAACTCTTCAGACGCATGGGTGTTATCTCCGCTGAGCACCGCTTCACGGAACTCCCCGAATTCTTCCTCAACCTTATCCAGTGCAGGTCGAACATCTTTCCAGTCAAATCCAACTTTCGCAACCCGTCGCTGGACCTTTTCTGCACGAAACAGTGCCGGAAGAGCACTCGGGATGTCATCAACGAGTGATTTCCGGTGTTCCTTACCCTTTTCAGTTTTTTTAATTGCTTCCCAGTTATGAAGTACTTCACGTGATGAAGAAACCTGGACATCACCGAACACATGAGGATGACGGCGTATCAGTTTATCTGAAATATCCTCTGCAACATCATCTAAAGTAAATGTTTTGTCTTCTGAACCCAATTGCGCATGGAAAATGATCTGTAAAAGAAGGTCGCCCAGTTCTTCTTTCATTTTACTGGCATCATTTTCATCGACAGCCTCAAAAAATTCATACATCTCATCAAGAAAACCAGACAAGAGTGATTTGTGTGTTTGCTCTTTGTCCCATGGACACCCCTGGGGAGAACGTAACTTTGCAACAATCTCAACCAGACGATCTATAGATTTATTCATGTAATACTCCTGAAAAATGGTTATTCATTCCAGACACCTTTCCCCTGGCGAATCAGCTGCGGGGTATCATCAGACAAGTCTACCACAGTTGAACCAAAAGGATCATCGAGTAGCCCGATATCCAGCATGATATCAACTTCATGGAGAACAGCCAGTTTAACTTCTTCCGGATCTCCCCGAAGTTCACCCTGTAGTTGAATCGATGTATTGGCGATAGGTTCACCCATACAGGTAACAAGCTCCTGGGTAACTTTACATGCCGGGATGCGGATTCCTACCGATTTTCGCTTTGGACAAATCTTTTTCGGTACCATCATTGTTGCTGGTAGAACGAAGGTGTATGGTCCCGGAAGGTAATGTTTCATGATGCGGTAGCTGTTGTTTGAAATCCGCACGTACTGGGCTGCCTGTGAAAAATCACAGCATAAAAATGAAAACAGACGTTTTTTGTCCTTTTCGAGGATACGGCTGATTTTATCAATTCCGTGTGCATTACTCACACATGCACCCATTCCATAAACGGTATCGGTTGGGTAAACCGCTATACCTCCCTTATCTTTGAGAATGGAAGCTGCCATGTCGATATACCGATGTTGTGGATTCTGTTTATGAACTGTATAGATTATCATATTTGCTCAAATATACATAACGTGATCTCTAAATGGTTGATTGTAGTATATAGTAGAATTAGTTGCAACAAGGAGTTATATTTTTTTAAGTGGTTCAAGAGTTCAGCGTTCAGGGTTCAAAGTGTGGTGTATTGTGTATGGTAGGCTGAGTATCGAGTGTCGAGTAGAGAGAGTCGAGGTGGGGAGGGGTGGGTAGAGAGTGGCGAATGTGAAAAACTCCTGAACTCTTGAACCTAAACCTTAACCTAAACCTAAACCTTAACCTAAACCTTAACCTAAACCTAAACCTTAACCTAAACCTTAACCTAAACCTTAACCTAAACCTTAAAGAAAAACACCTTATGGAAACTATAGAATTACTTCTCGGAAAGATAAATGACATCGTCTGGGGACCGGCAATGCTGGTGCTATTGGTGGGGACTCATGTATTTCTGACATTCAGACTGGGGGTGATTCAGAAGTTTATATTCAAAGGAATACAGATATCCTGGCAGAGAAAGCGTGAAGGGAATGGGGATATAAGTCAGTTTGGCGCCCTTATGACTGCTCTTGCTGCAACGATCGGTACTGGAAATATAGTAGGGGTTGCAACTGCTATTGCTGCCGGTGGACCTGGAGCGGTATTCTGGATGTGGATTACCGGGGTGTTCGGTATCGCGACTAAATACAGTGAAGCGCTGCTTGCTGTAAAATACCGGGTGACATTACCTTCCGGGATGATGGCCGGCGGTCCGATGTATGTACTGGAACGTGGATTAAAAAGTAAATGGCTTGGAATTATCTTCGCTTTTTTTACTGCACTGGCTGCATTTGGAATCGGAAATACCGCACAATCAAATTCCATTTCGAATCTTCTGTTGGAAAGCTATGCTGTACCGGTATGGGTCACGGGAATAGTGCTTGCCCTCCTTACAGCGTTAGTGATTTTGGGTGGTATTAAATCAATTGCCAGGACTTGTGAGAAGTTTGTTCCTGTGATGGCAATTGTGTATGTACTGGGCTGCATTGTATTGCTCTGTATTCATTACCAGAACATAATCCCGGCAATTCAGAAAATCATTTCAAGTGCATTCACCGGACAGGCAGCAGTAGGGGGATTTATTGGAGCAGGGTTCCGCCAGGCAATACTTTTTGGTGTTAAGCGGGGACTTTTTTCTAATGAATCCGGAATGGGAAGTGCTCCGATTGTTGCTGCAGCTGCGCAGACAAAGGAGCCGGTCAGGCAGGCACTGGTTTCCTCAACCGGAACTTTCTGGGATACAGTTGTTGTTTGTGCAATAACTGGCATAACAATTGTTTCTTCGGGAGCATGGACAACCGGACTCAGCGGACCGGCATTAAGTAATGAAGTGTTTGGTACAATGGCATCGTTCGGACCATTACTTTTAAATATCGGGTTACTTACATTTGTATTTTCGACTATTCTTGGCTGGGCATATTATGGTGAAAAAGCTGCTGAGTACCTTCTGGGTTCAAAAGTACTCCTTCCATACAGGTTACTGTGGATTGCAGCTGTAATGATCGGAGCAGTGGTAAAGGTACGAGTTGTGTGGTCTTTCGCAGATATTTCCAACGCATTGATGGCTATTCCGAATCTGGTTTCACTTCTTCTACTCAGTAATGTCATAGCAAGGGAAACGAAGATCTATTTTTCTAATGAACAGAACATCACAGAGTCTGCGTCTGCAAAAACAAAACAGCCCGCAAAGGTGTAGAGGTACTCATTCATACCTCTACATTGTTGTATCGATTATTACTTGAATGCACTTCCTTATAAAACAGCTGTAATGGGAAACTGTAAGGTATTGGTAGTATTCGATTTACAATAATAGTAGACTAAGTCAATATATTTCTGATCTGTTTTTCGTTAAAAACTAAAAAAAACCTTGCCTTCTGAATATTTTTTACTATTTTTATATACATATCTTTTAACTGGTGAGGCTGACATGGTTATTAACATCAGTTAATACGAATCGTTTCATTTTGCTATTCTCGAATTTTTTCTCAGACAACCCCATTTTCAACCTGAAACAAACCATCCGGCACCAGAGTGCGAATGGAATGAAAGGCAGTATATCTAATGAGCCTTACTCTTCTTATGCAGCCATTAACAGATGAAAATCTGTCACTACTCATAAAAAAACCACAACGTATATGGAAAGTTATCGGAAATGATGACACGTTGATATGCGAAACTGTCCGAACCAGAGGACAATTCATTGGAAATGTACTTGATCATCTTTTCAAAAGTACAGGAATTTCAGGACTGTTAAAAAAAAGCGGACTGTCTGATCCCGAAACCCTTTGCAGCTCAACTGAACAGGAACAACAATGGCGCAGTCTTGATACCGCATGGCATGCAATTCACTATATGTTAAGTGGCAAAGTCTTTGATGGAACTTTTCCAATGGATTTTCTCCTTTTTGGTGGACAGGATATTGGAACAATCGATGTAGGTTTCGGTCCGGCCAGAGCAGTATTCTCATCTGAAGTAAAAGAAATACACCACTTCCTGTCAGGGCTTCCTACCGATGTATTTATGACTGCTTATGATGCTGATGCATTTTGCAGGGAAAAAATATACCCGGAAATCTGGTATCGTTTTTACGCTGACGATGAAAACCGTGCATTCATTCGTGACAACTATGAAATAATGAAATATACCGTTACCCGAGCTGCAGAAAAAAATGATGGCTTGGTACTCTGGATCAGTTCAAGAAGTGTGTGTGCAGATCCGGTTACATCACGAACAACAATTTGAACGCGATATCTCGTCGCCTCACCCCCTTATTCCCTCTCTCCATTAGTGAATGGAGAAGGGGAGGCGCATTACAAATGGTAGCAGTGTGGCATTGTCACCCATGGTCAGGTTCACCAGCAATATCTCTTACTGAAATTGCAAACAAAAATCTGAACTGAATTTCAGGCCACACTCAGACCACAAAAAATTCTCATCACTTATCTGATTCTATGTAGATATAGAAAGTTCCGCAGATAACCAGGAGAATATTATAAACAGGCTGAGCGGATAAAAACAGGTGTAAAACGAAAAAAATGCCGCGAATCTTCAACCTAAAAACCGCAGTAGATTGACGCGGATAACGCGTAATCTATTGCGCATAAAGGGTTTGTCACTTCGTTCTGCAATATAAGGTATTCCAGTACTTTGTACTGTACTTGGATTTTAGCCATTTGTATGGTCAGCTCTTTCGGTCTTATCACCTGTAGATAAAACCTTCAAGAGCTTCAACTCAATATCTTACGGTTCTCCACTGCCACCTACTGCGGTTTTTAGGTTCAATGGAAAGATAAGAATTCGCGGCATCTAATTTTCGACGACATCAAAGGCCTCTAGGTGTGGGTTCACAGAAGTCAAAAGCTCCATATGTACGGGCACGTTGCAACGTGCCCCAACAGATGAATAGCGCCGGCGTCCATATTAAAAGAATTTACAAAAAGGCATTTGTTTGAGGTGTTAATTATTCTTCCTCATCCTCTTCAGCTTCTTCTTCAACCGGCCACAGACGCTTTGTTTCCATTATGTAGACAGGTGTAGAATCTGGTTTGTCTGACAGAAAATTGACAATTTCCATAGTCTTCTCTTCGTCCAGTTGAATGCGGGTCTGCTTTGTAATCTTTGATGCATAACCCCATTTTTTCAGAACAGAATCGGAAATCTCAAATGCATCCCCGATAGCAACAAAACGCTTCTCATCGGCTCGCATACTGTAGCAGTGATCTTCATCAAGGCAGGAATAATCGGGGCAATACCTGATATGGATCTTTTTGGCATCGGCAATTTTATGAACCCGGTAAAAGCCAGTAATAAAAATCCGATCTTTATACTCAGCCAATGTGCCGGAATATTTTGTCATAAAAAGGATGTAACGGATTTTTGATTTGACAAATGCATTGCGGACTTTCGATTTGCTGCACCCATAGTACCCATAGGTGCCACTTTCGTAATGCGGTTCAGGCAGCACATCAGATGGAAGTTCTTCTGGGATTTCCCGGATCGGCAGTTCTGAAACCGGATCACTGGTATAAAAAAGAACCATGCTGGTGTTTGAAGCACGATAGTCCTGCCAGGTGACATTTTCGATCGAAATATTCATGACGTTTCCGGAGGTCATGGTATTCTCCTCATCTGATAGTAATTTAAAAAATGAAGCCCGTAAATGTTACGGGCTTCCGCTCTATATAAAAAGATCTTTAAGGCAAAATTCAATTAAATCAGTACTGGAATCAGTACTGTAGCAAGCAATCTAACTGATAATTATAACAGTTTAAAACTGATGACTAGTATAACATTGAATTTGATGATCTGAATTGATCATAAGCTCGAAAAATAGCAGCTTAATCTATAGTAAGATACCTTCCGGTGCCAAACTGTGTCAATAATTAAATACTATACTTTTTTGTTGCAGAAAAATTTTTTGAAGTTTTCACTCAATTGTTCCTGCAACTGCAGGAAAGAGATACCATGAATCTCAGCAATTTTCTCTCCGATGATTTTTACCATTGCCGGGGTGTTTTTCCTTCCCCGATAAGGAACCGGAGTTAAATAGGGTGAATCGGTTTCGATAAAAATCTGGTTCAATGGGGTGGCTTTTGCCAGTTCAGGAAGGTTCGATTTATTGAACGTTATTATGCCGGAAAACGAAACCATATATCCGGTTGTAATAATATTTTGCAGAGTAGTTGCATCTCCTGTGTAACAATGAAACAAAGCACTCTTTACTGAATGTTGCTTACAAATTTCTAGCGCCGTCTGTTCAATACCACGAGAATGGATGATTACCGGAAGGTTGTGCTCCACTGCTAGGTCGAGCTGCTTTTCAAATACAGGAAGTTGTTTTTCCAGTGGTGGGTAGCGGGGGTTTGAATTGTCGATCCCAATCTCACCTATTGCAACGATTTTTTTATGCTTTATCAGCGATGAAAGATCGTCTAACCAGGAAGAATTCAATGATGGTACATCAAAGGGGGAGATACCAGTGGCGCCAAAAATTTGATCAAAGGTAGAACACTGCTGAACAACGATTACAGACGTTTCAACAGAAACTGCTGTGGAGACAACATATTCTACACCGGCACTATGCGCCTCTGATAAAACAGTTTCCAGCTCCCGGTTACTGTATTCGTACAGATGCGCATGAATGTCAATCCACATCGTGTCGGCCTCTGCCGTTACAAACGGTCCTTGAAAATGCTGTTCCAGCGTGAGAGTGTCCAGACCGATGGTTTTATGTTCTTATCACATTTAAATGCAACAACACCAAAACCATTAATTTTCAGTTGTTTTCCATTGATGGTGTATTTTACAAGTGAATTGTTTCCAACATGAATGTTGAAACTGTCTTGTGCTGTAAAATCGCGTGATTGACCTTTGTATACAACATTTTTCCATGATTTCCCATCACTGAATACCTGAATCCAGACAGAATCTCCTGTAACTTCCAGTTTAAGGCGCAGCAGTCGGGTAGTGTCAACAATTGCAGCTGAGGTTGACTGCTCCGCAGCTTCCGCTTCCTTCATTTCGGTTGAATCAGCTACTTGAACCGGTGCATCAGAAAAAAGGCTGTCATCTGCAAGTGAATCAGTTTTTAATGATGATTGATCAGCTTTAGCAGGAACAGTGAGAATCTTTCCCGATGATGCGTTAATCCATCCTTTTTTGCTGGCAAAGAAAGAGAATCCTATTAGAATTGCAATCAGAATCAGAGCCGTGACCAGTAACGGGTTACGTGATTCTTCTTTTTCTTTCATGCTGACCTTAATTTTTGCAGTAGATTCCTTCTTATAGAGTTCGGATCCTAATCCACGTTCATCATAAAATTTCTTCAAAATCTCTTCGGGATTTAATGAAAGATATTTTGCCAGTGATCGTAGATACACCCGTACATAAGGGTCAGCAGGAAGTGAATCGTATTCATTAGATTCGAGTGCTTTGATATACTTTGCATTCAACTTCAGATCTTTAGCAATTGTTTCGACAGTGATTCGTCTGGTGACACGCTCTTTACGTATTATATCACCCACTTTATCCTTCTGTTGCTCCAGAACTGATGTTTGCTCTGTGGTATTTTTTTCAGACATCTGCAGTTTCCTTTCGACCTACAAACTCTTCGAACAGCTTAATTGTTCCTGCTACC
>JBNKZD010000215.1:0-16213 GCA_050301235.1 Chitinispirillaceae bacterium | reverse complement strand
ATGCCAGCATCAAGATCCAGTTTAAATCCCGCAAACCCCGGGCGCCAATCTTTATAACGAAGTAATTCAATGTCAAATTCATCGTAAACATAAAATGTATCAGAACTGAACTGATAATTAAAACAAATGTATGATGAATTGTACGAATCACCTGTATCGACTAACTCATCAGCCATCGACCATTTGCAGTTCAGGTCCATTTTTCGACATGTATCGCAGTAACGAAAATCATCGTTCCATCCAGCCACATCATCATTAAAAATCCACACAGGATCATATGCTTTTTTAATAGATGCATAAGCAGTACCTGTTATCGAAAACCATATCAATATAGATAAAATTCTCATTTCCCCTCCCATGCTGGAATGACAAGCATCAAGTAAGCTAACTGTAAACAAAAATTAATATAGAGTAATTGTAAAAAACAGTTACCTCATTGAGAAAACCTGACAGAAGTTGAAAGTCATATCAAAATACTTTCCGTGTATTCAGTGTGTTCCGTGGTTCCTATTATTTTTTCGTAAACCTTGCAAAACAACAGAGAAGAATTAAATCCATTTCTTCATTCTTCGAATTCTGAACCAAAGTGGCGGAAGTAATGCCAGGCCTGCCCCACTTCCGCAGCCACATTCTTTCTCGTCAGCATCACTTAAAACTGTCCCGGATCGATTGTAGTGCTCATTTTTTGATTGCGAAATTACACTTGAAGATGAATTAACTTTAAGTGTTGCTCCCCATGATGAAAATGTGCTCCCGGAACTTGCAACGTGCACATCTACAGTGTACATACCAGAATCTGCTGCTGCAGCAACATCAATACTATATTCTGGATTTTTTGCGTCCACAATAGGATTGCCATTTTTTTTCCATTGATAGGTTACTAATTCTTTTGAAGAAAATTCTTTTGATATTCCAACTTTAAAAGTTACTTTTTTACCCACATCCACCACCTGAGATTTAGGCGATGTATCAATCGGGTTGTAACCAGTTAATTTAATATCATCAATTTTCAAACATCCAGGTTCACCTGAAGTTGTGTCAGAAGGATCCATATTAGTAATAAGAAATAACAGTTCATAGTAACAACTATAATTTCTAAGGGTATCATTTTTCAAACGAATTTTTTCGGGAATTTTAAGAGTATCCAGCTTCCATTCGGGTGAAGAATTAAATGTGCCTATTGTTTCATAATATGATGGAGATCCACAAACACAATCATTGTACCGGGCACCAACCGTAACCTTATGATTCGGGTTAGGACCCTTGTGAGCAAAAATCAGATTTGTATAACGCGCTATGAAATAGCCAAGCATTCCACCTTCCCAATATGCTTTAAACCCTGCATAGCCTGGGCGCTTACCCTTATAAACAACAAGACTATTATCAAATACATCATATACAAAAAATGAATCAGAACTGAATTTATAATCAAAGCAAATATACTTTGTATTGTTATAGGTATTTCCAGTATCGGGTAATTCATCCGATTCAAGAGATTTACAATTAAATTCCTTAATTCGGCAAGTATCACAAATAGAGAATTCCTTATATGATGCCTCATTATTGTCACTGAACATCCAATATGGATCATAAATTTTACTTTGAACAGGCATAACAAAACATAGAATAAAAATCACAACTGATGAAAAAATGGTACGAAGCATTATACCTCCTGATTCTTAAGTTTTCTGAGTTCCTCAATTATTCTCACAACAGCCTCAGATTCATGTAGATCATACCCATCGATCCATGCAACCTTTTTCAGCCCATCCTCAACTTTGTCTGCAAGAAACGAAACACTCCAGTCGCCATCGGCTCGTAGCTCTTTTAGAATAGACAGTGAAAAATCAAGATGATCTTCCCATTTCCAGGCTCTGAACTGATCATTCCTCACAATTTCATACAAAAATTCCTGAATTGATGACTCTAATGCATTGTTGATATTGAGTATATTGAGATTTTTCTGGCTCTGACGGGCGTTATTTGATGCTTCTATAAATTCTCTGGATGAAATAGTACCATCTATTTTCAGAACAGCCACATAGAGATGTGCTTCAGCACGGCTTCGTCGTGTATTCTTGTTATCGTTGAGATCCATTTATGTAAGTACCATTCTTCTATTAGAAATATCTCTCATGATATCTTCAAACATACTTTATGCAGAATAGTGCATTACAATGATTTATCCCTGTTTTTTTCATTTTTACCCTTCAATTTTATATCTAAGACGTTCTATCCGCAGTGCTGGCAATACGATAATTTTCTTGAGATTCCAATAAAGGTACAGTATAATAAAAAAAGTTATTTCAGAAGGGTATGGTTGTATTTCAGGCATGAGTGATCAAGATTGCACCTCAGATTTTATCGAGAATATTTTTAAGCGTAATGAATTTTTTTTTAAGACATTTCTCGAAGCGCTCCCATATCTAGGATTCATTATTGACAATTACAACAAAATCCTTTATTATAACGAAAAGATTGCTACTACTTTGTCAATAAAAACGGAAGATGAAATTGTCGGTAAACGTCCAGGCGATCTTTTTGGTTGTGTTAACGCACTTAGC
This sequence comes from Chitinispirillaceae bacterium, assembly GCA_050301235.1. Taxonomy (GTDB): domain Bacteria; phylum Fibrobacterota; class Chitinivibrionia; order Chitinivibrionales; family Chitinispirillaceae; genus JAFGIN01. The sequence continues at coordinate 13,649 of JBNKZD010000215.1, read as the reverse complement.
AATACTGATGGATGCGGCTATCACTCTGCTTGCCAGTACTGCGGAATTTTAAGAACAATTATCGAGAGTCGGAAATGTGGATTCCGAACCGAAAATAAAACACAACTTCTGACACGCAGAAGTGATCAAAATGCAGCTCACGATCTTAAAGTTGTTGCTACACCATTCAGCTTCCAGGAACATCAGTACGTAATTGTCACATTTGAAGATCTAAGTTGTGAAAACCGCCGTCAAATGCTGGAAAGAATCTTTTTTCATGATATCATAAATTCTGTTGGTTCTCTGATGGGGTTGGCAGAGCTCTTTGAAAATGACCTTCAATCAATCACAAAAGAGGATGTCACACTTCTTTCGCAAGCTTCCCAAAAAATCTATGATGAAATTCAATCTCAAAAAATTCTGCTGTCAGCAGAAACAAACGAACTTGCTGTAGTCAAAGTACCAATAAACGCAGCTGATTTGATTCATGAATCCGTTAAACAGATGCTTTTTTTGGCCAGAAACCAGCAGAAAGATATAATCATTGCTAAATCAGAACCAGGAATGTGTACTACCGATATAGTTCTTTTTCAAAGGATTTTGATCAACCTTCTGAAAAATGCTATTGAAGCAATATCTCCAGGTGAAATTGTAACCTGCAATTATTTTGATGATACAAATTTTTTAACCGTTTCGATTAATAATCCAGGTGTCATTCCGGATGAGATCAAATACCATATTTTCCAGAGATCATATTCTACGAAAGGAATCGGCCGCGGAATCGGTACTTATAGTGTAAAGCTTCTTGTTGAACAGTATCTTGGTGGATTAACTTTTTTCTTATCAGAACCGGAAACCGGAACAACATTTTACGTGCGTATCCCCAAATAATGCCCTCCAGTCATTTTTAATCCAATGTCGATGTGTTGCCCGTTTTCCGCCACTCTTTCAGCTGGCGCAAATAGACAGCCCTTATTTCACACAGTTCCTTATCATAACGTCCATCTCTGAAATCCGGGAATGACCACTCAAAAGGCTGATATTTTCCATTTTTATAACGGCCGGCAAGGTCAGCATAAATGCCCTTATCAAGATACACCTTCTGGCCGGCTTCCTTAGCAGAAGCGAGAACAACTTTGTTGTGGTCAAGGTATCCGGCATCCAGGTTTACAACGCGTTTATCGGCGCAGACAAGTTCTTTTTCGAGTTCATTACATCGTAATTTCATCGCAACAAGTAGTGTCGGACTGTATAATTTTTCAAATGTCATAATCTGCCTGATCTGCGGAAACCCCATCTCCTCATCATAGTAACCGGTTACATCAAATGTTCGATCATCACCGCAAAAATCTATCTTGCCCCACAGTGAAATCAGCAGCTCTTTTGCTTTTACAAAACTATCCGGATCAGAGTACAGCGCTGCAATAAAAAACTTTACCGGAAATGGTGGTAATGGTTCAGCCATTTTTAAGTATCTCCAATGCTTTTCTGGTAATCTCCGGATTAATCCCCATGGTGCCGGAAATAAATTTGAACTGTTCATCAGTGGTCATTTTTTGTCGATTCGTTCTCTCTGCATTTCGTACCGACAGCGCATCTCCCTGGAGATAAATATGCTGACTCGCTGAGACACGTGTTAATACCGGGTAATTCATCATCTCCCATGCAAACGAACTTTCCCAGGCTTTTTCGAATTGTACAGCATCAATAAACGCTGACTTGTAAAGAAGCCGCATCTTTCTGCTTCCCTTGACTATAGTGTACATCTCAATCCTGCTTCCATTCTCTTTTGGAATAAGTTCTATTATATTATACCCGGTATTTACAGATACAGGTGTGAGAGTTGGAAAGATTACCGGATGATACAACAGGAAGCCAGGATCAAGGAGGTATACTCCATCAGGAAGTACAACGGCCAGTGCGCAGTGTGTGTTTACACCATAGTGACGGTCGGCAAGCACCGGATGCGCTTCAATGTCCATACAGTTGTATACCGCAACCATCGCTGCGGTTAATGAAAAGCAGGTCCCACCAGTCCCCCACCTTATCCAGTCATTCAGAAGTTCATCCGGGTAACGGAGTGCTGACCGGGCATTTACCAGAACATCAGATTTGATAATTTTTGTAAGATTTTCGTAGGGAATAGTTGAAAAGAGTCGTGCAACAGCTTCAACTTTCTGTTTTTGTGCACTATCAGACGATACCATAGCTCTGTTTAAAACTTGTGAAAGAATCTCTGGTTTTACTTGAAAACAAAGCGCATCATGTACTTGAGCCATTATAAATCCTGAAATGTACGGTAAATTAATAAGATCGAAAAGAATATTATGTTCTGATGACCGAAAAATTATATTTTACGACAAAATATATTTTTTAAACCATACTTTCTTTTATTTCAAATTGAACCGGAAAGAAATTTTTCAGTTGGAGGTACGAATGTTCAGACCAGACATCAAAATCCTGGATTGTTCAATACGGGATGGAGGCCTGATCAATAAATGGCAGTTCAGTGATGAATTTGTCAGAAACACTTATATCGGACTAAGCCAGTCGGGTACCGATTACATGGAAATTGGTTATAAAGCATCAAAGAATCAGTTTGATCCAAAAGAGTATGGAAAATGGCGTTTCTGTGATGATGATGATATCAGACGGATTATTGATGGTGTCGAGACAAATATGAAACTTTCCTGCATGGTAGATATCGGAAGAGTAGAAGAAAAAGATCTTGTGGCAAAAAAAGACTCACCTTTTACGATGATCCGTGTTGCCTGTTATATAAAGGAAGTGACCAAAGCCATTGACCTTTGTAACATGATTATGGATAAAGGTTATGAAACTACCGTCAATATTATGGCAGTATCAACCAATCAGGAGCGTGAGATCGATGAAGCACTCTCTGATCTGAGTAAAACAGCAGTACCCGCTGTTTACGTAGTTGATTCTTTTGGAGCAATGTATGGTGAGGATGTTTCATTTCTGGTAAAAAAATACCGGGAAGCGCTACCGGGAAAACTTATTGGTATCCATACACATAATAACCGTCAGTTGGCGTTCAGTAATACTATTCAGGCAATCATCGATAATGCATCACTGCTCGATGCATCCGTATTTGGTATCGGAAGAGGCCCCGGGAACTGCTGTCTTGAACTTCTGTTAAGTTTCCTTCAGAATCCAAAGTACAACCTTCGTCCTGTGTTACAACTGATCCAGGAACTTTATCTCCCGCTCCAGAGTAAAATCGAATGGGGTTATATTATTCCTTATATGATCACCGGCATTCTCAACGAACATCCCCGGATTGCTATCGCTTACCGCGATTCAGCCGAAAAGGATCAGTACGTCAAATTCTGGGATAAGCTTACTACAGCTGAGACCTCAGAACAGCCTGCAAGCTGATTGATTTTGACAAGTAAAGATTCTGTTTTTTCTTGTCTCTCTATTTATTTTTTTCTGGGATTTTCACAGTCCTGGTTCGGTAAGTGTGTCGCGAGGAATAAGAAATCTGGGGGACTTTGGGACTGGGAGACAAAGGGACAGCCGAAAACAACTATACATTACAGGTTTTTTGATCACTATTCTCTCAGTCTTATAGTCACCCAGTCACTAATTAACCAGGACTGCCGTTGCATGTGTCGCAGACTGAAAATGCACAATTCTTCCTTCAACCCTGAGAAAACTGGAGACTGTATGCAAGATTGACATACAACTCAAGGTTTTCTATTTTTATTTAACCTATATGGTAGAAGAAGACTTTCCCTTCTGACATTATTCCATTCTACTATTAATAATTATTTTTTCGTGCATTTCGTGTATTTCACGATAAAAAATTCCTGTTAATTTATGAATACTGAGCAACAGGTTCAGTGTGGGCATTTAGTATTTTAATAAACAACAATTTTCTTCTTATCTGATCCGAAATAGTTTATTTAATTTTTCAGGGAATATTTATGAATCTCAAATCACTACTTGCAACAATTCTGCTAACTCTCGGTGTTTCAACTGCTGAGGTTCAATCGACTAAATTAAATGCTCATTTTTTCGGGTCTGCAACTTGCGGTGAATGTAATCAGATTAAAGAAAATCTGCTGAAACCCCTGGTGGCAGAAAATATAGAGAAATTTAAATTCACATTTCATGATATTGAAACCGACTCCGGACTCCAGACGCTTCTTTCATTCGAGAAACAGTTTAACGTCAAAACCAGTTCTGCCCAGGAACTTTTTCTCCCGGATACCTATCTTACCGGCTTTGATGATATTATGAAGTATGGAAAAAGCATGATTACATCAAGAATCGCCTCCGGAAATTATGAAACAATCCAGATAGACAGTTCAGCTGGAAATCTTTCAGAGATTCTAAAAAAGAAAGCTGCAGACTGGGGATTTTTCCTGGGGACACTGGGTGTAGGACTTACTGATGGGATCAATCCCTGTGCGATCGCCACAATGGTATTTCTCATATCATTTATGGCAACAAGAAAGCGCTCACGTAAAGAAATCCTGATTATAGGATTAGTCTACACCGCAACTGTTTATATCACCTATTTTGCAATGGGAGTCGGCCTTAAGAGTATACTCGAAGGAGTCAAACAGTATCATGCCATCTCAATGGGAATAAGGTGGGCAGCGGCTGGAGCTGCAGCACTGATCGCAATACTAAGTTTTAAAGATGCATTTTCCTATAAGAAAACAAAAAATACAGATGCAATTACACTTCAATTACCTAAACAGGTTAAACTTCGTATCCACAAAATTATCTCAGGGAATCTGAGTGGTAGAAGTCTTGTGATTGGAGCTATAATAACCGGTTTTCTTGTCACCCTTCTTGAAGCAATCTGTACAGGCCAGATGTATGTTCCATTCATCGTTGCTATGACTTCAGATGATTCACTGAAATTTACCGGGTATCTCTATCTTGCATTCTATAATTTTCTATTTGTTCTTCCGCTTCTTATTGTGATGGTGCTGGCATACTACGGAATGAAATGGAATGAACTGGCTAAAAAGACTCAAAATAACATGGTGAAAATAAAAATTATTCTTGGAATAGCTATGGTCGGTCTGACAATATATCTTATTAATGGTATTTTGTAACAAACGAATATTTCGAATTGTATATTACAAAAGAATTTCATACGAAAGGATCAGATAATGAAAGAAAAAGTACAGGAAGTTATTGAACAGATACGCCCGAATCTTCAGGCTGATGGTGGCGATATTGATCTGGTTGATGTAACCGAAGACGGAGTTGTTAAAGTGAAACTTCGCGGTGCCTGCCACGGATGTCCCGGTGCAGCGATGACACTCAAAATGGGTGTGGAAAGATTACTTAAGTCCAAGATTCCTGAAGTAAAAAGTGTAGAAAACGTCGGATAATAAATAGAATCAATACGTTATTAATCAATACAACATTATTGTTTCCAGTTTGTGACTATAATGCAATATTCGCAGATCGCCTCACCCCCTGTCCCCCTCTCCATTGGTGAATGGAGAGGGGGACAGGGGGTGAGGCGATCTGCGGAACATGCTATTTTCGGGTTCTTTCACTTTTTTTCAAAATACATCAATGTCCCCTATTGAAACTATAAGTTCAACCGCTCAAACTCAACAAAGTCCCCAAGCTTTCAGGGAAGAGTCCAGGTGGCGTCAAGCCTGGACTAAGGCGACATTCCTTGTTTTCTGCTGGCTTGGTCTTTTCCTTTTTACGACCTTTATCGGATTGATTTACTACCTTATCTACCCAAGGCTCATATTAATCTCTCCGTTATTGAACACTATTACACTAATAGGGTTTATTGGCGCCGTTTTCATTCCTGCCAGCGGATTATTTTTAATTTCAGCAACAGCTCTCACGGGAATAGATCTTCTATATCCACATAACGGCAAATCAATTACCGTAACGTTACTTTTTCCATTTGCTGTGATGCTGGCTCAGCTGTTTCGAATAAACAGAAATAAAATCCGTGTTTCTTTTGTAAAAGTTAATAATGCAATGACTATTGCCCAGACAAAAAGAATCAAGGGTGACAGACTTTTGATACTTCTCCCCCACTGTCTTCAGATCGATAAATGTCATCGCAAAATTACCAATGATGTAAACAACTGTGCACGTTGTGGACAGTGTCCGGTTTCAGGATTACTGGAGCTGGGTGAAAAATACAATCTCTTTATTGAGGTCGTTAATGGCGGTACACTTGCCCGTAAACGGGTTGCATCGTTTAAACCCAATGGAATCATCGCAGTAGCCTGCGAACGCGACCTGACATTCGGTATCCTCGACGTTTACCCGATTCCTGTTTACGGGGTTATAAATGATCGTCCTAATGGCCCCTGCTTTAACACGAGTGTAGATCTGTCGATGGTTGAAACTGCAGTGAAGTTTTTCAGGAAAGATGATACTAATAAGAAAGTATCGAATAACGAAGCCTGAATATCGAATAACAAAAGATTTTTTTTAGTTTGATATTCGATATTGTTTTCTTCCATTCCTTTTTTCTTCATGCTCCAGTCTGGCCGTCCCATTGTCCCATTTACTTTTTTTATGGACCTGACGGCGGGTATGGGGAGTGAGTGTTCGGTGGTCCGGCACACGTCTGGTTTCCCCATACCCATGAAGATTGGTGGTCGCAGGTAGTAACCGCATTTATCTCAGATTCCAAAGTTGCATCAGCTGCTCCGACGACACCAAAGCCTTCAAGGTGCGGGCAAACCACACCTTTACCGCTGCAATGACGGTCTGGGCACCACCAAATCGCCCCGGGCGTCCATATTAAATGCAATTTTCGAATCTTGATCAACAAATAAAGTAAACAAAAATAGTAACATCATTCAAATTCCCGATATTGAATATCATACGAATATCCCTGCTCGGTGAGAAACAGCTGCCGTTTCATCGCAAAATCCAGTTCCTTTGATTCCCGGGTCACAATCGAATAAAAAATTGCCTGCTCACCTGATTTTTTTGGACGTAAGACACGACCCAGACGCTGCGCTTCCTCCTGACGGGAACCAAAAGAACCCGAGATCTGAATCGCAACTGTCGCATCGGGAAGATCGACAGCAAAATTACCTACCTTGGATAAAATCAATGTCTTAACCTTCCCAGTCCTGAAATCAGCGTAGAGCTCATCACGACGTTTGTTCGGGGTTGCACCGGTAATAAGAGGTGCTCCGAACTCCTGTGAGAATGCTTCGAGCTGTGAAAGATATTGCCCGATAATAAGCACCTGATCACTCTGGTGTTTTGCAAGCAACTCCTTAGCTACTGCGAGTTTAAACGGATTTTCGTATGCAAGCCGGATCTGCTTTTTTGGTGTAAGCGCAAGATAATGAAATTTATCAGCTTGTGGCAGGTCTACCCGGATCTCAACACACCGTGCAGTGGCAATCCATCCCTGACGTTCGAGATCTTTCCATGGAATGTCGTATTTTTTGGGTCCAATCAGCGTGAAAACATCAGTTTCATGTCCATCTTCACGGATAAGGGTTGCTGTAAGTCCAAGCCGACGGCGGGCCTGCAACTCCGCTGTAAATTTAAAAATCGGGGCCGGTAAGAGGTGAACCTCGTCATAGATGATAAGACCCCAGTTTTCTGTGTTTATTGTTCCATAATGAAGAAACGGATCATCTTTCTTCTTACGGTAGGTTAAAATCTGATATGTTGCGAGCGTTATCGGACGAATCTCCTTGGCTTCCCCACTGAATTCGCCGATATCTTCCTCTCTAAGATCTGTCTTGTCAATAATTTCGCGTTTCCACTGATGAGCTGCGGTAACATTGGTCACCAGAATAAGCGTCTTTCTCTGAAGAAGTGTCATGGAATAGATCCCGACAATTGTTTTTCCCGCACCGCATGGAAGAACCACGACCCCGCTCCCACCGGGCGATTGAGGATTCCCAATGAAATTTTCTGCTGCAAGTCGTTGATATTCGCGGATATTAAAAGGATCTCCACTCTGACAGGTATTCCTCAAACCAATAGAAAAAGGGGAACCATCAACGTATCCAGCCAGATCATGAGCGGGATATCCGATGCTGATAAGCACCTGTTTTATTAATCCACGCTGATCAGCTCGAACAAGTACAATACCATCTTCCAGTTTTTTTACAATAAGTGGTTTAACTAACGGATGCAAAATCAAATGGTTAAGTAACTCTTTCTCAACCGATTTAAGAACCAGTCCCTCATCTCGGGTTTCAAGCGTCAGTTTCCCAAATCTCCCCATCTGCTCCTTGATTTCGTCTTCGACATTTTGGGGAACCGGATATTTTGAATGCATTCGAAGGCGCTCGATTACCTCAAATGATTTCATCCCCAGTGATGCTGCATTCCAGAGCGACAGGGGAGTTATCGAATAGGTGTGAATGTATTCCGGGCTCTTATCGAGGTGAGCGAATGTGCTGATCGCATTTCTGGCATCAAGAAAATTCGGATTGTTCACTTCAAGCAGGATCGTGTTGTTACTCTGAATTATCAGAGGATTAGCAGGATTGTACATAGTGCTGTATACTTACCTTTTAATAATAAAGACTGGTACGTTTCTGATATCCACTATAATGGATGATAACAGAAATTTCGGACTGTATAAAATAATATTCTCCCAACGATTGACCGTACCCCTATCCTTAACGTAATTTATGAACTTTGTGCCCGGGGAAAAACCAGGGTTTGTTTGATGTTTTGTCTTTTAAATGGTACAGGTGATTTAATGCCGAATGCAATTGTAGTAGGTACACAGTGGGGCGATGAAGGAAAAGCGAAAGTAATCGACTATCTTGCCGAGAATTCAGATATCATTATCCGTTATCAGGGTGGTGCGAATGCGGGACACACCGTCATTGTGCATGGAAAAAAATTTGTTTTCCACATGGTACCATCGGGTATCATGTATCCTGAAAAACTGTGTGTGGTTTCAAACGGAGTTGTTTTTGATGCAGAACAGTTTTTACGGGAAGTTGATGAACTGATTGCATCAGGGGTCTCAGTGGAGAACCGTCTCTTTATTTCAGATCTTGCACATCTGGTTCTTCCGTACCATAAAGCCCTAGATTCCGCAAACGAAAGCAATATGGGTAAAGGAAAAATCGGAACGACAGGTCGAGGTATCGGACCTGCGTATGCAGACAAAGCAAATCGGACAGGAATCAGGACAGGGGAACTCATTGATTGGGATAGTTTTACAAAAAAGTTCTCAGAAAATTTTGAAGCCAAGAAAAAACTGATCGAGGGTGTTTATGGTGCGACTTTTACTCTCAATAAAGAAGAGATCATCGAAACATACCGGAATTTGCGTACCAGACTTATCCCCTTTATCACCGATACAGCAAACCTGCTGTTCGCAGAGCATAAAAAAGGAAAAAGTCTTCTCTTTGAAGGAGCTCAGGGAACATTTCTTGACATTGATCATGGGACCTATCCCTTTGTAACATCATCAAATACGATCTCTGGTTCAGCTTGTACCGGAAGTGGTATCGGTCCGGCTGCGATCGATCATGTCATCGGCATTGTTAAAATGTATACAACCCGGGTTGGTAATGGTCCATTCCCGACCGAATTAAATTGTGAAACGGGTGAATTTCTCCGGAAAAACGGTGGTGAATTTGGTGCTACAACAGGTCGTCCACGAAGATGCGGATGGTTTGATTCGGTCCTGGTGAGAAAAGCTGTTCAGCTTAATGGATTGACCCGCCTTGCACTTACAAAACTGGATGTACTTAACGGTCTTGATGAAATTAAAATATGTACACATTACGAAATTGATGGCAAAAAAACTGATCAATATCCGTCATCACTAGTTCAACTCGAGAAAGCTGTTCCAGTCTACGAAACGCTTCAAGGGTGGAAGTGTGATATTTCGGGTTGCAAAAATTACAAGGATCTGCCGCAAAACGCACTGGTGTACATCGAAAAAATCAAAAGCCTTTGCTATTCTGTACCAGTTTTGATTGTTTCGACAGGGCCGGATCGACAAGAAACACTTGCGGTCGATCCGATTTAAGGATTCAGGGGTTGAGGTTAAGGTTAAGGTTAAGATTCTAAAGCACCATGTCTCTTCACCTCTATCCTCGACACTCCCACCTTGTCCCTCCAACCCCGAACGTGAACCCTGAACCTTCGAACGCCCAACTATTTTTTCCACACAATCTGTAGAAAAAGTTTCCTTTTGGGCTTATAATATAGTAGATTGTCTGTTTCCCCATACAGACCCGTTCGCACACAAATGTTATCAAAAATAATGGCGTTTCCAGCAGGTACTGAAGTTCAATATGGAGGGTGAATTTTCGTACTAATATAAAAGAAATAATAAGCAGTTTCACACAAAGGATTTTGCAGAGGATGATACAGGTAAAAGTTACCAATGTAGTGTTAGTCAACATGGGCAAAGAATATATAATCCTGCTTAAAAGTAGTGTTGACAGCAGAACGCTGCCCATTTCTGTCGGTCAGCTTGAAGCTCAATCTATCGCGATTCAGATAAATGAAATTCCATTTCCGCGCCCGCTTACGCATGATCTGTTTAAATCGGTTTTAAACGAAAGTAATTTTCGATTGAAGCATGTTATTATACGGGATCTTGCAGATGAAACCTTCTATGCTGATATGGTGCTGGAAAGTAATGGAAAGCAGGTTGTGTTAGATTGCCGACCCAGTGATGCCATCGCGATTGCATTACGATGTGCAACACCTCTGTTTGTTGAAGAAAAAGTGATGGATGAAGCTGGCATTATTTTACCTGAGCAGGACCACCCTGAAACGTTTGAAGAAGATCAACCTGTTACAATTATCGAGGATGAGACTCAACTGTCGCCGCTTGAACTTTTAAACAAACGGCTTAATACCGCTGTCAGTGAAGAACGGTATGAGGATGCAGCAAAATACAGGGATGAGATTGATCGTCTTTCTAACTCAAATTGATTCTCCTTATTTTATACACGTATCACCATTTCGAATAATGTATTTTCAGGTAAAATTTAAAAAAATGACATTTCAAATCCAGGGAATTTATATGCTGAGAACGTTTCTCAATGGTAAAATACGTGATATCCGTATAACGGGTGTTAATCTTGAGTACGAAGGTAGTATCACTTTGGATGAAGAATACCTTGAAAAGTCCGGTATTCTTCCCAATGAAGAGGTTCATGTACTCAATGTTGAAACCGGAACACGACTGATTACCTATGCGATAAAAGGTGAAAGAAATTCAGGACTTGTGGAACTTAATGGGCCTGCCGCCAGACTGGGAATGAAAGGTGACAGAATCATGGTGCTCTCATATGCAATGCTCACACCGGACGAGATTGCCAATCATAAACCGAAAATTATTTGTATAAATCCCGAATAATGTATTTGTCTGTTCTTAAGAGAAACATGGATGAAAAATCTCAGTATTCTTATTCTTCTTGCAATAATAACCGGTATACTTATCCTTATCGGAACAATGATCTCCGATGAACCTCAGAAGAAAATTGTTAAGCAGATTAAAACCGATGTCAGCCCTACGGTCCCTCACCTTGGAAGTATTGAACTGCTGAATGGCTGTGGTACCGATGGTGCTGCTCGCCAGGCAGCAAACTATCTGCGTTCAAAAAGCTTTGATGTAAAAAATATTGGAAATGCATCGCAAATGAATCATGATAGCACATTGGTCATTTCGAGAGTAAAAGATACAACAATGGCATCTAAAGTAGCATCTGCACTTGGGACCCGGAAAATGACGCTTATTCTAAATGGTAACACGCTCTATGATGTTACCGTTATTATAGGTTCAGATTACAAAGAAAGAATTCAGTGAAAAAAGAACAAAAAACCATTACCGCTCGTGAGCTCGTAAAGCTCATTACGAATGCTGCAGAGGAAAAGCTTGCAGAAAAAATCACGGTTGTCCAGATGAATTCATCCAGTGGTATCAGTGACTATTTTGTTATTTGCCAGGGTGACACAACTGTTCACAATCAGGCTGTCAGTTCAGGAGTAATCGACTCACTCACCGAAAAAGGGCATAAACCCTGGCATGTCGAAGGAACTGAAGAGGGACGCTGGATCCTTGTTGACTTTTCGGATGTTGTGGTACATGTAATGCTTCCGGAGCTCCATGACCATTACAGACTCGAGCAACTGGGGACAATTGTTGACATAAATGAATAGGTGCATCGTATGCACTATTCAATTTACCAGCATTTAAAAACTTGCCTGCAAGCTGCTACTGAAAAAGCATATCCAGAAAAGTACCCCCATCTCAAAACCATACCAATTACATTTTCCAGTATCACCCCGAACCCGTTAACTGATATTGCGACCCCCTACCCTCTGAAAATTTCTCAATTCACAGGTTTACCCGTCGTAATGGTAAGTCAACACCTGCTTGAACATTTCCAAATCAAAACGGATTACCTGTCAAACACAATTGACAATATCCCTTACAGAGGATTTTTTAATTTCAGGTTGAGTAATTCATTTTTGTTGCGGTCAGTATATGAAACGGGATTTGGCATCATCACAGACAATAACATTTTGACCACAAACAAACCTGATATCATCTGCAAAATAATTCTTTTACTGCAAAAAAACGGACTGGAACACCTGCCATCACTCAGCCAATTTATTGAAATTCCCCTCCCCGATTCCACCGCTGAACAAAACGCAGCACGGCTTATCGCACTATCTGACCCGGATGGAATCCACTCTGTAAAAACGTGCAAATATTTTAAGCGGCGGTTACTCTATGAAGCCGATAACTGTTATCGAAAGTGTCCATTACAAACAGATGATGGTCAGCTTTCAGCACTGCGGTTTCTTACCTTTAAGGCCCTTTCTATAAGAATAATCCAGTTAAGCTCCATCAAGCAAAAATAATAACCAGATTAAATCCCGGAAAAACCTACCGCTAATCAACCAATTCTGTTAATTTTTTTACTTATCAAGCTTGCACAGTTCGATAATCCACATAAGTCAGGTCATTTAACAGTAAGGAACTCTAACGTTTTCGTAGTTTGATTTTTAAAAATTAACAGAAACAAATTATCTGTCAGAACACAGAAAAAGAATCCTGATTGTATAAAAAACAGGGTGTGGAACAGAAAGTCCACACCTGCAAGATTTAAAATTATATCAAAAAATTGTTCTGGTTTAATCTAAACATACTTCTAATTATTAAAGTTATCAGTTATATTACGAACAATGTGTGTGCGTCTTTCAACTAATCTTTGTGTCAGTCGAAAAATAAACAACTAAATAAACTTTTTTTAGGGGGATCTATGTATCATCACTACGTATCATTCTGCCTTGCTCTATTAATGAGCTTGTCAGTAACTGCTCAGACGATAAATCTGCAGGGTACGGTTAAAAATACAGCAGGAAGTCCGATTTCTGGAGCTACTTTAACTTTAGTAAAACAGCCATCTCTAAAAGTGACAACTAATGCTGATGGTAAGTTTCAAATCACGACAGTCGGTACGAAGCCACTTTCGTTAATGTTACCAGAAACTCAATCCATTAAACTTAATGGAAATTTACTCGAAATCACACTTCCAAATCCCTCTCCTGTAAAAGTAGAAATTTTCGACGTAAAAGGTAAACTTCTTCAAAAAAGCGTGCAACAGAATGCTTCATGTGGGTACTACCATTTGAATGTTGCTGAGATCGCTTATTCCGGGAATCTTCTTTTGATT
>JBNKZD010000214.1:0-21469 GCA_050301235.1 Chitinispirillaceae bacterium | reverse complement strand
TTTACCGTTTTAACATAATAACATTGAATGCTTCTACTGCAAAAAGCTCCATCAAGAATGGGGCTTTTTTAATTTAAACAAGCCTTTATTAATACGAATTTATCGTGGGAACGATTTGTGAAAATATTGCGAAATTCAACAGCTGTCCGTGGATATTCGTTAAACATTTTCATTTCAGCCGCTACCCTGAGCGTGTCCGTTGCTCTGAGTATAGCCTGTACACCAAAGCCGATGATGGTCTTAGCCATCCAGACATCTTTAAAATCCCCGACGTTTTTGTCGTGTCCACGGACAATTTTGCCGCCTTCAAGTGATGCATTACAGGTTGGTTTCAGATCGAATGGCAGTTTTCCTTCCGCATAAACTGCTCCATAAACTGTAATCCATATTAAAGCAGATAAAAAAGCGACAAAAACTTTATTCATTACATACCCTTTCTTACCAAGTTGATTGAACTCCGGATCAAGATGTAGTCGTGATGTTGCCGTGTTTTGAGTTAATTAAGTTTTTTACAGGATAATATAATAGTGCTTAAAATAGACAGATTCACTTTTCACCCAAGGCCTGGAAAAAGTGTTCTTAATTTTGGAACAGGTAGCTGTCCTATCGATCTTAAACCGTACTAAATTGGTCGGAATATAGAAGAAAAGGCTTGACTCTACTCTTTATAGCACGTATATTTATATTGTTGATAGAAATACTAAACAATATTCATATATGGAGGTCAGATATGACAATTGCAGGAAATGTAACAGAACTGATTGGTAACACTCCACTTGTTCTGATTAACAAGCTCGCAGGTGATGGCAGTGCAAAAGTAGCAGCGAAACTCGAATTCTTTAATCCTTTATCGAGTGTAAAAGACCGAATCGGTCGGGCAATGATCGAAGATGCGGAGAAGAAAGGGCTACTGAAAAAAGATAGCGTGATTATCGAGCCAACATCGGGGAATACTGGAATTGCACTGGCATTTGTTGCAGCAGCTAAAGGGTATAAACTCATTCTTACAATGCCCGAAACGATGAGTCTTGAACGTCGGAAAGTCCTCAAAGCATTGGGTGCTGAATTGGTTCTCACTGAAGGTGCCAAAGGAATGAAAGGTGCTATTGCAAAAGCTGAAGAGCTTGCTGCATCCACTCCGGATTCATTTTTACCACAGCAGTTCAAGAACCCTGCAAATCCGGAAATTCACCGCAAAACTACCGCTGAAGAGATCTGGCGCGATACTGAAGGTAAGATCGATATTTTTATTGGAGGTGTTGGTACCGGAGGAACTATTACGGGGGTAGGGGAAGTTCTTAAGCAGCGGAAACCGGATGTAAAAATTATCGCGGTTGAACCTGAGAAGTCTCCTGTTCTTTCCGGGGGGCAGCCAGGACCACATAAGATTCAGGGGATTGGAGCAGGATTTGTACCCGATGTGCTTAATAAAGGTATTATTGATGAAGTTGTCAAAGTCAGGGAGGAAGATGCCGGGGCAACTGCCCGTGCCGCTGCAAAACAGGAAGGGCTTTTTATCGGCATTTCGTCAGGAGCTTCACTGTGGGCTGCTGTTCAGGTTGCTCAGAGACCGGAAAATGCTGGAAAGCTGATCGTTGTTGTATTGCCCGATACAGGTGAACGGTATTTAAGTACATGGCTATTTGATGATGTTGCATGAATCATGCCAGGAAGGCTTAAAAATGCGCAACCGTAAAATAGTATTACAGAATGAACATGGTATGCATGCACGTGTAGCTATGAAAGTCATTGAGACAAGCATGTCACTAGATTCACAGGTTACTATTTGCAATGGTTGTGCAAAAGCTGACGGATGTTCGATACTTGAGTTACTTTTGCTGGGAGCACAGAAAGGGACAGTGCTTGAGCTTGTTGTCAATGGCGGAGATGAGGAAAAAAATATCGAATTGATCGCTGATCTTTTTGATGATGGGGCAGGGATTTAATTCATATTGTAAAATCGAGCTGGCGTGAATCTTTCTGTTGGTTGTCAATAAGATCCTGAAATGTAGTTTCATCAAAAATCTCGGCCATTGATGCTTTTGCCCGTTCCCAGAGTGGTTTGAACGCGCAACCACCAA
The DNA here is from genome assembly GCA_050301235.1 of Chitinispirillaceae bacterium. GTDB lineage: Bacteria > Fibrobacterota > Chitinivibrionia > Chitinivibrionales > Chitinispirillaceae > JAFGIN01. The sequence goes on along the minus strand of JBNKZD010000214.1, from coordinate 19,388 downwards.
GGAACGGGCATCTGATGTTCTCATTCTTCTTAAGGCAATCAATTGATTCAGCTGACCCTTCGATATACCGGATTATTTCACCAACTGAAATACTGGATGGTGAAAGGCTCATAACATACCCCCCTTGGTTTCCCCGGCGAGATTCAATAAAACCACCTGTACGGAGTTTCGAAAGAATTTGTTCGAGAAATCGTGGTGGAATCTGTTGCTTTTCCGCAATCTCCGCGACAGTTGTAACCATATCTGATGGATACCGGATCGCTAACTCAAACAATGCCCTCAGGGCATACTGACACTTTTGTGAAACACCAAGTAATGAAGACATATATAGTTGTTTTTACTCCAGAATATCGTTCATGATATTGCGAGCGGCCAATTTTCCTGCACCCATTGCAAGAATGACTGTTGCAGCACCGGTGACAATGTCGCCCCCTGCATAAACAAATTTCTTTGATGTACGCGTATCATCTTCACCAGTTACAATGGTACCCCACTTGGATACCCTGATATCCTGTGAAGTTGATGGGATCAGCGGGTTTGGAGTATTACCAATTGCAATAATGACAACATCACACTCCAGGTCAAATTCAGAATCGGGTACGGCAACCGGACGTCGTCTGCCTGAGCTGTCTGGTTCACCAAGTTCCATTTTTATGCATCGGATTGCGGTGACTCGTCCATCCTGACCGCCAATAATTTCCACAGGGTTGCACAATAGATGAAACAGGAGTCCTTCCTGTTTTGCATGGTGAATCTCTGCATGACGAGCTGGCATCTCCGCTTCACTTCGACGATAGACAATCATCGAATGTTCAGCACCCAACCGTAAAGCTGTTCTGGCTGCATCCATGGCGACATTTCCACCACCAACGGTGACTACACGTTTACCCTTCATAATAGGAGTTTCAGAATCTACCCTGAACGATCGCATGAGATTGCTGCGGGTAAGATATTCGTTTGCAGAGTATACACCGATCAGATTTTCACCTTTTACTTTTAAAAATGATGGCAGTCCCGCACCGGAACCGATAAATACAGCATCAAATCCCTCTTCTGTAAAAAGATCATCGACTGTTGCTGTTTTACCAACAATAAAGTTTTTTTCGATCTTCACCCCAAGCTTTTCGAGGTAGGCGATCTCCTGAGCGACAATCGCTTTTGGTAGTCGAAACTCCGGAATACCATAGACAAGTACACCACCCGGCTCATGAAGAGCTTCAAAAATGGTAACTTCAAAACCTTCCTTAATGAGTTCACCAGCGCATGTTAATCCGGCGGGACCTGATCCTACAATGGCTACTTTTTTCCCATTAGCAGCTTTTTTCTCGGGTATGACTATTAAATTGTTTTCACGCTCATAATCTGCAGCAAACCGTTCGAGGTTACCTACTGCGATCGGTTCACCTTTTTTCCCCAGAATACAGCGAATCTCACATTGCTCCTCCTGAGGGCAAACCCGTCCACATACTGCCGGAAGTGCATTCGTCAGTTTCAGCTCGCGTGCGGCTTCAGCAAACTTTCCATCAGCGATAAGCGCAATAAACTGTGGAATCCTCACATTTACCGGACATCCCTCAACACACAACGGCTTTTTGCACTGAAGACACCGATTTGCCTCTTGTATAGCCTCTTCCGGTGAATACCCGAAAGGTACTTCATCAAAATTACGAGCACGGACCTGTGGATCCTGCTCCTGCATTGGGGTACGTTTTAACCGGTTGGTTGTCTGTTTTTCTGTAATCATTGTTGTGTAACTCCTTCCGCTTTGCAGGCATGTTTCTGACGAGCTTCGGTTTCAAATACTTTGTAACTGTTAAGCCTGGTGATCAGTTCATTCCAGTCAATCCCCGATGCGTCAAACTCCGGTCCATCAATACAACCGAATTTTGTCTCGTTGAAAACACTGACTCTGCATCCGCCACACATGCCTGTGCCATCGATCATAATCGGGTTTAGTGATGCAAACGTTTTTATACCTGATGCAACTGTCAATGAAGATGCAACTTTCATCATCATAACAGGTCCAATAACAAATGCAATGTCGAAAATTTCATTGGCAGCATTAAGTGATTTGAAAATATCAGAAACAAACCCCTTATGCCCATAAGAGCCATCATCGGTAGTAACGTAGCTGCGAGTAGACTGTTTCTTTATATCGTCTTCAAGGATAAGCAGATTCTTTGATCGTGCGCCTATAATCGAAACGATATCATTTCCGGCGTCTTTTAAAGCACAAATAATCGGATAGAGGGGAGCAACGCCAACGCCACCACCGATACAAAGTGCTTTCCCGAACTTTTCGATGTGGGTTGGCTTTCCAAGTGGTCCGGCCAGATCCAGTACAAAACTACCCGCATTCAGTGCAGACAGAAGAAATGTCGTCCTTCCGACAACCTGGAAAATTATCTCAATCCACCCTTCGACAGGATTGGCGCTTGCAATGGTTAAAGGAATCCGTTCACTGTCCTGTGTTGGACGGATTATAACAAACTGCCCGGCTTTTCTTTTCCTGGCGATACGCGGAGCCTCGAGACGGTATCGAAGCACCTGTTCAGAAAGGTGTTCTTTTTTAAGTATTTTTACCATGGATATCCTTACTTTTTCTTCGTACAGAAGCGACGTTCTTTGTACGAAGTTCTATTGTGACAATTGAGTACTTCTCTTCTGCTATATTCTTTTCAAAATAAATTCAACAGAATTATAATACAATAAGCTCGTTCAGATTAAGCGAAACACTGAGTAGGTTTGAATAGATAGTACGAGATAAACTGAAAAAGTGGTGAGATTAAATAGTGGTATAATACGCTATCCGATGAATAAAAGCTTCTCATCCACGCAGTTGAAGATGCCCGAATCCAATCTGAAAAAACTAACCTGAGCTTCAGGTTCCGGATCTATATTAAAGGCCGTTATTGAGTACGGGGGAAAGTTCACCTTTCGAGGGTTTTAGATGATTGATCAGAATAAGCCGTTGTGGTTACAGATTCTTACTATCGCTGCACCAATGATTATATCTATGACCGGATTTGTTTTTTTGCAGTTCATTGATGCACTTTTCCTCTCCTGGTATTCTTCAGCAGCGATTGCGGCAGTTGTTCCGGCAGGGATGGCGTCCTGGCTTTTAATAACCCCATTTAATGGAACCGCATCCTATACTTCTACGCTGGTAGCTCATTATATTGGTGCCGAACGTGAGCATCGGGCTTTTTCAGCCACCTGGCATGGGTTGTATTTCACTGCAGGTGCTTCAGTGATTGTCGCTCTGTTGGGATTTATCGCAGGGCCATTGTTTACCTGGGCCGGCCACGATCCCGCAGTTCGGGTGCTTGAAATTGAGTACTTTCAGATCGTCTGCTGGGGTGCTTTTGTCTCGATTGCCTCAGGTGCCATTTCAGGATACTTTATGGGAAAAGGGAATACTAAAGTGGTGATGATGGCAAATTTTTCAGGATTTGCAATTAATACTCTTCTGGATTACATATTCATATTTGGTAAATGGGGATTTCCAGAGATGGGGATACGGGGTGCTGCAATCGCAACGGTTCTTGCGCAGTTTTGCGTTGTTTTTATATTAGCAACAGTTTTCATGCGTGAACGTTTTGAAGGCAAATCCCCGTTGAAATGTATAGAGTTTGACTGGGAATTATTTAAACGACTGTTACGATTTAGTTTCCCCAATGGGTTACGTTACGGTTTTGAAATGCTTGCCTGGACAGTGTTTATCTTTTTTCTGGGGAGGATAGGGCCGGTTGAACAAGCTGCCAGTAATATCGCATTCCGACTGAACGGGTTTGCTTTTTTTCCGATTGTTGGTCTGGGGTATGCGATAGGAATCTTTGTCGGGCAGTCACAGGGGAGTAAAAATCCCGAAATGTCATCTCGGGTGACTACCACAGGATTTTTACTTGCGGAACTCTGGATGATATTCATGGCAATCATGTACCTTGTTTTTCCGGGACAACTTATTGGCTTATTTGAAGGTAATCATCATACAGCTGAATTTTCTGAGATTATTCGCCAGGGGGTGATAATTCTGAGGTTCGTAGCGGTGTATTCCCTTCTTGATGCATGCAATATAATTTTCATAAGTTCATTACAGGCTGCCGGGGATACTCGTTGGACACTTGGCATCTCAGTGATCGCGCATGTTCTGTTTCTGGGGTCTCTTGCAACGATTGACTATTTTAAATCTGGTTTGTGGCTGGAATGGCTGGCAGCGACCTTTTTCGTATGGTCTATTGCGATAGTATGGTTTTTGCGATTCAGATCCGGAGTCTGGAAAAATATACAGGTGATTGAAGAAGAGTGGGATGATGAACTTGATAAAGTCGATTGCTGCCAGAGCGGGCAGCCTGCTTGATAATGCAATAGATACTCAGGTATTTCCTGGTGCAGCAGCAGCTGTAATTATTGGTGCAGATTATGAAATCATTACTACCGGAAGGCAAACATACGATCCGGCTTCTCCAATGATCACCCCTGATTCCATTTACGACGTCGCATCGTTGACCAAAGTACTTCCGGTGTCCTGTTGTGCACTCAAGCTTATTGAACAGGGTAAACTCGCTCTTGATGACTTACTTATATCGTTTGTTCCGGAGTTTTCCGGTTCCTTTCGTGAACAGATCACCATCCATCACCTGTTAACACATACTCTTGACTCAACACTACGGCTTTCGATGTGTAAGGATGACCATCCTGATGAGCTCCTTGGAAAAATACTCTCTATGCAGTTACGGTCACGACCTGGCGCGCACTTTAATTACTCCAATGCCACCAGTATTCTTCTTGGACTGGTGCTGGAGGCTTGTACCGGAAAAACACTGGATTTGCTTGGTGAGGAGTATTTTTTTGCACCACTGAAGATGACTCGTACTGGTTTTAACCCTCGTCGATTTGCACCGCTTGAAGAGATAGTCCCAACAGAAATCGATCCCTGGAGAGGGGGAGTTGTTGCTGGTGAAGTACACGATGAGAGTGCCTGGAAGTTTTTACCAAGAGTTGTTGGTTCTGCTGGCTTATTTTCCACGATCACTGATATTGTGCACTTTGTTGTAATTTTAATGAATAGTTTCAACTCTGACAATGGCCTCTTTACACCACAAACGGCTTCACAAATCGTTAAAAGTCAATTGGATCGTGTTACTGGACAATGCACCGGGCTTGGTTGGGAATTAAATCAGGAAAGCTTTATGGGCAGATTCCGAACCGCCACTACTTTTGGTAAAACCGGTTTTACCGGATGTTCGATTGTTGCAGATCCTTCAAAAATGTGTGCAGGCATTTTACTTTCTAACCATATTTTCCCCAAACGACGGGAATCACGCACACAGATAAATACTGTAAGAAGCTCTTTTGCTGACTGCGTTTTTGCCTGATATTTCCCAGAATCTTGAAGCCCTCTCACATAATCTTCGTGCAATAGTTTTGCAATTTAAAGTTTAGAAGCTATATTAAAATAGTAGTGATTGTTCTGGTAACCGTTTTTAAACGGTTAATTAAATACTATTTTTTAAGTTTTTAAACATGACGGGGGTATTATGAATAATAAGGGTATTCCAGCTTATATTGTCCGAATTGCAATAATAATAACAGCTTATGCTGCTCTTGTCTTTTCTGCAACAACCGTTAAGCAGGATCTTGATACCTATTTCACCAAAATAGATGAAACCCTCACAGCAATTCAGAAATCTTCTGCTATTAAAAGTACCAATTTAAGATTAGCTGAGAATCTATTTGTAAGGGAATTAAAAAGGAATCAGCCCTTTTATGCTTTTTACAGAGCTAACTCCAAAGGCAAAATTGTTTCTGAGGTGGTTCGCATGAAACCTGCTGAGCGCACGGGAACAATAGTTGAAAATGAACTATGGTTTAAAGCAGTCAAAAAGAATAATGAAGATTTTTATACTGTTTTTAAAGATGTGGAACGTGGAAGATATTATCTGATCTGGAGTAAACCGATTTTAAAAAAAGAGCAGTTCAAGGGCGTGGTATGTTTAAAAGTGGATCTCTGGGACTGTTTTTATGACTATTCTAATGGAATATATTTTCCCATTCTGGTAAAGCTTGGCAAAAAAACACTGTTCTCTCATAAGTGGAATAATGCAATCAGTTCTACTGAAGAGGATCTGGTTATTCCCGGAATCAAGAATATATCTGTTCGGTATATTGCTGAGAAAAAAGTTGCGGTTCAGGATACAATTGCAACACCAGCACCAGTCAAGGATACTGTTATTGCGAAAACCGATTCTTCACTTATTAAAAAGGCCAACACCGCTACAAAGTCCAAAAAGGGTAATAGCGGACTATTAATCTTCATAATTATCGCAGTGGGCGTGGCAGCTGCAATTGTTGTCTTTATGATAGTTTCCAAAAAACGGAAAGATGCGATATTGAAAAAAATTGAACAGGATGATTTTTAATATTTGAATAAAAATTCTTCCGGAAAACTGCGCAATCCCTTCACTGCACTAAAAAACCGGAATTATCTGATCTACTGGGTATGCCTCTGCTTTTCGATGGTTGGTACCTGGATGCAGAATATTGCCCAGCCCTGGCTGGTGTACAAACTGACCGGCTCTCCGCTGCTCCTTGGGTTGACCGGAGCTCTTCAGTACACACCGGTACTTATGTTTTCTCTGTATGCCGGAGCGGTCATTGACCGGGTTCCCAAAAAAAAGCTGATTCTTTTCACTCAGTTTGCATCATTTGTGGTAACACTGGTTCCGGCAGTACTTATCTTAACTGACAATATTCGTTATGAATATATTCTGATTACCGCTGCACTTCTGGGATTAATAAATACGTTTGACATACCAGCTCGCCATACGTTTGTGACCGAAATTGTGGGACCACAATATACCCGAAATGCAGTTGCGCTCAATTCGGTGGTATTTAACAGTGCACGGGTTATCGGACCGGCACTTGCAGGATTGATCATGGCAGCCTGGGGGATAGGATTCTGCTATTTTTTGAATTCAATAAGTTTCCTTGTTCTTTTTACCGGTATTTTCTTTGTTAAGCCTGTTGTTTCTGTTGATACTAAGAAAAATCAGCATATTTTCAGGGATATCATTGACGGGCTTGTTTACCTTGGAAAACAACCGGTACTTCTGGAAACGATGCTTATGGTAACGGTCGTGGCAACATTTGCAATGAACATGGGGGTACTGGTACCAGTATTTACAAAAAAAATCATCAGCGGAGATGAGTCAACCTTTGGGTTGATTATGACATTCATGGGAATCGGATCGTTGTGTGCTGCATTGCTCATAGCAGCAACCAGCCACTCCGCACTTTCTAAATGGAATTTGTGGATACCACCTCCACTGATGGGAATCGTGCTGATTTCTATGGGGTTTTCAGATACGTTCCTGTCAATGGCAATCCTGATTTTTTTAACCGGGTTCCTTTTTGTAACTTTCAGTTCGAACAGTAATTCCAGTATTCAGATCACCTCCTCAGATCGTTTCAGGGGAAGAGTGATGAGTATTTATACGCTGGTGTTTGCAGGGTCAACACCAGTAGGAAACCTGTATGCGGGATTCGTAGCCGACAGGCTTGGGCCTCGGGCAGGTTTTCTGGCGTGTGGCGGTGCAATTTTGTTATTATCGGCGGTGCTCTGGTTTTTTCGTTTCGGTTTCAGTTTTAAAGAGATAAGAAAATAATTCTACTCTATTACGGGCATGCTCCATTTAATCGTTTAAACGGTAATGGTAGTTGCTTTTTTTCCACATCGGATAATGCTATATTAATAGTATGACTGATGAAATTGATGAAAAAAAACTGCCTTTTATACAGCGTCTCTTTAAATATAGTACAGAGCGTTTTCCCATTCTTCAGAATGGCTTATTAATTACGGTATTTACTTTTTCAGCTGCATCCTTTTCCCGGTTGTGTCGTGGGCAAACCGATTTTATTATTCCATCCCATTTCATTGCAGGTGCTGTAACTGCAATTGGTTTTTTCCTGTTGCTTAGAATTGCTGATGAATTTAAGGATTTTGATGATGACTGTCGGTTCAGGCCATACAGGGCTGTGCCGAGAGGACTGGTTTCCTTAAAAGAGCTGGCTATCGTTGCTGGTGTGGTAATACTTGTGATTATTATTATTAACAGCATAGTAATGCCCGTGATGCTTATTGCAGTGCTGGTGGTTTTTTTCTATCTGGCACTAATGACAAAAGAGTTTTTTATTCCGGTGTGGTTAAAAAAACATCCATTTTTATACATGATATCTCACATGATTATCATGCCGGTAATTGATTTTTATGCGACCGGCCTGGACTGGATAAATGGACATGCGATTCCATCAGAAGGACTCTGTTTATTTCTCGTTATCTCTTTTTCAAATGGGATTGTGCTTGAAATGGGGAGAAAAATCAGGGCTCACGATGCAGAAGAGGAGGGGGTAGAGACCTATTCTGCACTCATTGGCGATAGGAGAGCAACTGTGATATGGATCAGTATTATTTTGATAACCTTTGCGATTGCAGTTGCAGCAAGTATATTAAGTGGTAGTGCAGAATTCGGGGTACCGTTGCTCACCATATTTGTTATGACAGCACTGTTTTTTGCTGTCAGATTTTTGTTGAAACGGGTACAGACGAATGCACGTATGCTTGAGGTTGCATCAGGAGTATGGACATTAGGGATGTACCTTATTCTTGGTGCCACACCTGCACTTGTAGAATTGATTAAAAGTAGATATTTTGGTGTTGTTTTACCCTGAACGTTTGAAATGTGGGTTGATATATGCTTACCTGGTCACCAGATTTCCAGCAAATAGTTTCAGAGCAGCAGATTGGTACTAAAGCGGTAAACCTCAATCGTTTGACACGTGCTGGTTTCGTTGTTCCCCGGTGGTGTGTTGTGACGGTTGATGCTTTTGATCAGGCACTATCGGAGTTGATCAGCAGTGTTGATCCTGGGAGCATCGAACCCGAACTGCGGCAATGTACTCTTGCAGAAAGTGTACAGCAGGAAATTTTTAATACATTAAACGAAACAGGTATCTCACAATCTCTCATTGCTGTGCGGTCGTCAGCTGTTGGTGAAGATAGCAGTGATGCATCATGTGCAGGTCAGTTATCATCGTTTCTATTCGTACCACGTGAGGAGATTGCACAAACGATTATAAATGTATGGGCATCGGCATTCACTCCCCATGCACTTCAGTATTTCAGCAGAAAGAATATTGGGCCACAATCGATCAAAGTCGCAGTAATTCTTCAGGAAATGATCGATGCAGAACGTTCTGGAGTTGCATTTACAATTGATCCGGTAAATGGTAATCGGAGAGCGTGTGTGATATCTTCGGTGTATGGGCTTGGAGATGGACTGGTTTCCGGGAAACTTGACAGTGATATATTCCGGGTATATCCGTTATACACAAAGGACAATACATACGAGATTAAGCCGGAGATTGTAAAAAAAGTGCGTGCAATAAGGTTTGATCGCGAATCTGGAAAGTATACCCATTCCGAAGATGTTGCAGGAAGTTTACAGACTCAACCTTCGCTCGACCGTACGGAAATACTGGAGATCAACGGTGTTGCAAGAGATATTGCAGATATTTTCAATGGACCGCAGGATATTGAGTGGGCGTATAAGGGTAAGCAGCTTTATATTCTGCAAAGTCGTCCTGTTACTACGATAGGTCAAACTGCCGATCACAGCCAGGTTCGCAGAATCTGGGATAACTCAAACATTGTCGAAAGTTATGGTGGTGTAACGACACCGCTTACATTCAGTTTTGTACAGGATGTTTACACTGAGGTATATAAACAATTCTGCAGGATTCTCGGAGTTGAACAGCGGATTATCGAATTGAATGCTGATATTTTTAAAATGCTTGGCATACAGAAGGGAAGAATCTACTATAATCTCTTAAACTGGTATAAGGCGCTTTCATTGCTGCCCGGGTATTCGATAAATGCATCCTTTATGGAACAGATGATGGGTGTTACAGAAAAGTTAAAGGTACCCCCATCTGTGGTTCGCAGCAAACGTATCCCATTTGTACAGGTTACATTTTCGGTATTGTCATTACTGAAAAATCTGGTAACATTAAAAAGGCAGATTGAATCTTTTTATCGCCATTTCGATACAACGATTTCAGAATGTGAGCCTGATAAAATTCGCCTGAATAGTCTTCAGGATCTGTTGGATTGTTTTCGAAAGCTCGAAAAAGCTCTGCTGCGCAAGTGGCAGGCACCATTATTAAACGATTTTTATGCAATGATATTTCACGGTCTGCTTAAAAAGGTACTGACTAAATGGGGGATTGATGAGAATGGTACTCTGGTAAATGATCTCCTGTGTGGTGAAGGAGGGATAATTTCAACAGAACCGGTAATCTCAATCCATCGGATTGGACAAATGGTAAAAAGGAGTGATCACTGGAAAGAATTTTTCACAAGTCATAATGATGATGATATCGTGAGAATGCTTGGGCTTAAATTCCGGTATTCATCTGTTAAAATTCCCACAGAACTGCAGTCACTCGCAGAAAGTATCAAAGAACATCTTGTCAATTATGGAGACAGATGTGCCGGCGAGTTGAAACTGGAAACTGTTACTCCACGGATGGATCCGGGACAATGTATACGTGCTATAAGGAACTACATCTGTTATAATATAGCTGATCCTGAAAGCAATAGAGCTGGAGAGATGGAGATCCGCAAAAATGCTGAAGCCAGGGTGATGAATTTCTGTAAACGTTCAGTTGTAAAAAAGACGATTTTTAAATTACTTTCGGTTCAGACAAGAGCTCGTGTAAAAGATCGTGAAAACCTGAGATTTGAACGGACCAGACTATTTGCTTCAGTAAGAATGATTTTCTCTACAATGGGATCGAGATTGCAGGAAGAGGGAATAATCAATGATTCGCGGGATATATTTTATCTCACCAAAGATGAAATATTTGCGATCATCGAAGGTACAAGTCTTATTAAGAATGTACTGCAATACATAGATTACAGAAAAAGGGAGTTTGATGCATATGTGAATGAAAAAATGCCTGTGAGATTCGAAACATTCGGTCCGCCAGTTGCGGGCAACAGTTTCAAAGCCACTCATCAGAAAATCACAGGGCTTGATGGTACTACGTTGCAGGGGACTGGTTGTTGCAGTGGAATTGTACGGGCAAAGGTGAAAGTCGTTTATGATCCATCATGTGATATCGAAAGTCTCAAAGGGAATATACTTGTCGCAGCGCAGACTGATCCTGGATGGACGCTGCTATTCCCATTTGTTAGTGGGCTCCTGGTTGAACGGGGGAGTCTGCTTTCACACTCTGCTATTATTGCCCGTGAAATGGGTATACCGGCGATTGTAGGTGTTGCACATCTGACATCATTGCTTCATGATGATACTCTTGTCGAAATGGACGGATCGACCGGAAGAATCAGTATCATCAAAGAATCGGAATCTGAGCGGTAAACTACTGGTGGAGTAAGATGAAAGCCAAAATCCCAATAGAAAAAAGATCTTCATTCGACTTTGTCCGATATGCAAATTGCTGGGAAGATGCATCGATACTGGTTAAAGCTCTGGATATCGGGCCTGGTAAAAAATATGTATCAGTCGCATCTGCAGGAGATAACTCACTGGCACTTCTGACACTGAACCCCTCAAGAGTAGTTGCTGTAGACTTGAATAGTGCTCAGATTGCCAGTACCGAATTGAGAAAAGTTACTATTCAAAAACTTGACTATACAACCTTTTTGTGGTTTCTCGGGTATACCAGTGAAAGCAGTGAGACTGATCAGAAAAAAAGATTTGAAATATACAGGGAATTAAGGGAATTGTGCACTCCAGCTACAAGAACATTCTGGGATGAACGTTCCAGCCAGATTGAATCAGGAATAATATATCATGGCAAATTTGAGCGATATTTTTTCATATTCCGAAATGTCATTTTACCTCTTGTACACGAAAAGAAGACTGTCAGGGAATTATTGAAAGAAAAGGATTTTAATTCACGTAGAACATTTTACTGCCGGAAATGGAATTCTTTCCGATGGTGGCTGCTGTTCCGGTTGTTTTTCGGAAGGTATCTGCTGGGGATGATTGGTCGGGATCCGGAGTTTTTCCGATATGTTGATGGGAATGTGGCTGAAAGAATTTTACAGCGGACACGCTATGCTCTCACTATGTTACCAACACATAATAATCCTTATCTCCATTTCATATTGAAAGGTACATTCGGTTCAATATTACCGTTTTATGCCCGTGAAGAAAATTTTATAAAGATAAAAGAAAATATTGGTGCTTTTGATTTATTCAATGGAAAAATCGAGGGCCTGCTTGAAACACATGCAGACTCCTTTGATGGATACAATCTTTCAGATATCTTTGAGTATATGGATAAAGCATTATTTAAACAGATTGTTAAACGTATAGTTGCAAAAACGCGTTCGGGAAGTCGTCTGGTGTACTGGAATATGCTTGTGCCGAGAGATGCTGCAATGCTATTTCCTGATCGTGTGCGGAAAGTGCAACCATTAACCGGAGATCTTTTCAAAAGAGATCAGGCGTTTTTCTATCAGGCATTCAATGTAGATGAGATTATATAAATGAACATGCAAACAGAACTGATCAGAGCAGGAATAATTTCAGCTTTATACCTTGTTATTTTTGTCACAGCTGAGTTATGGCGTGCATTTGGTAAACCACAGACTGAAACTACCCGTAAGTTCGTTCATTTCGGTTCGGGAGCAGTTTGTCTTACTTTTTCATATCTCTTTTCATCCCACTGGACAATACTGGTGCTTGGAATCGTGTTTGTTGCCATAATGATGATCACTAAAAAAACCGGGTTGTTAAAATCGGTGCATGATGTACAACGAATATCGGGAGGAAGTATTTATTACCCAATTGCAGTTTACCTCAGTTTTCTTATAGCAGGCACCGCCGGTAAACCGCAATTTTATCTTATCGCAATACTTGTTCTGGCATTGTCGGATTCGTTTGCTGCATTGATCGGCGGTCAATATGGATTCAAACTCTATAAAGTAGAGGAGGACCATAAAAGTCTTGAAGGATCGGTGGCATTCTTTTTAAGTACGTTCATTATTGTGCTAACCGGATTATTATTACTGAGTACAACCGGAAGGGCAGAATCGATTCTGATTGCAGTATACATTGCCCTTCTGATCACAGCGTTTGAAGCTATTTCGTTAAGCGGAGCAGATAACCTATTTATTCCGATCGGTACATTAGTCGTATTATTACGTGTGGAAAATACATCAGTCACTGCGCTATTATTACTTATTGGTGTTGTTATACTGATGTTTCTCATGGTATATTGCGTAGTACGATATACAAAGGTAATTGGTCTTTCGGGAATAATCGGGATTACGTTAACCGGCTACGCTGCGTGGATGCTGGTAGGGTATGACTGGGCGATTCCGATTGTTATCAGTTTGTTGTTATATGGGTTAACCGATCTGTTTATCGAAAAACATCGTGTAAATAAAGAACATTACCGAATACGCACCGTATTTTATATCGCTTTTGTTTCATTCATTTGGATACTTGCAGCTGCATTTACGAGATTACCAATCGAAATTTTTTATGTGCCATTTATTGTAAATCTGTCTGCCCATCTGGGTATTCTCTGGCATCGGAAAGTTTTAATTGATCCGGAAGGGTACAAGTTACCACTTCCAAAATGGATCCGGAATGCACATGTGATTACCAGAGGGATACTTCTGGTACTTATTTTGACAATAGTAAATATATCTCTGGATTCACGTCTTAATCCATATGCAACAATTGTACTGGCACTTATCGGGACTCTGGTTGTTGAATTGATCTACTGGAAGTATGAATCATTTAACAGAGGAAAATTAACTGATATTCAGTTCCTGAAATTTACATCAATGCTCATTTTAATAGTTTCAATGTTTCTTTGCATTCCCGGTTTGATGATCTATTTTCCTCAGATTTTTACCATCGAGTACTGGCATGAAAATTCGATCTTTTAATATTGATTCACCACTACTGGATGATTTTATTGAGTTCTCAGCATCAAACTACAATGGTGATCCCTATTACACAGAACCTGATCCATTTTCATGTGAACACCAGGTCAAATTATTTATTGCATATGAAAAAAATAGTATTGTTGGGCGGGCAGCAGCATTAATAAATTCATCACTGAAATATAATGGTACCAAAACCGGTTTAATCGGATGGTACGAATGTATTAATGATGATGGAGCTGCTGAATCGATACTGTCAGCTGCGTGCGAATTTTTATTAGGTAATGGGTGTGACTGGGTCATTGGGCCATTAAACGGGACTACCTGGAATCGATACCGTTTAACAGTTCCCTCAGGGGATAGACCCTTTTTTCTTGAAAATTACCATAAGGAATGGTATTTACAACAGTTTCAAAATAACAACTTTACGCCGGTAGCATCATATTATTCATCAAAAATTGATCTCCGTGAGTCGACTGATAAACGGGTAATACATTTTGAACAGGCTCTTGAAAAAAAAAGAATACATGTAAGAAATTTCAGGATTGAGAAATTTGAAGAAGAGATAGAAAAAATTTACGAAGTTTGCATTCAGGCATTTAAAAACAATTTTCTGTACACACAAGTAGATCTTGTTCCATTTAAAAAAATGTATGAGAAGGTAAAGGGTGTTCTGGATCCATCACTGATAAGAATTGCTGAAGATTATAATGGTAAACCATCAGGGTTTCTCTTTGCTGTACGGGATCTTTTTGATCCTCAGCGATCATCCGCAATAATAAAAACGGTAGCTGTAATTCCCGGAAGAACATTTCAGGGGTTAGGGACATATCTTGGCACCTGCGTTCATAGGGAAATGTTACAAAATGGATACACATCGGTAATCCATGCATTGATTCATGATTCAAATGTTTCGGGAAATATATTATCGAAAGAAAGTACTGTTTACAGAAGGTATATTCTGACCGGGAAAAAATTAAGATGACCAATATTGTATCGCTGTTGATTGAAAACGCCAATACTCGCGGAGAAACGGTGGCTCTTATCGAGGGGGATACAAAGATCAGCTACCGGCAGCTTCTTAACCATGTAAAAATTGTTGCAGCAAAGCTGGAACGAAGGGGGATTTCAAAAAATAACAGAGTATTGATGTTTATCCCAATGAGCATTGAGCTGTATATCTATATCCTTGCGGTATGGTACAGAGGTGCAAGTGTTGTGTTTATCGATGCCTGGGCAGATATATCAAGAATTGAAAATGCACTTAGCATAGTTCCATGCGATGCATTTATAGGATCTTCGAAAGCACATCTGTTGCGCGTTCTGTCAAAAGAGATCAGAAAAATTAAGGTCAGCTTGTGGGCAGTTATATCTAATAGTAAAGTCAATACCATACAGAAAATGATTCCTGTAGAAACAACACCTGGGGATACAGCGCTGGTGACATTTACAACAGGAAGTACCGGTGTTCCAAAAGCTGCCAACAGAACACATGGCTTTCTGCTAAGCCAGCATTCTATACTAAAACAACATATGCATCCCAGGGATGGTGATGTTGAATGCATCTGTCTTCCGGTATTTGTGCTGAACTGCCTTGCATCAGGGAATACTGCATTTATCCCACCAATCAATCCTGCGAAACAACACCTCTTTAAACCAGAAAAAATTGTAATATTATTGAAAAAACATAAGTGCACAACGATTATTGGATCACCAGTGTTTTTCGATAAAATCGTTACCTGTTATTCAAAGAAAAATAATATACCTGAAATAAGATGCGCATTTCTTGGAGGAGCACCGGTAACTGGATCATCAGCAAAAAGAATAATTGATACCTTTAAACATACCGATGTCGAAATAGTATATGGGTCAACGGAAGCGGAACCTATCGCATTTGTTAAAGCAGACCAGTTGTACAACTATGAGAAAAATAATGTATCAATGGATGGGTTATACGCAGGTAAACCCTCTCCACATATACAAATCGCCATAGTAAACATTATTGATGGAGTAATCGGCACAATTTCCAGTGATGAATTACGAAAAATATACTGTGCGGTAAATGTGACTGGAGAGATTGTTGTATGTGGAGATCACGTTTTAAAAGAGTATTTGAACTGCCCTGAAGCACAAAAATTAAATAAATTCATCGTTGATGGAACAGTTTGGCACCGAACGGGTGATGCAGGATATTTTGATATTGAAGGTAATCTTCACCTGATGGGACGTGTACAACAACGCCTGATGGTTAATGGTAAAGAAATTTTCCCTTTTACAGTTGAAAAAAAATTGAGCATTTGTGAACAGGTCGCTGCTGGAACTCTCATTGGAATTAATAATAAGGTTTACTGTGTAATTGAATTGCGTGACAGATCGGAGATTTCAAACAGAGAAATTATAGATATTGTCGGACAGTTTGGCGTGGAATCGGAACAATATATCATTAGAACATCAATTCCAAGAGATCCCAGACATCAATCGAAGATTGATTACGACAGGCTTGGTTTTAAAGTGAGGAAGTATTTATTAAAGAGAGAAAAGCCATTCAGATAGTCTCTATGTTAAAATTATTTAGAAACTTCAAAAAAGTGGATTTTTGTACAATGCGGATCTGATATTATAAAAAATATCAGACCCGTTTTTAAATGTTGTTACTTTAAAGCCGAAGTCATCCTTAAGCCGAATTTGAGGTCAAATGTTTTTGTACTCTGGGGATCAGAATAGAGTCCTGCCTGGAATCGTGTACGGGTACCAATCTTCTTGTCCATATAAAGGCTGACAAGTACTGGCTTTTCCTCTTTTTTCACTTTCCTGTCAGCAAGATATTCCATTTCGATGGCAAGTGATGTTAGAACCTTTCCTGCCGGAACAGAGCAACCGATCAGGAATGGCACATCGTAATCAGTTTTGGTAACTTTCTGGATGATACCAAGTTCGATATAGGGACAAAGACCTTTAATAATCTCATAATTTGCGATAAAATTGAACCGGTTAGTGACAAGCGCATCCTCGTTGTAAACTACATCAAAAATATTTCCGGAATAACCGGCGGCTACAGTCATCTGCTTCATCGGAGAGATCGATTCATAAATTCTGAGATATCCGGTGTTCAGACTCGCATCTGCTGCGCCGAGAATAACATCTGATGTAAGAATACCTGTTTTAAGAGTGAATTCTGTTGCATTGTGATAGGCAATCCGGCTTTGAAAACCTGATGAGGGATTCTGATTGAGATAATTTCCAAGGATCAGAAATCTGGATGTCGTAGTGTAAAATCTACCAAGGCGAATCTCGATTAGTGGCCAGACATATTTGAACCATCCCTGCTCGACCTGGAAATTTGCGACCTTTGTTTTTGTGACGCTGAGTTTATCGGTAGTCGTATCAAAGACAGCGCCAGTTAAAGCTTCGTAACCAAACCCAACCGGGAAGGCTCTGATATTAATATAAGTTTGAAAATCACCCGCCTTGAAAGAACTTCCAAAATTTATCCGTCCAAAAAAATCATCCAGATTATTGTCGGAACCGTTATCCCAGAATGCCTTCTGCATCTGGAGTTGAAAGCTGCCGGTAAGTTCAAGAGCTGGTGGTTGTTCTGCTGCTGCCGTTTGCTTAACTGCAGGTGTCTGCTGTGGGGTGTTTTCAGCCTTTTGTTCACCAGCTGAAACTGTGAGAACAAGTCCAAGAACTGCTGTGATGGTGCATTTAATCATTAAAACCTTCCTTTTAAGTGAGATTATAACCAGAAGATTATCTTACAATTTTTTTTATCGAAAAACAATGTATTTAACAGGGGGGATACAACATGTTTTTAAACCGTTAATCGATATAAAATACTTTTTGTCCGGAAGCTTTGGTCTAAAAACGTTTACATGCGGAGGATGTGCTTCGAACTTAAAATAAAGCTGCCGTTGCTGAATTTAACAATGTAGAAGTCGGGCGTTGTTCCGAAAAATCCAATATATATGGGAAAAGCAGGAGTGTGAGAAGTAGGACTGGATTATCTCCCTCGACCTCTGCTCAACTCTTTAGGATACGTCGTTCCGCCTGCATTGTCCTGCGGAATTATACCATGGAATCCATAATTGGATAATTTTGACAAGGTAAGGATCGCAGCACCATTATTAACTGACACATTTTTATCAAGATGTGTACTTGCTTTATCGGGACTTTCCCAGAATCCGGTGGCCCACCGCCTGTTAAGTGTGTCCACTTCAAAATTGTCTTCCCATGCAAGTGCAAAATGAGGATTGCTGTCAGGTGTATATTTGTAATATTTTACCCAGTTTATATACATATGTTTCGGTAGTACTCCCGGATCAAATTCACCAGCCCAGGCAGGGGACAGTGATGGCCAGATATTAAATCGCAACTGCATGGGGGCTTCACGGAATTTTGTGACAATTTCACCGCTGTCCTTCCTGATCAAACTATCGTTAAGTTTCCAGCAGACGTAATCTGGTGTCCATTCAATTGCTAACGTGTTATACTGTGTTGTTAATGGTTTGTCCAGACGATGAAAGGATTCTTCATGCGTCATATTCGACCAGCCACCTGTCCCGACATGAATTGCACTCTGAAATCCGGTTGGATTGCCTCCAAGCACCTCAATATCAATCTCATTCCAGAGTTCATCTGTTTTTTCGGATCCATCACGCCACAGAAAAAAAGAACTGATGATACCTTCGCCAGCCACCAGCCTCATGCGTACCTCATACCGTCCGTATGTAGCACCCTCTTTGGTATAGAGTTCTGCGCTTGATAATAACTCTTTCTGTTCACAAAACGCCGGTGCGATTATTCCCGTTAAAAAAAGAAATAATAGCACCGATATGCCGGAACACTTGTTAATGTTAGTTAGTATCATTCTGAAAACACCGTTTTTTGATGATGACATGGTCTGTTCACTCCGGTCCTGGATTGTTTATATATTCAATATATAGTAATGGAACAACTTTAAAAAGAGAGCTTGGTCACAATATTTGAATCGTTGTTTATAGTTTTTTTCAATTTAGAAAATCCCCCTTGTTTTCTCCCAGTACGAATAGTATTTACCTGATGTTAGCCTTGCAGTTGCTATCGGATCAAGCTTACGTACTTCGACAACATAGATCCCATGCCGGTAGCGGACATTCTCGTTTTCAATTGTATCGGTTTTTCTGATTTAAAGGACTTGGGAAAATGCGGATTTATTGTATAGTTACTCAGAATTCAGGTACTTACGAATTGATAAGCTTTGTATCTGCCGGTTTAAAAGTATTGTTGAATTTCGCAATATTTTCACAAATCGTTCCCACGATAAATTCGTATTAATAAAGGCTTGTTTAAATTAAAAAAGCCCCATTCTTGATGGAGCTTTTTGCAGTAGAAGCATTCAATGTTATTATGTTAAAACGGTAAA
>JBNKZD010000213.1:0-18243 GCA_050301235.1 Chitinispirillaceae bacterium | reverse complement strand
TAGCGAGTGTTACTGAAATAGATCTTTGAAAATTATGGTTTCGTTGTTTCTCAAGAAAGAAGAATCCTGATGTTAAATTGAGATATTATAGGCAGTTTATCTCATTATTCGCATACTTCTGGTTCGAAATATGCGGAATGCGAAAAGTGTTAGCTGTTAAATTACAAACATTAAATTGCAGTTAATCGTAAAATTCTGTAAATCTCAATTTTAAGAAATGTGAGATATTAAATTGTAGATGCTATGGTGAGTTAAATCGCATTATTCTCATATTGTCTGAATCGGGATATGAGGGCTTGAGAGATGAACAGGATGAGAAGATATTGTATGTTAAGGTACTAACTTTAAGTTATGTTCAATCTCAGGATTCATTAATTTTGTTAAACGGTGAAATCATAAATGAAGAAGAAATATTTCAGTACAATAAGGACAATTGTTCAGGCCCATGTAAGGATCGGCTAACGCGATTTATTATAATGTTTTTCAAGGGCTGCACATTTTGACATTGTACTGGCGGCGGTTTGGTGCAGTACAATAGGGGACATGGTACATATGTAATGCTCTAAAAATTATAAGGTTAAAAAATGAAAAAACTAATAATACTTTTATTCATATTTATGGGTAATATTTATGCTAGTGAAAACTATTCCGGACTTATTGGTAAGATTTTTATCGATAACGTAGGTAATATGGCTGCATTTCAATTAAATAGTACACCTGCAAATGGCTTGTGGTTCGAGATATTAGATGTTAAAGATAATGGTACATCGAAGGCGCTATTATCACTTGTTTTGATGGCAAAATCACAAACTTTAAATGTTTTAGTTAATGTTAGTTCTAGCTCTATCTCTGGTGGGTGGCGGCATGTTGATAATGCATTCATAGATAACTAAAAAACAGGCTGCATATAATAAATACTGAACAATATGCTTGAACTTAAGGGAAAACTATATATTAAGTTTCAACATAAAACTTTGTAAATGCGCGCTTTCTTTATTAAATGTTGTCCCAATCACTCCGGGATAGTGAGTGTTACTGAAATAGATCTTTGAAAATTATGGTTTCGTGCTTTCAAGAAAGAAGAATCCGTGTTATTAAATTGAGATATTATGGTGAGTTTATCTCGTTTTTCGCGTGCCTTGTTCGGAAAATGCGGAATGCGAAAAGGTTAGCTGTTAAATTAAAAACATTAAGTTACAGTTAATCGCAGGATTCTGTAAATCTCAATTTTAAGAAATTTAAATGTTAAATTACAGCTAGTATGGTGTGTTAATCGCATTGTTCTCTTAAATGTTTTTGAAAATGGGATTTTATAATTCGAATATTATGTTTCGGAAATGCACTGGTTCTTTAATTTTGTTAAACGATAAAATCATAAATGGAGAAGAAATATTTCAGTACAATAAGAACAATTGTGCACGCGCTTGTAAGGAACGGTTAACACGATTTATTATAATGTTTTTACAAGGTCTGCACATTTTGTCATTGTACTGGCCGGTTTGGGTGCAGTACAATAGGGGGCATGGTACATGTGTTGAATTTTTTCATAAACGGAAAAGAAAAAAAATGAGTAAACAGTCAAAAATATTAGGATTTTTAATTTTTGCATTTGCTGTTATGAATTTTATTAATGTCGCTTCTGCAGATGAGACTAGCGTAGCAGGACCGATATTAAAAATTGAGGTTAATAAGTACCACAACGCGGTATTTGTGTATCCATCAACAAGTATACAAGCTCCGGATGGTTTTGCGAATAACGATGGAACTGGGCAACGATTTGCATTTAGTTTGGATGACAAACAATTATTGGCAACTATTCTGATGGCAAAAGCAAATGGCAGTAATGTCAAGCTTTTTGGTAATGGGCAAGAATTGTGGGATACGGCTCATAACCTACAATTGTGGGCAGAAACACTTATTAATATTGTAATTGAATAGCTTTAAATCAGCGTTATAAAAGTAATCCCGGACACTTCGGGAAAGTGAGTGTTACTGTAATAGATCTTTGAAAATTATGGTTTCGTTAGTTTTTCAAGAGAAACGAATTCTGATATTAAATTGAGATATTATAGGGAGTTTATCTCATTATTCGCAAACTTATGGTTCGGAATATGCGGAATGCGAAAAGGTTAGCTGTTAAATTACAAACATTAAATTACAGTTAATCGCAGAATTCTGTAAATCTCAATTTTAAGAAATGTGAGATATTAAATTTCAGATGTTATGGTTAGTTAAATCGCAATATTCTGTTAATCGCTTTAAGACAAATTGAGAATTATAATTCGAGTATTATGTTGCGTTTAATCTCAGGATTCTTTAATTTTGTTAAGCGGAGAAATCATAAAGGCAGAAGAAATATTCCAGTACAATAAGAACAATTGTTCAGGCGCTTGTAAGGTACGACTAACGCGATTTATTGTAATTCTTTTGCAAGGGCTGCACATTTTGACATTGTACTGTGTGGTGAGAATGATCAATTATTCAATTAACCATCCGGATCTCTTTGCAGGATCATGCGCGCGAATATAACCGCAAAGAGCGGACACACCCCTCAGGATATAGCAAAACAGTGCTATTTGCAAGAATGTAACAAAGCTCATTTTTTTTGCTATGTCAAGTAAAGGACTATCAGGTAATTTTTACGCAGCCCCCACCATGTTGACAATTAACGGATCAATCGTCTTCTTCATGGCAGGAAACATTACTGCAGTTCCATCCTGAAGTGAGTCTCATTCCCGAAGCCCTACCGCCTGGTGACGTTTTAAAGTCGCGGACACCATTCATGTGCTTGGTTGAGGAATAACTCGTCGCCGATGCACCATCATGGCAGTCACCACAGTTTGAACCCGGAAAACCATGTCCATGTTCACGCCCATTGGTACTTCCAGTTGCCCCGTGACAGTTTGTGCAACGGGATGTCCAAGCGCCGCCTGCCCAATAGGCTACGGAAGATGGATTACCACCTCTACCGTTGGAGTGGCAGGTACCGTTACAAGTTCCACGTGCAGAGACCGGGTTACCTGTTGTGGCATTAACATTCCAGTTAGTCGTCGCAGCAAATCCTGAAAATTTAACGTCACCATGGTGGCCAGGTGTAGTAAGGTCGGCACTCGGTTTATAGGATATTGTATGAGTCAAATCATTGGCCACAGGTACAGTGTGACACGTTTTACAGTCAAATGCAGGATGGCTGCTCCCTGCGCTCAGGTGAGCTTTATGTCGACCCACAGCCAGTGTTGTAGCTGCTGACTCATCAAAAACGCCAGGAGGTGGACTGTATTTTGATGAACTCGTGCCGTGGCAGAAGTCGCACGATCTCCAATTCGAGTGGCAATCTGCGCAAGCAGGCGTAGACTCTGAACCCTCGAAATTTGTGCCATGACATTCAGTACAGGAAACCCCCTGATCGTCCTTCTGGCCATTGGCAATGAAATACATGCGGCCATGATGGTTCTTATTGGTCATCTCTGAAGAACTCCAGTCTGGAAGAGTGTGATACAGTGATTCACCACCCTCCGCCTCAAGAATTACATTTTTTTCCTGTTCAAGTGAGGTCAGTGCTTCAATCTTCGTCAGATATCCCGTAGCCGATACCTTGAGTGAATCGATCACAACAGCCATATTTGCCGACCTGCCACACACCTGCGAAACGTCTAAAGCGGAAGGGATGATTTGATACTTACCATTATTCAGCGGAATATACCGGAAGGTTGTGGTCCGCTGCCCGGTTGCCACACGGATAATCAGTATTCTGGTCGCAATCGATTGGCTGATATTCATTTGGTAAATGCCTACAGGAGCCTGCATGGTAACTTCCTTCTTCAGAAGATTTCCGTTCACATCAAAAATAGCCACATATAATGGAGAAGGATCGCTGAGTGTAAGCTCCAGAACTCCCTGATTCACCGACATCTGCTGGATAGCGCTAAATATTCCCGACAGATGAATAACACCGACACTGCTGAACGAGTAGACACCATTCTCACCGGTCGTATCCCTCAATCCCTTTTTGATAAGTTCAACAACAGCGGAAGGGACGGCATTTCCGTCCGTGTTAGTAATCTTTCCGTACAGGTTTATATTTTGGGCATTAATTGTTAAAACGCTTAAACTTAGCAATAGAAAAACCATACTTTTACACATGCCACTCCTCCTTAAAAATTGCAGTATGTCGGACAAATGATGGTTATATCGTATTTTGGTATACAAAACCAATAATTACATCCTATTTTTAATGTAATATAAGCAATTATTCAAAAACAATCATATTTATTTATTTTTTTTGTATACATTTTTTAGGTAGGGATTCCAACCGTTCAAGAGATTGGTTTCTTCTTGAAGAACCATTGTAATTGAAGCTGGGAAAAAACCAGCATGATTTTTCCCAAATGGGAAATACTATAAACAGAGGAGCAAGAAGTAGGCTGCAGCAAGCCCCTAAAAATCTCTTTTATAATAAATTTTTCGAGAAAATAGAATCGCTGAATTCTGTAAATTTCAAATTGAAGAGGAGGTGCAAATATACCACCAATATAACCACCACCGATCCCGAATACTGTTTTAATTATGATCGCGAGAATCTGGGCAGCTTCGGTAACAACAAGGATTGTGGAAATTCTGTCCGTTGTGTTAGGAATAAATGACTCATCCCTCTTGCGGCGTACCCTTTTTACCGGGGTATTCTTATTTAGCTGATAGACATTTTGATTTTTTTAACTTATGAGTTTAAAATAGTACTTGCATTGGGGCTGATACTACTATTACGATGAATTTTTTTGGAAAATTAGAAACCACCTTTTGGAATTGCAGTATCTTTTTTATCGTAGCGTCATATTCAATATATGATATGATCTTCATAGTCCCACCATACTTGGGGCACTTGAGAGGATCCACCTCATAAACTACCTTGATCAATGCAGCCCACTTCAACTGACATTTTTTAACGTACGCTGATTCCAGCTCCAGTTTTTCCCATTCCTGGTCTGCCATATCGACAATGGTGCATTAGTAATAGAAAGAGCATTTGCTATTGTTGACATGTACAGACCATTTATTATAGCTGAGTTAAATCAACTTAACGGAAATGGAGATATTTCTAAAAGGTTGGTAAGGATACTGCACGAAAAATTTCATATTACTTTTCGGTAACAGCATCTACGTATTTGCTTTCCAAATACAAGTGTTTTTGCACATATTGTCAGATGTAGGGTGGTCGTAATAAAAAAGGAGGCGGAATGTTGTATTTGTGATACTAAATTTCGTTCAATCCCATTTGCCCTTTGTTTCTTTAAATAAAAAATGCTTGGATATTATGCTTCTGAAGTTAAAGTTATTTAAAAACGAGAGATTTAGGGTTGCTTCTTTAAAAACATTTTGAGAGTAAAATATCTGGATGTTAAGTTTGTGGAAATTGCAATAGACCATGATGGAGAATAAATATTCCAGTACAATAAGAACAATTGTTCAGGCGCTTGTAAGGATCGGTATTAATAAATTTTTAAGTGAAATCTACGCAAAAATAAAAAAGGAATTTATCTATTGCTGAAGTTAAAATTCAAAAAACTTGATAAATTTTTGTAAGACATTGTTGTAATAGTTGTATGTTGTTAAACCAAGCATTTATATTGAATTTTTGAGAAAATTGCCAGAATACATGTCAGTCAAATTTTCTGTTGGTCAGATGTTTAAGACAGAAATTTATAAAATCCTGATTTGATGAAAGGAGCAAGTATGCCTGAATACAAATATCCGGGAGTTTATATAGAGGAGCTATCAAGTGGAGTTCGGCCTATTGAAGGCGTGGGAACTTCGACCGCTGCGTTTATCGGATTTACCGGGATGAGTGGGCCTGTTGACGATGAACCTGTGATGGTATATGGTTGGAATGAGTATGAAAAAAAGTTCGGGAAGCGTAGTTTAGCAAACCAGATGGATTTGGCAGTCTATACATTCTTTAGCAATGGTGGCAGAAAAGCATATATAATACGTCTAAGAAATGGAGCTGAATCAGCATTTAAAAATTTGAAACGAGACAACGGAGAAACTGCTGATGAACCGATTTTAAAAATTTCAGCTAAATTTGATGGACAGGAAGGAAAATCCATCCTGGTAAAAGTACAAAAAATAGATACTTACAGTTTCAATTTGATAGTATGCAAAGATAATGCTGATAATATAGTTGAAAAATTCAATAGTATTAACTTTAATGAAAAGAGCGATAGGTATTGTATTAATACTTTGAAAGCATCTGAACTTATTACCCTGGATTATTACAACGGTAGAAATTTTAAAGGCCTATTTTCAAAGGGCTCTATTAAAAGTGCATGCCAGGATGAAAATGGGATACTTGACAAATTGAACACCAAAGATCTGGTTATAACTGTTAATATTGATTATTCAGGTAATCGAATAATAAAACTGCCGAAAACCACTAATGCTACCTATAGTGACATAGATACATTTTGTAACTCACTTCAATCTGCGATCAGGATGGCTGATAGTGCAGATGGGTATAAAAACGTGGAGATTACATCCGATGTCGCAAATGGAGATATTAGTTTCACACTCACTTCGGGTAGTGGAGAAGTATCGTGGTCATCAGTTGATATTGTCAAATCCAAATATATAAATCCAGAAAAAGAAACGGACCTTGGCTGTATATTAAAGTTTGTAAAAGATGATGGAACACCTGAACAAATCACCAGAACTCAGGGAACCCAAAATTTAATCCCTGCAGCTCTTCCTTACGAAAACCTTGATCATGGTATCGATGCAGACCCTGCGATAAAAAAAGACAGTTATAACAGTGCACTTGAAAAATTGATTACCTATCCGGATATAAATATACTGCTTTTACCAGGTATAACCTTGCCTGATACCTACAGTATAATAGATAGTGCCATTGAGCATTGCCGGATAATGAAGAATCGTATGGTAATTATCGATCCTCCTGAAGAGCAAAATCAACAGGAGCTTCTTTCAAGTATATCTATTCATTCCAATTATGCTGCACTTTACTACCCCTGGATAAAAGTAATGTCTCCCTCTGCAACGAATACTGCAGAGAAATGTTCAATTCCTCCTTCATCATTTGCCGCTGCAATCTGGGCTCGCACTGATGCACTTCGAGGTGTATGGAAAGCACCTGCAGGTATGGAGACTGAACTTTCAGGTGTACAGGATCTCACAGAGAAGGTTACCAATCTTCAGCAGGAAGACCTTAACAGCGCCGGCATTAATGTCATCCGAAAAATCAATGGCTCAACAGTCATATGGGGTGCCCGCACTCTTTCGAGTGACGCTGAATGGAAATACATCTCCGTCCGCCGCACTGCTATTTACATAGAACAAAGTATTTTCAATGGTATCCAATGGGCGGTTTTTGAACCGAATAATGAGCAGTTGTGGTCATCACTCAGGCTCAACATTGAGTCGTTCCTTAACGGTATGTTTCGTGCAGGGGCATTTGCGGGCAAGACGGCGAGAGACGCCTATTATGTACGTTGTGGTTTGAACGACACCATGACTCAGGGAGATATCGATTCTGGTCAGGTAATAGTTCTAGTCGGATTTGCAGCCTTAAAACCGGCAGAATTTGTCATTGTTCGTATTCAACAAAAAGTCGGACAAAACTAAAGGAGATAATATATGCCAGCACCTATGTTTCCGGTAAACACACACCGGCACGATCCGTATCGGACTTTTAAATTTCAGGTCTTGATTGACGGTAAACCCGTTGCGGGCCTGCGAAAAATGACCGCTCTTAAAAAAAACACTGAAACGGTTTCATGGCGAACCGCTGGAGATCCTACTCACGAGCGCAAAATGCCGGGCAGTACCAAATATGAACCCGTTACGCTTGAACAGGGGTTGACACATGATCCGGTATTTGAGGACTGGGCAAATAAAGTCAACAACATCCAGGGGGATGCAGCAATGTCGCTCAAGGATTTTCGTAAAGACATAGTAATCAATGTACTCAATCTGCAGGGCAGTGTCGCAATCTCTTATAAGTTATTCAGAGCATGGATTTCAGAATACCAGGCATTACCTGATTTTGATGCGGGATCAACCAGTACTATCGGCATACAGACGATTAAGCTTGAACATGAGGGTTGGGAACGCGACCGTGCAATTCCGGAACCAGCTGAGACCTGATTAATGTACCATGATGCCAATTTCACTGAAATCTCTTATTACTTTGCCAGGCGGGATTCCATCAAATAATCGTATTTTACGAAATGTCGTTTTACATCCAATATCAGGCCTGTTTGAACAGCGTATTATCGATGCAAACACCTGTAAACTGTCGATACCACAATACACATCTGCAATTCTGACTGCTGCGGTGGATACGATTGAGAATTTGCAGTTTAATGCATCGGTTGCAGAATCACTTTCCATTGGTGACCGGCGGTATATAATGCTTCAGATAGCAAAGCAATTGCATGGAGATCAGATGTGGATCACGACCCGTTGCAAAGAGTGTGGATCGATGTTCGATATAAGTTTGCAGCGTTCGTCTATTCCAGTTAAGAAGGCTGCATCAACGTATCCATTTATTTCAACAAAAATCAACAGGAATATTGTAAAGTTCCGGTTACTTAATGGAGCAGACCATTGCTGGATAGCACGGCAAACCGGTAATATTGACCGAAGGGAAATTCTTAAAAGGTGTATTGTTGATACGGATGTTAATGAAGAGCTGTATTCGCACATCGATACAATGAACGAACGCTGTATCGCACAAATTGAAAAATTGATCGAAGATGCATCTCCAGATATTGTCACGCGACTTGATGCTGTATGCCCAGGATGTTCATGTCGACAGATTGTCAATTATGATGTATGCAGCGATATTGCTGGAAATGTAAAACAGCTTTTTGAGGAGGTGCATTTAATAGCGATGAATTATCACTGGGATGAAGAGCGAATTCTAATGCTTTCCCGTCAGCGACGACGTATGTATATACAGATGATAGAACGGCATCGGGGGCTTCATGGCTGACAACAATGGATATTTATATGAAATTATTGCAGAATCGAAACAAATAATTGGTATATCATCCGATTTTTGTATTGGAGGGATGGAAAATGCATCGGGAGATGGTGATTATATCGAAGAAAGTGTTTCGGAATCACTTTTACTCGAAAATAAAACTCCACCACCAGTCCGGAAACAAAACAATATTATTGATAACGATGAATTTGAGCCGAAAAATTCATTAACACCAATAAAAATGGATTACATTAAGGCATCCGGGCAGACAAAACAAGCTCTGCTGCCATTACCTGGTTCAAATGATGAAAAGGCTTTTGTGGGTACGGAAATGCTTAGACCTTTTGTCGAACCTGCTGCAGAAGATTCTAAAAAAACTCAAGATGATGTGGAAGATCCAGTAGTTTTGCGCCTGGCGCTTGATCAAAACGATAAAACTACAGTTCATCCATCTATTGCGATTGATAATAATGTTGGAATAGCGCAAGAGTTTGAAGGCTATGATCCAATTTTGTTCAGTAAAAATACGGCTGATGGCGGGAATAATTCCTGCCAGATAAAATCTTCAAATCACTCTGATAATGCAGCAAAAGGCGGGCGATCAGAAAAAATAGACATGCAGCAATATACTGTTGACCACGAAAACGCTATTTTGACCCAGGGTAAATTGCCTTCAGATTCAGTTGACTCTCTTCAGCAAAAAATCTTTTCCGACAACTCTCTTTTGGTTCATGAAAAACAAATACCTCTGCAGAAAATGGCTGAATCAGTAAATAAATACATCAGTGATGCTTCTTTGGATGAACAGCTAAATGTCAGTCCGAATCGCGAACAGATAAAAAATCAAAAGTTAAAATTATCAGCAGCTGACATGATGGTGGACAAGTATGATATACTTCAGGCAGAGAGAGCTAAAACCAGCCGGCAAACTTTCGACCAGATTCTCCATATAGGAAAAATCGAGGTTGTTGTGGAACAGCCGACGCACCAGATGCAACAATCATCTTCTCTGAAGAGATCCGAGCCACGATCTTCAGCGAGTAGATACTATCTCCGGAGGCTTTCATGATAGGACCTTCAGCAATCTCCATGGCTGTAAATGCGTTGCGTGAACATCTCGATGGTTGTTTTTCAGAGAACGCCGCCGGGAACATTCAAATCACCATCAGCCATCCTGCCGCTATTGCAGCCCCGGCAGCCCAGACCGATCCGATGCATATCGTCAATATTTTTGTCTATCAAATCGAACACGGCAGTTATCCGGCGGATAGTACCTGTAAAGATCCCCTTTTTGTAAAATTACACTGTCTTCTGACATCGTTTGCTAAAAAAGAGGATAAACTCACTGCCGGTGAGATGGACCTCCGTATACTGGGACATATTTTACGGCGGCTAAACGAACAACCTATGCTTTACCTGCCTCAGGGTGCCACACCTACATCTCCTGAACTTGCAGCCAGATTGCAAATCATTCCCGAACAGATTACCACCGACGAGATGAACAAGATCTGGGCAACACAATCGGAAATTTCATATCATCCATCTATTGCATATGAAATAGCACTGCTGCCCATACCCATTGAAGAACGAGCACGGCCCGGAGGAGGTGTTGTAGGGCGAATCGGGGTACTTACTCAACCGCATCTGGACTATATTTCACTACCCCAAAGCGGATTTCAACTGTCTGTAAAAAGTCCTGTTATTGCACCGGTAATTATTAACGGTAACGATCCCGGATGGTCTCCGTATATCAGTTTCATGGATGAAAAAGGCTACCCGGCATCGACACTTCTTATAAAAAGCAGAGAAACGACAAAGGCGACTATTCTTATTGCAGGAAAGACCTCGGATAGTACTACGAAAGAATTGTGCATCATGCGCCAAATGTGGGAGGAGAACAAGGGTTGGGGAAAAGCAGAAACAATGAATGGAGAAGTCATTATCGATTCCGATTCAATAGATCCTCGTGCAGTATATTCTAAGAGAAACAATGAATTGTCATTTGATATCAATAAAGGACATATCCTTCTTTATGCAAAGCGTACTTGGACCAGGCTTTCAGACGGTAAGAAAATCGAATGTCTAAGCAATCCTATTCTACTGACCATCACGGAGCAGACTGAATGATAAACGCAACAATGCTCATGAAAGAATGGGAACGGATGCATCTGCTCTGCATGCTGGTTGGAGATACACGTGCCGGGCGTTGTATCAGTGACGACAACAGAATGCGGCTTGAAACTCAGCATAAGGAAGTTATGGAAAACCGTGCCCAGCAGCCATGGAGTGGGTTGATCAATGATTATCAATTGACTATGATTGAGCAGGATGTTATCGCATGTGTATGTGCTCCCGATGCTGAACCGCGTATTGGCTGGATGATGTATGAACTTCAGACAGGAGCAGCCTCGCACTACCCGACACCGGCATTCATACGGGAGCTGTTCTGTATGGATGAAGGCATGGCTGCAGAACTTGAATGGTTAGTCTCTGATTCAGGGGCGCTTGTGAAAAACGGTTTAGTTTCAATTGAGCAAAGGGGGATGTTTCAACCAATCAAACCATCTGCGCGCATTAAGACACGCCTGCTGGGTATTCAACCGGGACCATCAAAAATACCGGGTGCAATTTTGATAAAACCCCGTGCTAAGCTTGGCGATCTGGTACTCCCTCCGTCATGCATGCGGCGTTTACGGGAGTTACTTTATTGGTGTACTTTTTCTCAAAAAATCGAACATTGGGGCGGGAGAATCGATGGGGGACCCATTGCACTTTTTTGCGGACCGTCGGGCACCGGAAAGAGTCTTGCAGCTGAGGCCTTGGCAGCCGAGTTAGACAAGCCACTTTATCGGGTTGACCTTGGTATGCTTGTCAGCAAGTATATCGGCGAAACGGAGAAAAACATCAATGCACTTCTTGACGCAGCGGCGGGTGATGATGTGGTGCTGCTATTTGATGAGGCTGACAGCCTGTTTGGAAAACGCGGAGAGATACGGGAAGCTCGTGACCGGTATGCGAACCTTGAGGTCAGTCACCTTCTGGCCCGTATAGAGCGTCATAGCGGACTATGCATTCTTACCAGTAATCTCAGAGAACATATCGATGCTGCATTTGCAAGGAGATTTCATGTGGTTGCCGACTTTCCACTGCCTGATATAAAGGCACGGACCAGTCTTTGGAAGTTGTTTTTAACTGCGGGTATGCCTGTCAGCCGAAATGTCAATAAAGCATCAATAGCACGCGATATCGTCCTTACAGGTGGGCAGATCCGAAATGCCGCACTTCAGGCGGCCGTTGTTGCAGCAGGTACCGGTGATAAAATCACCAATCGAATACTCGCCTGTGCGATCAGGGATGAACTCGAAAAAAGCGGAAGAGAAGTACTTCCAAAAATGCTTGGTTCATTAGCAGTGTATCTTAATAAGGAGAATAAATGAATATTAAAATTGATTGTTTGTCTATTCGTGTTCCGGCAGGTATGTCAAATCAAGCGAAGATTCTTGCGCAACGAACAGCAAAAAGTATCGCTGAAAAAATGAATTATGAAATAGGAAACAATACAACATTTCAATCTTCTGATAAGAATATCAAAATAAAAATACCAGTAAATCATTCCATGCAGTTTACGGCTGATGCAGCCGCTGAAGCTATCGCACGTCATATTGGAAGGAATAGAACGTAATGGGAAGATCAGCATGGTCTCAAATGGTGCTTGAACGGGGTATGCTTATCGAATATTGCTTAAAAATACCTCCGCTCATGCTAAACTTTGAATTTAACCCACAGAGTATATCACGAACCCGTACGGCAACTATCCCTCGCAGGGGAGATGGAAAGGGTTGCGGTGGATACGGTTTCTCGACCGAATCCGATACACAGCGTGCATCACAGGGAGTCACGGTTGAACCGGAACAGATGACTATTACCATCCTGCTCGATGCGACCGATCGTATGAATGTCGGTGATGAAACCGCTTCATTTTTCGGCGTACAACCGGAAATCGATATCATCTACTCGATGCTGGAACCAAGAAATCAGCTTGCGGAAGGTGCCCGTGTTCTTTCGTCACTCGGTGCGGATATTCCGAAAGCCTTTTCACGTCAGGAATCTTCGCCGGTATTGCTTTTCAAATGGGGGATTCAGGTGCTGCCGGTTTTCATGACGCAGGCACAGATCGAAGGTAAGGAGTTTCTCCCGTCACTTCATCCCTACCGTGCAGAGGCATCATTGACTCTTCAGGTGATCGAGAGTACGAATCCGTTCTATGAAGTCGAGCGTAAACGGCGCCTGGCCTATGCCATGAAACATATGGGGCAATCAGTCATGACCAATGTAAACACTTTACTAAATGGAGCATAAATTATGTCTCTTCCTGATTCACGTTATTCTCTGTCCGGGAAATTCATTACACCTTTAAATGACGGTACATCTTTTGACGGACTTCGCGGTCGTAGGATCACCAGGCTCCGGGGAGTCATCGAATATACTATCAAACCGGGGGATCGTCTTGATCTTCTGGCAATTCATTTTTACAACGACCCTGCCGCATGGTGGTACATTCTCGATGCTAATCCGCATATTGAGTGTAATGGAATATTTTCGCTTGAAGAATTCGCCGGCCAAAAAATAGTTATCCCGTCAACAGACAGTCGAATGCAGGCAGGGAGGGGGTGACGATGGCAGGAGAACAGCAAGCACCGGTTGAATGCCGTATATATATAGATAATAAGTCAATTGATGACCGGGCTCAATCGTCAAAAACACCTTTACTTCACAATCTGATACGGGAAGTACGTGTGACAATGTCAAGAACAGCGGCAGATGTTGGCAGTATTGTTTTTGATACCTTCCGGCTTGAAAACGGTGATTTTGTCGTTCAGGATTCGGGTCTCTTTCAACCGTGGCGACACATTCGTATTGATGCATATTTCGGGAAATACCACGAAGAGGTACTTCGCGGATATATCCGGGAAGTGAAGTGTGAGTACCCGCAGGAGATACAGTCAGCACAGACAATCGTCGAAATCCAGGATGAATCATTGCTGCTCGATCGTGAGCATTTAAAATCAGTGTGGGGTGGTGACAGTATTGAAATCAGTGATGGCAATATTGCCGAACAGATCGCGCAACGTTACGATCTGGGCTGTGAAACACACCCCGGTATAAAACATACACGTCGTCTTCATCAGGACAGTACACCGATTATTTTTCTGAAAGCACGTGCAGAAGCTAACGGTTTTGAATGCTATGTCAGGGATAAAATACTTCACTTTCATAAACCTTCCTGGGATTCTGAAGCACAACCGACGATTATGGTATATGCAGGTTCATCAACCAATTGTGTATCACTGAATATAAATCATGATGGTCATAAGCCTGACAGTATCGGAGCCATCAGATCGGTCATGAAAAGATCCGGGCCGGACCGGATTACGATTATCAGGAAACCCTCTGATGACCGTAGCGAAGAAGATTCATCCAATGATACCGGCAATGAACTTTCTTCACCGTTTCTGTGGTATATCCCCCGTCCTTTCGGGGCAAACGATGTAGAAGTTGAAGCACGAGCGCAGGCACTTGCAGACCAGAATGCTTTTAAGGTGGTTGCCGAAGGAGAACTTGACGGAGCAGCTTACGGTCATGTGCTTAAGACTTATAAACCGGTAAAGATCGATGGTGCTGGAAAAATGTATGACGGACTCTATTACGTTGATGAGGTGACACATCTTTTTTCCCTTCAGGGCTATCGGCAGCAGTTTAAAATTATTGGCAGGGCGTCAGGTCAGACAAAAACAACCTGGCCGTAGCCGACAATGTACAAAAAACAAGAATTTTATGGATTGTAATATATTCCGGTCATAAAGAGAGAAAACTATGGAAGAAACACTGGTACGGTTAGCAAAGGAAGTTGATCAAAGGTATTACGGCAAATACCGTGGATTCGTAGAAGATAATATAGATCCCGAGAAGCTTGGTCGACTAAAACTTTCTGTTCCATCAGTATTGAACGATCAGATCAGTGATTGGGCCCTTCCCTGTCTTCCTTTTGGTGGTAATGGTTATGGTTTTTTCGCGATTCCGGAGAAGTCGGCGCAGGTCTGGGTTGAATTTGAGGAAGGTGATATCTCACGGCCGATCTGGACAGGTGTACTCTGGGAACTCCCTGATCACGTTCCGACGGAGGGTTCGCGCAAGCCTCCGTCGACACGACTCTGGCGTACTCCTTCAGGGCATATCCTCCAGTTTGACGATGAGAAGAATAAGGAAAGGATCAGGATACATCATCGTGCAAATGCAGAAATCCTTATTGATGAACAGGGAAGGATTGAACTGTCCGATGCAGCCGGCGGTACAGTGCGGATTGATGCGCAGGCAAGAGAGATTGTTGTCGAAGACCATCAGGGGAATATGGTTACTCTTGATAGAAACGGCACAAAAATCGATGATGTCAATGGCAATTCAATGGAAATGAGTGCTTCCGGTGTGAAAATTGACAGTGGTAAAATCGTACTGCGTGCCGCTTCAGTGAATCTCGGCGGTGAGGGTGGGGAACCGGTGGTCAAGGGACAGAGTTTCGTCTCGATGTTCATGAGTCATATCCATACCGTTGCTCCAATTGTCGGAGGTCCAACCTCTCCACCAATTCCTCAGGGTGAACTGTCAACACTATCAACAACGGTAACGACTATTTGAACGATGTGATAAACGGAAAACATGAAAGATAAGGATATACATAATGAATATTAATGAAACTACCACAGCAGGAAATCTTCTGGATGATCCCGAGTATCTGTCGTTTCCATTCAGGATCGATGACAATCCGGCGGTGTGCAGGCGGATGGATCACGTGAGACAGCAAATTGAGATGGTCCTTTTTACAGCGCCACAGGAACGGGTTTTCAGACCCGAATTCGGTGTCGGTATTAAAAGTCTTGTGTTTGAACCCAACAACAATGCACTCTGGGAAGTTACCCGTAAACGTCTTGTATCATCACTGCGTGAAGCGTTGCAGGGTGAGGTTGATCCCCAAACCCTCGAGGTCGAGGTGAATGGTGAAGAGGAGAATCTCATATTATCGATAGCGTATCAGTTGACTACGTTAGGTATACAGTGTAAAGAAACCTTTGTAGCATGAGGAAACAATGGCAGATAAACCACCCGTCACACTGAAGTTTAGTAACAGTTCACCGGATCCTGGGAAACGGACGGTCGACCTTCCAAAACCCCTGCCCGGTATCGGTAACGATTTTGACTGGACTGCAAGGGATTTCACAGGGTTTCGCGATTTCATGTTACAGGAACTTATGACCCGGTTTCCGCAACGTAAACGCTGGACTGCCGCCGATGTGGAGGTGACCATTATCGAGGCGCTCGCTGCTGCACTTGACGGACTTTCTGATATGGCGGACCGTGCACTGAGCGAGGGCTTTCTTCAGAGCGCACAAAAGCAGGAATCACTCTACCGGTGGCTCAGGCTTATCGGCTATGATGGATTTGCCGATGAGGGCGGTAACCAGTTGTCGAAAGAGGAGATCTTTAAGCGATGGAACAATCGTTTCCTGATGGAGCATGACCGTCTTGCTGCTCCCGCTCACCTTACCGTTCAACAGCGTATGGTATCACTTGCCGATATAAAACGCACTATCGAAAGTCATCCGCTCGTTATACAGGCGGATGTGATCGTTGCAGGGAACGGATTGCGACCGGCAATAATGGTAGCTGTATGCGGGTGGAATGATATGAAACTGGACGATCATGTTAAATTCGATAGTGTTGGGACGAACAAACAACAGACTATCGACTATATGAAAGAAAAAATCGAAACGTATCATTCGAAAAACGGGATTTACCTTCCTTCGCTGGATATGAAACCGACAATGAGGAGATTACTTGAATTTGTAGTTGATAAATACCGCATAGCCGGACAACGGATTTTTCTCAGTGACGCTCTGAAAGCCAGTATCGATCTATCGTTTACCGTGCATCTCGAACATACTTACTTCCGTTCTGAGATCAGGACTGAAATTGTCAGGGTGCTTGGACGGGGACCTACCGGTTTTTTCAGACGCGGTGGCCTCGGTCTCGGACAGGACCTGCGGCTTGGTGACATCTACCAGCAGCTCACTGCGATTGACGGCGTCATACATGTTGATGTCAAACGGTTCGGCAGAAGCGGTGATCGTTATGCTGACTGCACTAGTCAGGGATTTGTTCCGGTGGCGTCGGATGAATATGCTGTGTGCGATAATGATCCCGACCATAAAGAGAATGGCAGTCTCACCATTGATTTTACCGGAGGCCGGAGTGCATGAGTGATATAAAGGACCTGACACGATGGAATCGAGCCGGACTCCGAAAGATGGAGTACATCGACGGCAATGCAGCGACCTTTCTTGAAGAGATGCGACAGCAGCTCAAAATCAAATTTCCTTCATGGAAAGAATTGGATTCAAAAATCCCTGCTACGGAAAACGATGAAGCTGACAGGGAGTCATTCGAGTATGAGTACAACAACAGTCTTGTGAAGATATACGAGGGATACAGTTCAGATTATGCATGGGAGATTGTACGTACCTTCACACGTGCATGCCACATTCTGACTGGTCACATCAATGCTTATGCAAACGAATCGTACCTGCGTACTGCAACACAGTGGGAATATATTAGACGGCTTGTTGAGACTACCGGGTATACGCCGGCACCAGCGCTCTCAGCAACCACGACACTTATCCTCGAAGCCAAGCCTGATGTCGAAGGTGTGGTGAAAAAGGGATTGCAGGTACGGTATACGGAGCCAAACGGTGGCAGGCAGATCATTTTCGAGACGCTCCGGGATGTGTATATCAGTTCCCGTTTCAGTAATTTGAAGGTGAAAAACAATGATAATTCAGAAAGTCTGCTAGACAACATTTCACCTTCACCCTGGCGGGCGCTCAATAAGCCGCTGGCGGCAGTCGGAGATCTTGCGGTTATTGTCAATAAGACGAAAAATGAAGGATGCGCGGTACGCATTAATACTATTGACGAGACGACTGGAGAAATGTC
Source organism: Chitinispirillaceae bacterium (assembly GCA_050301235.1). Taxonomy (GTDB): domain Bacteria; phylum Fibrobacterota; class Chitinivibrionia; order Chitinivibrionales; family Chitinispirillaceae; genus JAFGIN01. The sequence continues at coordinate 200 of JBNKZD010000213.1, read as the reverse complement.
GTTAGGCGGCTGGCCATATGCGCAGGAGTGGAAAAGCTGGTCCCGCAGTACATGTCGCCTTCGGACGGTTTCACGTTGGAGAAAATATCCCTGGATCAATGGCAGTGATGTGATTCTGACTGACAGGCCACATGGCTTGACAGTAGGAGCGGTGGTGGCCTGGCAAACTACAGATGAGAAATGGGCATTTGCCAGGGTGA
>JBNKZD010000212.1:0-79777 GCA_050301235.1 Chitinispirillaceae bacterium | reverse complement strand
AATACTATCAGTAAAACCTACGTCGGCCGATACAAAAAAATCAAAGGGTGCACCGTTGCGGATTTGTGTTACCAACTTACCGGAAGATCCATAGACCGGTGTTACTTTGAGTCCTGTTTTACTGGTAAAGAGCGTTGAGATTTCTTCAAACGCAAATTTCATGTTTGCAGCTACTGCTGGTGATATTTGTGCGATAGAGTAATGAATAGAAGCCACGATGATAAGGAGGGTACCAGTAATAGTTTTCATAGAATCTCCAGTTAATAAGCCAGCAGGTACATACCGTGTTTCATCGTATTGTGAAAGTATATATAACGATAAACCTGCTATATTTTGTATTCTTGCGGGATAATTATGCAAATTCCATTCCTGAAATAAAAATGTGGCTAAGGTGTAGTTGATGGAAATTTTGCTACAAAATTGTTGCGATGGAAGTTTGGAACAGTACAAAAAATGTTAATGGAGAGGGGACATTCAACTGTGTAAGCAGGTTTGATCACTGGAATTTGGAGCAGATGAGGGTATTTATCAGCCGATCAGGAAATGTGACCATTTTTTACATTTTTTAGTTTATACTTGACTCCAATACAAAGAAAAATTATCTTGATATAGTAAAGATAGTTGGGAAGATTACCATTTCTGGAAAGTCACAAATTAATTTAATTCGGCCGAGCATTACATGAATATGGTGCGTATTGTAAAGCTGTATTAATGATTTTAGAGAAAAAAAATTATGAATAGGCTATTTCTGTTATTTTTAATGCCGGTTGTTTCATTTGCTCAAAATACAACCGATACGACCATCATTTTTACATTAAAAACAGCAAAGAATAATTCATTTTCAAAGAGTATATCGGTGAATGCTTATTCTCAACTATATTTGCATCAAAGTGGTATTGGTTCTAGAGAGCGGTGGGAAAGTGAAACAACTAACAGTGTTCTTGGTGTAAATGTTAAAATAAAACTGTTTGAAAAATGATTCCTTTCTAACTAAATGGGGCCGTAAAATATGAGAATCGAAAATGTAAAACTTAATATTATTAACAATTAAAAAAGATATGTTTGATGCAAAAAAATGAAAAGTTTATTTTAATGTTTTTGCTGTTACATTTTTGTTTTTGCTTAAATAATTCAGAAAATAACCCTCCTAGCTTTTTCAATGGAGTCTGGAAGCAAGTTGATATTACCAATGGGATTAACAATATAATTCGTATTGATACACCATATATTTTAGGTACACTGAATTCAACAACTCCTGGATGTAGCATCGAATGCCCTGGAATTACTTATAATATTGATGGAATTTGGTATAATGATACCAAATTTTTTTATTACATCACCAATGATAATGATACTACTGTGATAGAATACAGATTCGATGAAAATGGGAATGCGTTGTACATGCACGGTATTAGTTCAAGTTTAACTAAATGGTATATTATGTTTGATAGTCTTTACTTTGTTAAGAGTGTAAATAATTTTTTACAGATGGAGTTTTAAAAAGTGAACACTAAAAAACTACTGTTATTAGCAGCGATTTTATATCTTGTTAGTTGTAATGTGAATCAGCCACAATTGCAGGAGTATACCTATGTACCATTACATGTTGGTGATATGCGGCAATTGATGCACGAACAGGATAGCTTCGTGGATAATTATGCCATAATAGGAAAAACATTCAGGAAAGACGGCAGGGAAGTTTTTATTGAAGTTAATACCTATGGAATGTATTCCGACACTTCTTATTTGTTTTTGCAGGATGGATTTTGTAATTTTACCGCTATAGATACTCCATTTATGGAACTAAAAAATTGCCAGGAAAAACCAGCAGATGGTTATTCCTGGTATACCTATGGACAACGTTTTTATTACAGCTATTCATATGTAAATAATTACAAGACATTCGCCGGAGAGTTCAGTGAAACATTCCTTTTAGAAAGGAGTGATTATGAGCTGTTTTTAAGGAACTATTATGGCAAAAATATTGGCGTGATAGGGGCTGAATTTATTGATTCAACTGGTAGGACAGAAAGTCGTTTTCTGCTCTCATACGCAAAAATAGACGGCAAAGAATACGGGCACCTTTTGCCACCACGAGAACCAACAGTGGCAACAATTCTTAATAAAAAGAAAATTCCTTTTGTTTGGACTGGCTATGGCAGGATATTTCAAAATTAAAAGGCAAATAAAAGAGTAATCACACTCAGTATGTATTTATTTAAATTCGATACTGAGTGTGATTACGAGGTTGTTCAGTTTAAGAAATTATTAACATCCATGCTTCCAGTTAGCAAATTCCATGATACTTTCCAGATACGCATGAGGTAAACCAATATCAAACCGCTTACCCTGAACAAGATATCCCATGAATCCCTCTTCCTGACGCAACTTGTCAAGGCACGAGGTTAATTGGAACTCACCCTTTTCCCGGATGTTTTTAGTGATATTTTCTTCAAGGAATTCAAATATCCGATGTGAAATGACATATTGACCAAATACCGTACAGTACTGATCATCAGGGAGGTCTTCAATTCGCAGGTGTTCGGCAGCATACTGTGCATCAGGTTTTTCAGCAAATTCGGTAATTGAGATGACCGATTGCTTCTCTTCCCAGTTCCCAGTTACCGTACCGAAATGTCGAATCTGTTCTGCGGGGGTGAGCATCAGACCAACAACACTTCTTCCATACTTTTCATATACTTCGAGCAACTGACGAGTGCAGGATGTATCGGTGTAGGAAGCAAAAAGATGGTCTCCCAGCATCAAAAGAAATGGTTCATTGCCAACCCATTCACGTGCGCAATAAACTGCATCACCAAATCCGTTTTGAGTTTCCTGCTCGATAAACGTTATCTTATGGCCAATATCACTGATATAATTAGATGTTTTTTGTGCATCTTTGGATAGTTTTGCAAAGTGCTCGACAGGCGGTGGGGTGTGGAAATACTCTTCGAACAGTGCCCGGTCACCTTTCTGAACGATCACACAGATCTCCTCGATATCACCACTTAACGCCTCTTCGACAATAGCCTGAATAACCGGTTTTGCTACGCCATCACGACCGATTACCGGAAACAGTTCTTTTTTGACCGCTTTTGTCGCGGGGAATAGTCTTGTTCCAAAACCTGCTGCCGGAATAACTGCTTTTCGAACTTTCTTTGCTGGTGATATAGTCAGTTTCATACACTGCATCTTAAGTTCTGATTCAACAAGTGCAATTACTTTGTCACGGGTTGCTTCATCTTTTACGAGCAGTTGAGCTGTTCCATCACCCTGTGATCCAACCCCTTTTCCTCCAAGGATAAGTGACTGTATCGATGGCCATGAGAGGAGTTTGTGAAGTATTGGTGATGTAAGTTGTGTGGGGCAGGCTGGTATACACGCGCGATCGAATGCTGCCTGAGACTCAATCATTAATTTACCAAGCGCGACAGCATCACCTTTTTCGATAGCGTTTACCGCCTTTTTTGTAATTGATGCACTAATAGTACCAAGATACTCCTGGACACCCCGCTGAAGATCATTTTCTGCAAAGGGGTAACACTTATTCAGTTTACTGAGTATTTCACGGGTGTCTTTACCAGCACAGAGATCAACTATGACAAAGTAGAAGTTGTCTCCGACAGCGATCTCCTTTACATCAACCTGATCACCATCAAAGATCATCATCACAGGCCGGTCCCCATAGGCACACCCCTGATCAAGGCGGCCGCACCGTGAGGGCGTTGTTATTTCACCTAAATAGCCAAACTCCATTTCGCCGCGAATGGTCATTTTAAGATCGTATATTCTATTAAATGCGCGGGCGACAAGTACACTGGTTGCCGCACTTGATGAAAGACCTTTTTTCACCGGGAGGTCCGTTTTATAATTATTTATTTCAAGGCCATGTACTCTGTAGTGGGTGAGCACCTGATAGGCAACACCTGCGACATAACTGAATATGCCACCTTTCTGTGCTTCTTCAAGGAGTGCTTCGCGGGTCATCGGTATCTCAAAAACCTGATCAGTCAAAGTGGTTCTGAAAATTAATTTCGAAGGGTGCGGTTTCACTTCAGCAAATAACCCCTGATTGGTGCCACTTATCAGGGAATACCCCATTTCGAGTGCACCGTTAATTCGTCGATACCCACCAGCCCAGTCGGTGTGCTCTCCAAAAAGGCAGATTCTCCCTGGTACGAATAGTTTCATTTTTTATATCTCCTTGAATCATGCAATTACAACAAAGACTAAAAATAATCAATCGTGGGCGTTTCTGCCAGAGGTTCAAGGGTTCAGGGTTCAGGGTTCAAGAGGCTGTGAATTGTTACGTTTTTTTTAGGCTCTTTACCGGCATTTACTGTATTTTAGAAGATTGAAGGTCAATAGGTCAGGATTTATAAGATAAACATTTGAATAAAGGTATTGTAATGCTCAAACGATCTATGTATACAATGATAAAACTCACTTTCTCTGGGATTATTTTGACGATATTTCAGCCTGGGGTGTTTGCTGCTCAGACACAAACCACTACTACCATTCAAGTTGATAAACCGTCTTATGCGATCAGTCCGCTTTTGTGGGGGATCTTTTTTGAAGATATAAACTGGGCCGCTGATGGTGGACTTTATGGCGAACTGGTCCAGAATCGTTCATTCGAATATATCGATGTGTTTAGTTCCGGTTTTACTCCAACTACCGCATGGAGTCTGGTACAACGGGGAGGTGCTACTGCAAGTATGGGAGTATCGACTCAGAATCCTATCAATTCAGCAAATAATCATTTCATCTCGCTCAATGTTACAAAGGGTGGCACTGGGGCTGGTTTGATTAATAGTGGCTACAGCGGTATTCCTGTCAAAAAAGATGAAAAATACAACTTTTCTATATGGGTACGGCGGAGTTCAGGTCAGATCGATACTCTTGAAGTAAAAATCGAGAGTGTAAACGGAACCTCGTATGGAAGTGCGAAAATTGCCGGGCTTACCAATTCCTGGGCAAAATATTCAACCGAAATTACCTGTAATTCGACAGATATAAATGCCAGACTGATAGTTCTGACTAATACAACCGGTCGCATCGATATGGATATGATCTCGCTGTTTCCTAAGAGAACTTTTAAGAACAGGCCTAATGGATTACGTGCGGACCTTGCTCAGCGTCTTGCAGATCTTAAACCCGGTTTTATCCGGTTCCCTGGTGGATGTATTGTTCATTCAAATAATATTGCAACTGCATATCGATGGAAAAAGACAATAGGTCCACTTGAAACAAGGGCAACTATTCCCAACCGCTGGGGGTATCTGCAGAGCTGTGGATTGGGGTATTTCGAATATTTTCAACTTTGCGAAGACCTTGGAGCTGAACCACTTCCCGTTCTGCCCGTAGGGCTTGCCTGTCATTTTAAAACTCCGTATGAAGTTGTACCTATGGATCAGATGCAGCCCTGGGTGGATGATGCACTTGATTTAATTGAGTATGCCAATGGACCTGTCACAAGTACCTGGGGAGCGAAACGGGCTGAAGCCGGGCATCCGGAACCTTTCAATCTCAAATACATCGGAGTAGGAAATGAGGAGTGGGGGGAGGAGTTCAAACCTCGTTCTGATCTGTTTGTCAAAGCTATTCGGAGTAAATATCCTGATGTAAAGATAATAGGAACTGCCGGAGCAAATGTTACCAGCACCGAGTATTATGACTTGTGGAATTATAATAGAACCGCCAAAATAGATCTTGTTGATGAGCACTATTATATGAATGTCGACTGGTTTAAAAATAACACTCACCGTTATGACAAGTTTGATAGAAATGGTCCAAAGGTTTTTGCCGGTGAATATGCTTCGGGAACATGGACTGCAACTATTAAAATGTTGCATAATGCGGTTGTTGAGGCTGCTTTTATGACTGGACTTGAACGCAACAGTGATGTTGTTCTTCTCTCCTGCTATGCCCCACTCTTCAGAGCGGTCCACTGTAATGGAAAACCGGCTGAACAGCCCTGGGATCCGGATCTGATCTATTTCAATAATAACACCTCCTATTGTACACCATCCTATTATACACAGGCTATGTTTGCGAATAATACAGGACATATCCTGCTTCCGGTGGACCTTGGAGGTGCCGGTGCAAACGGGCCGATGTTCTATGTTGCAAGCAAGGATACTGTAACCAAAGAGGTTATTCTCAAAGCTGTGAATATTTCGACACTGACAATAACAAGTACGATTAAATTGCAGGGCGTTACCCAGGTACAAAACAAAGGGGTTCGGATTCTGATGACCTCTGCAAGTGTAAATGATACCAACAGTTTCGTTCAACCGCAAAAAGTAGCTCCGGTTACAAGCACGATCGAAGGTGTGTCATCTTCATTTCAACAACAGTTCCCACCCAATTCCATAACCATTCTGCGTATTGCGACAGAACCGGTTGTTGGAATTAAAAAATATAATAAAGATGCAGAAAGGGTTTTGAATAAGAAATTATATATTACAGCCGGTGTTTCATCTGAAAACCGGATTAAAATCTCATTGTTTTTTCCACAAAAAAGCACTGTTTCTGCACGACTGGTTGATTATACAGGAAGAAATGTTGCAAAAGTATTATCTTCACAGGCGATTGAGCCTGGAGTAAGAAATTTCGATTACACATTAGGAAATAATATGAGTTTAAGCAATGGAATGTATATATTGCTTTTCAATATTGATGGGAAGATCGTTCCAGTGCCGTTTGTGAAGTACTGATTTCCAGGGGTTGAATGTAAAAACATGCATTTTCTAGCTGTGACACACGCCCCGGCAGTCCCGGTTGAACCAGGCTCGTTGCTCGCGACACACGTACCGAACCGGGTACTGTGAAAATCCCAGAAAATTCTTTTAATTTTGAATGAATAAATAGTATCGACTCAAACATTCAATCCTTTAAACCTTTGAATGCCGAACCCTGAACCACTGAACTATTTCGATTTGCTTTCCATTGCTCACTGCTTTTATTTTACCGCAATGCTTAATTTATCAAATATTACAAAAAATGCTGGCGGCGTACCACTGTATGAAAATGTGGGATTTCAGATCAATCCTGGTGAAAAAGTGGGGCTGGTTGGTCCCAATGGTGCTGGTAAAACAACCTTTTTCCGGTTGATTATTGGTGAAGAACAGCCGGATAAGGGGAGTGTCAGTATTCAGAATGGTGTTAAAATCTCCTACTTTTCACAAAAAGTGGGAGAGATGAGAGGACGGAGTGCGTTGCTTGAGGTTATCTCAGGGAATGGGCGGGTTGCGGAACTTGCCGGCCGTCTAAAAATCTATGAAGAAAAACTGTGTGATCCTGAGATTGATCCTTCGGAGATGGAAAAGGTCCTTGAACGAATGGGGGATGACCAGACAGAGTTTGAGAAGTTGGGCGGATTTGATATTGAAACAAATGCCGAGGTCATTCTTACCGGACTGGGTATAGAGCCTGCTGATCATTCCAAACCTGTTGAAGATTTCAGCAGTGGCTGGAAAATGAGAATTGCGCTTGCAAAGGTACTCATTGCAAATCCGGATCTTATCCTCATGGATGAGCCGACCAACTATCTTGACATGGAAACGATTCTTTGGCTTGAAGAGTGGCTGCGTAATTTCAAGGGGGCCATTCTGATGACTACGCATGATCGTGATTTTATGAACAGGGTGGTTAATAAAATCATTGAGGTGTCTCAGGGTAAGGTAATCTGCTTTACCGGAGATTATGACTTTTATGAACGTGAAAAAGCGATCAGAAGGCGGAACAATGAAGCTGAGTTTAACCGTCAGCAGAGCATGATTAAAAAAGAGGAAGATTTCATCGCACGGTTCAAGGCTCGTGCGAGTCATGCGGCGCAGGTACAATCTCGTGTCAAGATGGTAGAAAAGATTGAGCGCGTGGAACTGATGGTAGATGATGATGAAATCTGTATTGAACTACCGGAAATTCAACGTGGCGGCAATGATGTTGCTATTATAAAAAATCTTTCTAAAAGCTGGAAAAACGTTGATGGCAGTGATAAACCTGTTTTTTCCGGACTTAACGGTGTGATTCATCGTCAAAACAGAATCGCTGTTGTTGGCGTCAATGGTGCCGGTAAATCGACATTTCTCAAAGTACTCTGTGGTCAGACACCTCCATCATCGGGTGAAGTTGTTATTGGACCAAGTATTTCCATTGGCTATTTTGGTCAGAGTACTATCGAGTCACTTGATGAGAATCAGACTGTTTTCAATATCGTTCAAAGTAAATTGCCAAAAGCTAATGATGGGACAATCAGAAACCTGCTGGCAGCATTTCTGTTCAGGGGTGATGAGGTGTTTAAAAAGGTTAAGGTTCTCAGTGGCGGTGAAAAAACCAGGGTGATTCTTGCTTATCTGCTATCAACTCCGTATAATTGTCTCGTTCTTGATGAACCCACTAACCACCTGGATATTACCTCTCGGGAAGTACTTCTTAATGCGTTAAAACGGTATGATGGTACCTTGCTGCTTGTCAGTCACGATCGATTTTTCCTACGGGAGATAACATCAAGGGTGTTCGAGGTTGATCATGGACAGATTAAAATCTATGAAGGAAACTATTCGTATTATCTTGAATGCAGACAAAATTTGAAAATGTAGTGGTGAAAGTATTGTTGCTTAAAGTATGTTTCATCAAGGAGAGTACGGGGTTCAGAGGTTCAGGGTTCAGGAGTTAGGAAACTATGAATTCAAAACCTTGAACCTTAAGCGCTGAACTCAGAATGGTAAAAAAAGGAACTAATAGTATATGAACCGTAATATAAGGAAATGTATCTCAATAAATCTTATTCACAAAATCATAGTGATTTTTATGATGGTAATTTTCTGCACAGGTGCTCAGGATCTTTCCCGTGACAAAACTCCATTATCATTTGTTTTCCTTCCATTGCGAGCATCACAGTTGTATCAGGTGGAAGTGGAACAATTCATGGATGAATTTATTAATGAGCTCAGGATGCGGGGGCATAATGCGGTAAGTACCCGGTATCTGAAAAGTGTTCTCCTGGATTCCCGTTTGGGTGAACTCGATGCATGTACTACACAGGTCTGCATGTCACAACTCGTAAGGCTTGTCGGTACGCGTTTTCTGATACATGGATCGTTAGATCTGGACTCATCGATGATGTATATTGTCAATGTAAAAGTTATTGATGTACCTAACAATGTGGTGGTGACTGTGCAACAGGATAATTTCCCGAAAAATCCTGGAATAACAGCAATCAGGACCGCTGAATTTACCGACAAAATTCTTAAGAGTATCGATTCAACTTTGTTAAAATCTAATGGTGCACATATTGAAAGTACGGCTGCAGCTGAGAGTTCTGTTACCCGGCCTGCGGATATTGGGTTACCTTCACCTGATACAATCGCAACGTCTTCAGATTCTTCTGTTTCTGCACCCGAATCTACTGAGATTGTCCAAAACCTGATAATAGATTCACTGGTTGAACAGGTTACGGAGAGGGTTTCAGATTCTTCAGTAATTCTTTCCCAGGCTGATACAGTTGAAACAGATACTGCCACCGATGTGATTATCAGCAACCAGGAAAAGGATTCAATTAATGACGCAGATACTGCCAAAGTGTCACTCTCAGTCAGTGCCCCCACGGTTTCTTTGACAGTACCACAACCGGAGTATCAATCAAGCGGGCCAGCAGCTCCACCTGAAGCATTAAAACGTGAAAATGTGAGAAGGAAATTAAAAATAGCACGGGTTTCAACGTTCGGTACTATCGCGCTGGCAGCATTTGCCGGAGGTATTGTTATCAACAGTTCTGTAAGGAAGAGTCTCGATAAAGAAAAGGTGTTTTTCAACGATTATATGCAGGCGGATGAACATCAGGCTGATGCTGCGTACCAGGCATACCTTTTACAGACCGAAAAAACCGATGCCAGAATGAGACAGCGGTCTTTTTTGTATACTTTAAGTGCTTTAGGGTTGGCTGGAGGAGTTATTTCGTTTAAATTTTAGGTTTCTTAACGTTGTAGATTCAGATTTTTGATTCAATTGCAGGTGATAAGTAAAAAGAGGAAAAAATGAGTGTGATTACTTCTGGAAGTTCAGTAAAAAGATCTCTGGTTTTCATTATATTGTTAATTATCATGCAGGTGCTTAATTGTACAATGCGTGATGACTCAGTCAAACAGCGACTTAACCCGCTAGATCCATTAGCTGATCCGTCAATAAAGAAACCGCAAGTTGTATCTGCTTATATGTCTATTTTACCAGTCTGGACCGATTTTTCTTTTAAGGATTCTACCGGGTCGCTTCAATGTTCATTGTTACAGGCATTTAGTTATATTACTATCGATATTGGTGAGCACGAAGACTCACTTGTTTCGATACAAATTTCTGAAAGAGTGACATTTGAACTAGAGGGGTTCAAAGTAAATTGTCCTTATATTGTAAAATTTACAGGATATTTTCGTAGCGGGGAACAATATAGTGAAGAATTTATTTGTATAACTCCTGCTGGAAAGCCTCCGTTGCCCCCAACCGGACTCAATGGAGAAGGGAACAGTTTTGGAGCGCAGTTGAAATGGAATAATGTATCTGGTGCTCAAAAGTATAGAATTATACGATCTGCACGCTCAGGTTTTTTATTGGAGTTGCCTTTGCAGGAGAGTACCAGCTGTATCGATTCACTGCCTGACTATGACGACTATATCTACAGAGTAGGATCGGTAAATGAGTACGGAACTGCATTCAGTAATTTACAGGTTCCAGTCAGTAAAATCGCTTCGATTGTGTTTCCCAAAAACGTTTCGGCTTCTAAAGGGCGTTATCCGGATTATGTTCTGGTAAAATGGAATCGTGTTCCGGAGGCTTCTGCTTATAGAATATACCGCTCATCTTCATCTGATGGAATATTTGTCAGTATTGCTTTAAATAATGATACACTATTTAGAGATGTAACTAATAAAAAGGGACTTTTTTACTACAGGGTTGCTTCTGTAAATGATAGCGGGTATTCTGGACAAATGAGCGATATTGCTGCCGGATTCATTACTGACAGTCTTGATATTCCCGACAGCGTGAATGCCACCAGAGGCGTAATTGTTGATAGAATAATGGTTTTCTGGAAGCAGGTAGAGGGCGCTGCCAGTTATAATATTTATAAATCTGCCGATTCTTCGGGGATGTTTTTAATTGCAGGTAATGTGGGTGGAAACATTAACTTTTATTCGGATTCTTCTGTCACCCGAGTGCTCAATTATTATAGAGTCTCCGCAGTGGATACAAATGGTATCGAGACTGAAAAAAGTGTGATTGTTGCAGGCAGTATAAAATCGAAAGCGATACCTGAAAATATAGCTGCAACTCAGGGAACAAATTTATCAGAAATAATAGTTACATGGGATCCGGTTAAAGATGCGGGCAAATACTTCATTTACAGAGCAATTGGCAATAGCGATACCTTCAGTCTTATTGAGACAACTATACTACCAGTATTTCATGATACACTCGAATCTGACAGTGTCATGCATTACAAAGTAAATTGCAGGGTAGATGGAATCGAAAGTGAATATTCCAATGTCGCTACCGGATGGCTTGCGTCAAAGCTTGTTCCTGCAAATCTTACAGCTTCATTGGGGACTTACAGCTCGCGCATAGAACTTTTGTGGCGCCCGGTAGCGGGTGCTGCAAGATATATTATCTACAGGGCAGACAATTATACTGGACCATATCTGCCAGTTGCAACTGTAGATACCAACCGTTACGATGACACGACCATACTTACTGATGATTACTATTTTTACAAGGTCGCTGCAGTGGCGCTAAATTCGACAATCGGAGTCCTGTCTGAGTATGTTCAGGGATTTGCAGATGTAGTAGGACGACCTGTGGAAATTACGGCAACAACACTACATCCGTTAAAAGTGTTTATCAGATGGAATGCTGTTAAAGATGCCCGATATTATATCGTGTTCCGTCAATCAGGCAGCAATGGAACAGCATTAGTGAGAGATACTATCACTGATACCGTGTATATTGATTCCACACTTACTCCTGCAGATGTGAACTTTTATTATTCAGTAATGGCCGGGATAGGGACGCGGCTGGGTTTCAAAAGTGGACTGGTAAATGGAACACTTCTCCAATCACCGTTATCAGTAACCGTTTCACGTTTGGAAGATGGTGTCTATCTGAGGTGGAATGCTGTTACAAAAGTTAATAACTACAGAGTGTATCGAAAGTTATCTAGTGATAATAGTTATAAACTAATTGATTCCACATTAGAATTATTTCTAATCGATTCAATACCTGGTGATGGGTTATACTATTACAAAGTTTCTTCATGCAGTGATTCAGGTGAAAGTACGCCTGTAAGCTATGTAACTATACGTACTGCAACAGGGCCGGCAAAACTGAATGGAACAGTTGCTGGCGATACCGTGAAATTATCATGGAGTCCGGTGCAGGGTGTTTCGTCATACTATGTTTACAGGTCTGAAAAATCTGATTCGGGATTCAGCACTGCGGGGATTACTTCCGATACACTTTACCGGGATACGGGACCTGTACGTTCGGGTGAGTATTATTATTATGTCCGAGGTTACCTGTCTTCCGGCTCATTTTACAGTTCCAGGAGTCCGGTTGTAAATGTTAACGTAAAAGTGAAGCCACTTGCACCTGTTCTGACTGACATTACTCCATATAACGGGTATATACGGATTTCATGGACACCAAATACTGCTGGAGAACTGCCTTCTGCCTATATTCTTTACAGATCGACTTCATACAGTGGTGTTTATTTGCGAGTAGATACCATTAGCAGATTGTATTATAATGACAGTGTATCTTCAACGTCCACATACTATTATAAAGTGAGTGGACTTGATTCAACAGGTGAGGGGTCTCTTTCCGGTTATTTGAGCGGGTATGCGTACTCTCCCTCAGCTCCTGCAGGTGAAAGTGCTTCATGGGATCAGTATACCAACGGTGTTCAGTATATTTGGAAAAAAAGCAGCGATGCAGTTTCGTACATAGTTTACAGGGCCACAACTTCCGGGGGGACAAAGACTGCATTGGATACTATCAATGATACATTGCTCTTTGACTCCACAGTGACCCCTTCAGTTACCGGATATTATTCAGTAAGGTATTTGAATTCACATGGTTTGATAAGTGCCAGTAGCACTGAAATCAGTGGCAGAAGGCTTGGACCTCCGATATCTGTTTCTGTCCTGGGGTATACAAATTATATTCGTCTGAGCTGGTCGGCAAGTTCAACAAGTGGAATTTATTACAAAATTTACCGGTCAACTTCGGCAGGGGGGCCCTTTACGCTTCTGGATTCAACATCTTCATCACTATACAACGATACAGTTACTTCGTTGGTTTATTATTACTATAAAATATCATCGGTTAAAAATGGAGAAAGTCAGTTAAGCACCGTTTATAGTGGTAGACTTTCGACTCCACAATCACCAGTGATGGTGTCTGCAAGTATGGGCTCAGCATTAGCAGTACATATTGTCTGGAACAGTGTGCAGGGTGCGCAGTCATACAAATTGTATCGAAGTACTTCCAGCTCTTTTTTAAATCCTGTATTCATATCAACTGTTTCAGATACGTTGTATCTTGATACTGTTCCAACAGATTCTGTTTACTACTACAAGTGTAAAACAGTAAGTATTGCCGGCGAAAGTTCTCTGAGCAGTATTTCTAAATCGGGATATCGGCTTTCACAGTCTCCTCCACCGATACCTGTATCTTTATATGTTTCGACAAATGCCAGTTCCTACATTTATATGTATTGGTCAATGACATCAAATATTCCCATGGCATCTCAATATAAGATATACCGGTCTGAGTTACAAAACGGACCATTTCAACTGATTGACAGTACCAGTAATGCATCCTACACAGATTATGTCCCTAAAACATATCCAGATAACTACTGGTATTATATCACATCCTGGAACGCTGCTGGTGAAAGTGCACCATCAGACACCGTTTCCGGATATAGACCTTAATGTTCAGCATCTCTTGACATGATGAACCTGATCGCACCAACAGCATTTAAGGGAACAATGAGCCCGCTTGAAGCAGCCCGTTATTTGGCAGGACCTAATGACCGCCTGCTGCCTCTGAGTGATGGGGGAGATGGTTTTCTTGAATGCTTGCAGTTCGCTTTGGGGGGAGTGCTGGAATTTATTGATGCTCCCGATCCATTTGGATGTGTACATACGGTTCCGGTTTTGCGACTTTCTGATGACAGTGTTGCAGTTGAATCTGCAAAGGTTATCGGTCTGGCAGGTCTTGACCATCTCGATCCCATAAATGCGTCAAGCCGCGGGTTAGGGATCGTTTTGCAGAAGCTACAGAATGAACCTCATATTATTATTGGCCTGGGCGGTAGTGCGACAGTTGATGGTGGCCGCGACTGGCCTGATTTGCATCTGCCTGAAGCAACGATTTTCTGTGATGTGACAACAGATCTCGCTGATGCTGCAAGAATATACGGTCCGCAGAAGGGGGCTTGTTTGGCAGATATCCCTTTTTTAACTGATCGGCTACTGAATCTCAATCTGCCTCGCGGTCCGCGAACAGGCGCAGCTGGTGGCCTGGGAGCGAAACTACAATCCCTTGGAGCCAAACTTGTCGATGGTGCTGAACGTATGCTTGACTTGCTTAATTTCAATACTGCGTGTCAAAGCTGTGATGCGGTTGTCACTGGTGAGGGATGTCTCGACAGTTCATCTCTTGAAGGGAAATTGCCGGTAGTGGTTGCGCGAAGAGCACGTAATCTTGGGCTGAAGGTAATAGGCCGCTTCGGATGCCGTGGTGAGGGGTGGGAGAAGGCGGTAGTGTTGTTTGATGAAACAGGTTTTGAGGTTGATTAAATAAAAATATACCAAACTAGTTGTCGTTTTTTTACTTGACAAAGCCAGTCTGGAATATATTCTCCTGAATAAGGCGCAATGCTTCCATATTTTTTTGTCCTCGTTCCTTGAATGAATCGGAGTCGCGGGGATTGAGGAACTCTATAACAGGTCTGTCATCCGTATTGTGCTCTGCACCCGCGCAGAATTCATTGATAGCCGGGCCAGATGCTATGAAATTGGAAAGGAAGGACATCGGATCGCATAAATCAACATCGCAGAGCGCCGTTTTCCTCGCGGGATCGTCATAATACCGTAGGAGATAATCAAAATCGATACTCAACGGCCCATCCCTGCGTCCTATGCAACCTATCACTGGCAAGTCTTTACCGATCATTCCATACCACAACTGCGCATCAGGGAATACGGTTGCAAATGTGGCGATGACGATCCGCAATTCCTTATTAGAAAATTGATGAATCGGCAGCCATTGACAGTACAAGCCACCGGGAGAGAGTCGGTTTTTGCATATTTCAAAAAATTCCCTGCTGTAGACCATACCGGATCCGCTGCTCATTGGAAAGAATATATCTCCTATAATCACATCGTAAAAAGCGGACCCCGAAGCCAGATAAGTGCGGCCATCACTGTTGACAATCCGTACATTCCGGTTTTTCATTGCGTCCCTATTAACATCCTGGAAGTATTCGGCGGCCCTGCAAATATTCTTTGAAATTTCGATGCATGTAATGTCCCCCGCTCCTGCTTCCACGAGTCCGCGCAAAGTGATCCCCGCACCCATACCGATGAGTAGCGAATTACGAGCATTTCCATGAAGGATGACCGGGATTTGCCCAAGCCGGCGATGATCTTCCGGTCCGTTCATGGCAGAACTGTTTTGTCCGAACAACCTGTCGGTATACAGGTATTTGACGCCGCTGGGTTTAAATTTCACCACGCTGACAATGCCGGAAGCATCCTCATTATAGTAAAGTAAGTCGAGCAGATCCGGTAATTTCTGGCGGGGGTTTAAAAGAAACTGGGACATGGAAAGCTTATTCCAGCGTGGAAGTATAACCATCATGAAAACCCCCAAAATGGTCAGTCCGGCGATCACTGAGAATTTCGATTTCCTTTTGTATAGAACAAACGGCAATAACCCAAAGCCGATCACCATATTAATTAAGGCTGTAATACGTATACTCCCTGAAATTCCAAAAAGGTTGATAAACACAAATCCTGCTGCAAGAGATCCAATGGCCGAACCAATCCCGTTTAGTGCGGAAGTTATCCCGAAATCTTTCCCAATCTTCGGCCGAACAAGGATTATCCTGCTAACAAGAGGAAATGTTGCCCCGAAAAAAATTGATTGCGGCGCAACAATTAAAAATGCCGCCAGAAAACGAATACTGTTAGCCATCAGCCAGTAATACTTACCGAATACATTCCGCAGATCGGACATCGACTGGAGAAATGAGAGTGTGGAAGGGAAGGTGTTTGTCAGAATCAGGGAAAAAGCAGCTGCACAACCGATCAATATCTGCAGCACGGCAAACCAGACAATCGGTCGCCTGATTCGATGCACGTATGCGCTACACCACAAGCTTCCAACGACAATTCCTGAAAGTGTAGCTGAGAGGACAAGTGCGAAATCGTAAATCGAATTCCGGAAAAATAAAGTCAGGATTCTTGTCCAATACACTTCGTATGAGAGCGCTGTAAAGCCGGAAATGGTAAAGAAGATAAGCAATAATTTTCCGGGTATACAGTGATTTATTTCTGCACTGATATCAGATGGGTTCGATAGATTTGATTGGTGTTGACCGGCCGACCTTTTGATGGAAAACAGGAGAATGAGCTGGGTTGCCCCAATACAGTACAGCGATCCGCGAAGACCGAGAACCGGTATCAACAGAAATGCAATTACTAATGCACCGGCAGCTCCGCCCAGGGTATATAGCCCGTAAAGCAGACCGACTTTCGCTGCAACAGTGAGCTTTTCATTATTATTAGGTATTGTTATCAAGGCTGGGACAATACCACCAGTGAGAAATGCAGGTATGACCAGCATTACTCCACTGGCAAGTATCTTTACACCCGTGCTCAAGCTGCTGGTCGATGCCATGTTTGCCTGCAGGAAAGACAAAAATCCATATAATGCCGGAGAAAAAGCGGCATAGAGCGTTATCCCGATGAAAATGAATTGAAGAACTGAAGGTGGATTGGTTCGATCGGTCAGCTTGCCCCAGAATGCGTTACCGGCAGCAATACCAAGCATGAAAAATGCCGTGACCGCAGAAGTTGCATAAACTGTATTGCCGAGAATCAGTTGGAGATAGCGAAACCACACCATCTCCAGACCAAGAGAAAGCAAGCCTGAAATAAAGGCTATCAAGCCGGAAAAAAATAAATTTACCGGCATAGCATTACAGAAGAGGCTTTTATGAATTCAGGGGAATTGAGCCTGAATATATAGATTCCGTTTGGAAAACCGGCTGATGGAAACACTATTCTTTGATTTTGTTTAGCTCTTTCTAACAATCTTGACGAAATACACCTTCCTTGAGGATTAAATACCTCAAGACTGGCTTGTCCTGTCATTCCTGTTATGGAACAGATAAGCTGTTCGCCCATATTACTGACTATCATGGATCGTATGTACGATTTTGGGGAATTTAAATTCGAAATTTGGGTAGTAGGGGTGCTGTCTTCTTTACCCGGGTATACAGCTGCCGGCATCTCCAGGGAAAGGCCATCCACCAGGTCGACCGGTTGTGAAGTGAGTGAGATGGTTGCAGGCTGTAAATTTGGGGTGGAAGCATTTACTGTGATGTCCCCTGAGACAAGAGTCGACCGGATTGAAACACGTGTTATTCCGCATTCCGAGGCGAGGGTCTTTTCGAGGATATAATTGGTTGCTCCTCCTGGACCTGTACCATGCGCAATGCCCCCGCGCCACACCGCCGGACCGCTGATGCTGAAAGTAATCGGCCGTTCTTGAGTCGGACACAGTTTTCCCTTGTCATCCACCACTTTTGCGTCTATCAGGGCAATATCGGCTCCGTTGGCGCGCAGCCCGGTGGGGCCAGTCATTACCGTTAACTGGATACCAACGGGTGATCCGGCGGTCTCTTTGGTCGCTTCTGCCTTCTGCACCGAAAGTGAATCGTACCCCACTGCCCGGATAGTACCCGCTTCCCAGGAAACATTGTTAAAAGTAAATAGCCAGTGGTTGCTTTGAGTGCCAAATCCTTTATCTTCACCATTCACGAATAGTTTGACTTTCTGGCAATTGGAAACCACATAAATACTTTTTTTTACCCCGGCGGCGTAATTCCAATGTCCGATAATATGCACATCTGTATTGATGGTATCGAGTGATCCACGCCACATTACCTTATGCGCAAAGAAGCTTTCCTTGGGAAGACGCATGGCGTCTACTTCTCCGCTACGCCGGTAATTGTCTTCTCCCCGATGGTGGGTATTGGAATCTGAGAACAGTATATTCAAGCCGCCGGCATTGGGATTAGACTGGGTAAATGGTCTTTTCATCCAATGACCTACCCATCGTCTGATAGCTTCCAGGGCATGTGAGTCCTGATTACGGTCCCACTGTGGAACATCTGTATGCTCACTAGGTGGAGAATACTTATCCCACCACCGGCGATGTCCTTCATCTCTCATGTATTCTTGTGCAAAAACTGGTTTGCCGGAACTTAAGTCAACATCTTCCATACTTCCTGCATATTCGGCGCTTGCGCTTCCCTGCATGTCTCTGCAACCGATTGCCCGTCCACCCTTAGGGTCCCATTGGTTGCGCAACTGTACCATTTCCTTCATATGAGTTTCGGAAACCGCTGCGTTGCCCACCTCGTAAAAAACGATGCTCGGATTATTGCGGAAAGAGATCATGGCATCGCGCATGACTTCTTTGCGTTGTTCCCACTGACGTCCGCTCACATCGCTTTCCTTATCTCCGGCCGGCATGGCCTGGATAAGCCCTACCCGGTCACACGATTCAACATCCTGCTTTTTTGGAGCAACATGCATCCATCGTACCACCTTTGAATTGCCTTCCACCATCAATTTGTTACTTAAATCGCTCATCCAGGGTGGCACTGCATCACCTAATGCTGGCCATTCGTTAGTGGTTCTTTGACTGTAGCCATTAATAAAAACCACCCGGTCATTAAATGTGAACCTGCCGTTTCCGAACGCGGTCTTACGAAAACCGGTGTAAGTTTTTACTACATCGATGGTTTTATCGTCTTCGGACAGAATTGTATATAACCGATAGAGATATGGGGAACCGATGTCCCAAAAAGAAAGCAAATTAGCAGGTCCGGTTTTCTCAAAAGTGTACAGAGTATTGGCGTTAATCGTCGCGGAATCGGAAAGTGTCAGGCGTACTGATCCGGAAGTATCCACAAGAACCGCTTCGAATTTGATCTTCCTGCTTGATTTGGAGTCATTCTTCACCTGTGATTGGACAGTGATATTCGCAGATTTTCCGCTAATATTGATATCTTCTGCGTAAACGTAAAGGCCGGTAGTCTTTAGATTACTATACATTGGCAAGGTTTGATAAACGTTGTCTGTTATATGGAGGAAGACATTTTTTGAGATGCCGCCATAATTCACATTAAAGCACATTGTTTCACCCCATTGATCAGAACTTTGCCATTGAAACTGCGTTCCGGAGCTCACTTCTTTATAAAATTTGTCGCTGTTGATTTTTACAGCGAGCACATTTTCCTCCGATCCAAAACGAACCTGATCGGTGATATCGAAACCAAACCCCGTGATACCATTTTCATGACGTCCAACCAGGATACCGTTAACGTAAAATTCACCCGCCTGACGTATTCCTTCAAACTCAATAAAAACTTTTTTACCTGAAAATTGAGTGGGAATTTTAAAGTGCTTGCGATACCAGGCAATCTTTCCTTTGAACAGGTATCCATCCAGCTTGAACGCGTTGTCTTCCTCGAAGGTATGTGGCGTAGTGCAGGTTTTCCATGAATTATCATTAAAATCAACCTGTTCAGCATTTGCCACATTCTGCACGATGTACCGCCAATTGAGATTGAAATTAAATTTAGTGCGGGGACTCTTGGGAGGAGCATAGGAATAGAGGGAAGAGATAATAAGGAGTAGAAGAAACATTGATTTTTTAATGTTGAAGTATTTCATAAAAAAACCTTTCCATCCCGAAGAATTATCTGGTTGACATCATTAGTGGGTCCGTCGGATATCTGAAATCGAGTCGCATCGGTTTCATGGCTGTTGAAAATAATATAAGGGAAAAAAATTGAAATTTCCATGAATTAAATTTCAAGATTAGAAAATTAGAGTATTAATAACATATAATTAATTGAAAAACAATGAATTGTAAAATTTATTGAAAATAATTTGGGTTTTATTACTATAGCAGTGAGATCGCTGTAATGGGGAGAAGGTGGGTAACTTATTATTTTCCAACATTAAAAGAATATGTTGTCTCAAATGGAAAAAACATCTATTTTTTTGATAGAATAACCATTTCGGAAGGACTAAAATGAAAACCACACGTTCAGCTATTCTGTGCTTAACAGCTTTTATTTCTTTAACTGTCGCTCAGGATCAGACTGCACCAGTTTACCCGCAGGTGTCGATAATGACAACCAAAGGGGAGATTGTCGTCGAACTTAAACCAGACAAAGCACCGGTAACGGTCAAAAATTTTCTTGATTATGTCAATGCTGGCTTTTATGATAATACCATTTTTCACCGGGTAATCAAAGGATTCATGATTCAGGGTGGGGGACTTACTGCAGATCTTAACAAGAAAAAAACTCGTGATCCGATTCAGAATGAAGCTGATAATCGAGCTTCAAATAGAAAATACTCTTTAGCGATGGCACGCACTCCTGAGCCGCATTCTGCTACAGCACAGTTTTTTATTAATACTGCAAACAACGATAAACTCGATTTTAAAAATAAATCGACAGCCGGATGGGGGTATTGCGTTTTTGGCAGAGTGATCAAAGGGACTGAGGTTGTCGATGCAATCGAAAATGTAGCAACATCCTCAAACGGAATGATGAATGATGTTCCAGTGGAAACCATTAAAATAATCAAAACGAAAGTGATCAAACCGTAAAGTTTTGTTCGAATTATTATTAAAGGGCAAATTAATAATGTCTGAAGCGTTGTTTCGCAGCGAATCTACTGCTTTTTTTGAAGAACTTCTTTGTACCTATCCGACATTCGCATCATATCTTGGAGATCATCGCTTTGATGCACTTTTTGGAGAATATACTCAAGAGTCTGTTGTCAGGAATAGAAAAAAATTACAACTTTGGCTTGAGAAATTTCAATCCTTTAGTACCGAATCATGGACAATAGACAATAAAATCGACTGTATACTTCTTGTTCAGTATATTAAAGCAGTCAAGCGTACCTATGAAACCTTTTACTCTTTGAATCGCAATCCCGGGTTTGCTGTTGAAGAGTGCCTTGGTGGGATTCATACCTTGATTATCCGGGATTTTGCTCCACTGGAAGTACGATTGCAATCTGTTCTTGGACGTTTGCAGGATGTATCCCGGGTAATTGATGAATGCAAGTTATTGATTGAACCTCCTGAAGTACCTTTTGTTTGGGCCGAAGTTGCAATTGAATCAGCGAACGCTGGAATCGGTTTCTTTTCGATTATAATCCCGGATATTGCGAAAATAGTTCCTGAACTACAGTATGAAATTGCTGAAGCTGGAAAGGCTGCGGCAGAGGCTCTACAAAATTATGTCCTCTGGATTGAACATGAAATACTTCCTGTCGCAAAAGGTGATTTCGCAACTGGTAAAGAGTTATTTAACGAACTGTTACGTGAGAATCATATGGTGAATTATGATTCAGATGAATTACTCATTAAAGGTTGGCAACTGATTGATGCCACAGAAGCGGAGATGAAAAAAGTTGCTGAGAGTATCAATCCGGGAAAAACTGCATCTCAAATACTTGAAGAATGTAAAAATGACCATCCATCGGCAGAGAATTTGTTAAGTTGTTATCAGAACGCGATGTTGCAGGCTCGTCAATTTGCTATTGGTCATCGGCTTGTTTCAATTCCGGATGGTGAGTCCATCAGAATAGAGCCGACACCATCCTTTCTCGTAAATTTAATCCCTTTTGCTGCGTATGTTCCGCCGGGTTTTATGGAAAAAATACAGGAAGGTGTGTTCTGGGTAACACAACCCGGAGAAAATAATAGTTTTGAAGAGATAGAAAAGAAGCTTCGCAGTCATCCTCACACTGATATTCATGTTACAGCTCTCCATGAAGCGTATCCGGGGCATCATTTACAATTCGTTGTTGCAAATCGTAGCGGTTCAAAAATTCGCAAACTTGGTGCGATGTTGTCAACATTGTTTATAGAGGGATGGGCATTTTACTGCGAAGAACTGATGGAGGAACAAGGCTTTATTAGTCAACCAATTCAAAAGCTTTCCCGTTTGCAGGCCCAGCTCTGGCGGGCCTTACGGATTGTTATTGATGTATCTCTACATACCAGAAAAATGAATATTGATGAAGCGATTGATCTTCTTGTAAAAAGAGCCGGTCTTGAACCTGAAGATGCACGTGCTGAGGTGCATCGGTACACATTAAGTCCAACACAACCCCAAAGTTACCTGATGGGGAAAATGGAAATTCTTAAAATCGTACAAAAATATAAGGAACTGCACCCTGGTGTTGATTTGTGTAAGATGCATGATGATATTCTTGCCTGTGGTCCTCTTCCGCCAGCCTTGATGCAGGTTCGATTGAGTTAAATGACATCCTTAACAATTCAGTGAACATAAGAAGACATGCGTTATCTGGCATGACACACGCTCTGGCAGTCCCGGTTGAACCAGGATCGTTGCTCGCGACACACTTACCGAACCGGGTAATGCCTGCCCTCTGTAGTTTCAACGAAATGGGGTGAAAATCCCAGAAAGAAAATTGCCTGAGGTGATAAAATAACCGATAGAAGGCCTGGGCTATTTTGTTTTTGGAAAAGATATCTTCAAATGGAAAGACGAAAACGATTAAACCGTAGGGTTTTGTTCACTCCCGATTGGACTCGCGCCAGGCTTTTTGGGTTTCCGTCAAATTATCCTCTTCACGGAAACTTTCATCATCAACCGACAGACGCAGCCAGTCATCATAGAATGTTCTGCCTGTAGTGAACAGATCGTAAAGAGCCCAGAACAGGCCAAATATCAGGCAGGTAAATGCAGCACATTTAATAGTCTCACGAATAATTCCCAGTTTGATTCCGGCCGGTTTACTATCAAGTCTGGTAACCCGGAGTCTCATTAACATCTTGCCAGGAGTTTTTCCGAGTAATCCCGTCGTAACCCCAAAGAGAATAATCGGGATTATTATCGTGAGAATGATCGACTCAGAGGGTGGGGTGCCAAATCCAAAAACCCCCCGGGTAAAATAGATGGCAATCTGGTTATATTCAATATTTAATGAAAAAGCTACTACCAGCAGCATCAAGAATAGGTCGATGAGATATGCAATGATTCTCTTATATTTGTACATAGATTCTTTCCGGCTATATAGAAAATTACAAATAAGATACTTAAAAAACTAAATGAGTGCAACTGTATTGAGTATGAGGTAAGAGAATTTATGCCTGATTCAGTAAAAATTTGAGGATCTTCAGGTTACTGTTTTCTGCCAGAAAACAGAAATTGCATGGAACCCATACCTCAGCTAAAAACTCAAAGGTATATTAAATGGTGTATGGCGATAGTCATGTAGAATTAACAAAAATCACCCCAGTCCGGAGGCTGTTATATGCGTAAGCTGCTGGTTTTCTCACTCACTCTGTTACTTTTTTGTCATGGTTCAATTTTCGCAGTCGGTGCGCTCTACGCCCGCCGTGCATCATCAAATGATCCCGGAACACCACTATGGCTGAAAAGTTACGATGCAACTGTAACAATTACGGATCAGATTTCTGTCACACATGTTGATCATGTATTTAAAAACGAGACAGCAAATCGCCTTGAAGGAATCTTTGTGTTTCCCCTTCCTAAAGGTGCAATTGTAACAGAACTTGCATTGTGGATTGATGGTGTGCGCGTTGTCGGTGACGTCATGGAGCGTGATACTGCCAGGGCGGTATATGAAAGTGTTGTGCGTAAGCAAATCGATCCGGCTCTTCTGGAGTACATGGGTGATAATATTTTCAAGTTGTCGGTGTTTCCTATTGAGCCAAACGGAAAAGCTATGAGCGAACGGCGAATTGAAATTACCTACGCCGAACTTTTACCATTCAGTGATGATCATGTTACCTATTCATTCTTTATGAAAACGGCTAATTTATCATCAAAACCAGTCCAGCGGGCATCAATTAATGGTACTATTACCTCTCAGAAGACAATTACTTCGATGAGTTCGCCATCGCATCCGGGAGGAGGTACACTACTTTCGATCAAAAGTCTGGATCAGAAGAATTATACTTTTGTTTATGGAAATGAAAATGCTCACTCAGAGATTGATCTTTTAATTAATTATCAACTCGAAGCTGATGGTCTGGCTCTTAAAAACTGCATCTATCTTCCAGATATGAAAACACCCATGTTTTTTGATTCCACAGGTGATGATGGCTATTTCCTTCTTTGGGTGACGCCGCCAAAAACCGATTCGATGAAAGTATTACCCAAAAATGTCGCACTTGTCGCAGATGTTTCAAGCTCGATGTCCGGAACACGTATCGTTCAGCTTAGAAAGAGTCTTAACACGATGATAGATATGCTTTCAGAGAAGGATAAGTTTTCTATCATTGCATTCAGTTCAGGAATTGAAACATTTAAGAGTGATATGGTGCAGGCGACCAGTGCAAATAAAACTGAAGCTCACGCCTTTGTAAACAATCTAAGCGAAGCTGGTCTGACAAATTATGAAGATGCTTTACGTAAGGCGCTCAGCTCCACCTGGAACGATTCTGGTATCAATGTAACAGTGTTTTTCACTGATGGAAAGCCGACATGGCCACTTGAAACAAGTCCGACCAAAATTTTAACTTTTGTAAAAGACCTCAACACCAGAAGCGTCTCGTTATTCACCTTTGGTGTGGGCAGTGATCTTGACGAAACATTTCTTCGCAGTCTTGCATCGCAAAACAGCGGTGAATATTATCAGATCACCAGTGATGGTGCTATTGCATCAATACTTTCGGGTTTTATGACGCGTATCTCGTATCCGCTCCTTAAGAAAATTACTATGGATTATGGTACGCTCGATCAATATGATGTTTACCCGCGCACCCTTCCTAATCTGTTTGCAGGTACACAGCTATCAGTTCTTGGGAGATTCAGAAAAGAAGGGGTATCAAAAATCACCTTTGCCGGTCAGCGGGCAGCAGAACAGGTTACTATCAAACAGGATGTTCCATTTACTAACGACCAGCCCGATCATCCGTTCGTACCACGCATGTGGGCTTCAGCCAAGATTGATTATCTTATGAATGAAATTGCTGTTGCCGGTGAACAGAAAGAGCTTGTAGACAATGTTAAAAAACTTGGAAAGAAATACAGTATTATCACCAGGTACACATCACTGCTAGTACTTGAGCCAACTAAAAATACCGCAGTTGAAGACAAGCTTGCCGTGCGGCCTGTATCATTTAAGTTTGCAGCTACTATAGACAGAGTAGCCCGTATGGTAACATTTAACTATGCACTTCCCTACGGAACCACTCCGCACAATGTGAAAATCCGGATATTTGATGCGCGTGGAACACTGGTACGTGAACTTGTTAATGAAGTCGTTGCAGGTGGAAACTATTTCGTGAAATGGAATTGCCGCAATGAACACAATATGAACGTTGCTACTGGCTCCTATATCGCGGTGATTACTGCGGGAAGTTTCCGACAGATGGTGCAGATTTCAGTTGTGAGGTGATTGATTGTGTGAGAGCGTGAGAGCGTGAGAGCGTGTGAGCATGAGAGCATGAGAGCATGAGAGCATGTCTCTCTGTCCTTTTTGCTTTCCGCCAATTACCAGTCACTAATCACTAGTTACTAATTACTAAATATTATGGACGCCCAAGGCGATCTGGTGTGGGTCAACAAGTTCTGTGGCACGCCTGGCACCAGTGATCCCACACCCAGTGGCCTTAGGCGTCGTCGGAAGGGTAGAAAGCGCTATACAATTCAGTCACTCATTTGAACAATGCGTGATATTGCACTTTGTGGTATGTCCCCGGACCATTTACAAACAAAGCAGAGAATGCACACCCCCTTTCTTCGATGTCCCGTTAGGGACAATATATTTTATAAATGAACACAAGAATGATTATAGAGTCCCGTTGGACGACATATTTCCTTGCTTCATGCCGATTCTCAGTCAAATCCAATAACTGCTGAGGTGTACTCTGATATCAAGCTACTAAAAATCTCGGTCCTGATTTACCTCAAAAAATCCCTTGATTTGCAATCTGGTGGTAAGCAGGATCGGATAGAAGGAATCAACCCGACCCTGCGATTTATGATGTAACTCCGTTGGGGTATGGAGGAGATTCAATGGTTATTTACGGATTGTGTGCTCTTCGCACTATCCTCTATCTTCCACCATCCAGCTTCTCATCACCCACCATCCGCTGTCTACTGCTTAGTTTCCGGATTTCTGTGAGGTAGGAGTTAAAATCAACTAAAATTGAGCTTTGTGCGGATTTTAGTGGTCCAGACAAAAAGAAGTAAAAACACAGTTCCCATTGCAACCAGAAGGAGCATATTTGGTTCATCAACATTATGTGAAGGGTTATAACTTCCATTAATTTGTAATCGTGCTGAATGAATAATGGCATCATCCGCATAAACGACATTGAAATCACCATCAAATAACAATGATGTTAAATCTTCAAATCCAACAGGGTTTCTGCGAGGATCTGTAAATGAAAGGTGAGAAAGATCAAACGTAACTGAGGTCCTGACATTTGATTGCAGCGTTTTTAAAATTGGGTTCCCATAAAATTTAACACCTGGTAGCCCTTCCCCCCGCAAACTGTTATTATCGGCGAATAGTAATGCATCTGTACCCGTTCCTTTTGCGGTCATATCAATGGTCAGGTATGCGCTTTCAATCTCTGTTAGTGGTTGAAATACAAAGGAAAAAGCAACTACCTCATTATAACCATCCCCAGTACCTCTTCCAATATTTACAGCATTAAAACCAACGTTTGGTTCATAAGAGGCGTTAACTGTCGGAAGATACGCTGCAAGTTCCGGGGTTATGTACGGAGGATTCTTATTGAGAGTAATATCAATGACATCTGCCAATGTACCCGTAATAAAAATGAACGGAACAAATAGAAAAAAAACACTTTTCCTGCACATGGTTTCCTACCTTTTTAATAGTTGAACGGTTTTAATTATTCCTACTTAAGCAAATTACAGTTGAAAAATTCAAGATAATTCATGTATTTTTATGGAGCAAGAAAAAATCATAGTATGAGTCATCAATTTGGCATTGCATATTCTGTAATACTTTGAAAACAATTATCTTAGGTGTCGTTCAAAAAATTCCCATCAAAAATCTTTAATTTATCGGAGGTGCTATGCAACACATTTTTAACACTTTTCTCGCCATTACAGTTTTAACGATTATTAACTGTAGCCATGATTCGCCTGTCGTACCGGAACCTGAAAGCGGTTCACTGAAAGTAAGTGTACACTTATCTGAGGTTGGCAGGTTAGCAAAACGAACAGTAATTAATCTGGAATACTGCCAGATCAAACTCTTTGCCTCTGAAGAAGATACAATAGTTGATAGTCTCCCCCTGAGTGGCAATGGCCAAGCTTCTTTAGCAACAATTTTCCCCGGTCTCGTAGCGGGAAAAGAGTGGACTGTTTCGGTAACCAGTTTTGATATAAAC
Organism: Chitinispirillaceae bacterium; assembly: GCA_050301235.1. Classification (GTDB taxonomy): domain Bacteria; phylum Fibrobacterota; class Chitinivibrionia; order Chitinivibrionales; family Chitinispirillaceae; genus JAFGIN01. The sequence continues at coordinate 52,027 of JBNKZD010000212.1, read as the reverse complement.
GACTCAACAATTCATTATGGAACCACTAATGCATTAGTTATTGCTGATGACACAACCGTTGTTACGTTAAACATTGCTCCGGCATTTTCTATGCTCCGCGCTAATTTCTTTCCGATTCGAGACAGTGTCGATCGTATCGAGTTGAAAGTGGACGGGGGAATTAAAGATGATTCATTATTCCTTGCTCAGGCATTATTAGGTGATACTCTTACTCTGTCCTATGATTACCTGCCCGCAAATGGTAATCTCGGTTTTGTCCACCATATTGAACTTGGTGCCTATGGTGTTTTAAATGGTGAAAGAAAACTGCTCTACTACGGTGATACATCAATTCAGGTGTATCCATCAATGAACACATCTCTCCGCCTGTCACTATTCTGGACTGGAGATACAATTACGCCTCCCGATACAACGCCAGGTGCTCTCACTATGCAGGTCGTACTCGGAACAATTGCCACAGTCAATATCAATGGCGAAATGATTCCCGATACTGCAAGTACTACCCTTCCAGGTAGCCTACCTACGGTCACCATGGTTCATGGAAGCGCATCGAATGTGCAGGTTTCTGGAAACTACGCATCATGGCGATCTGGTATACAGGTAATGCTTTACGATGGTTCCACCGTTCAACAGATAAGTAATAACACGGCCAACCCGGATAAAATTGTGATGAAAGATAACAAAGTTGCATGGGAGATTCATGATGGAACCGATAATGAGATCTACTATTATAATGGTAGTACAACAATTCGGCTAACCGATAACAACGCAGATGACCGCATCTCTCTTATTTCAGATTCTGTGGTTGTCTGGTATTCACATGATGGAAATGACAATGAGCTGTATTGTTCAATTCTTGGAGATACGACAATTCAATTAACAAATAATTCTGTAAATGATTATGCAGCCGCATGTAAGGGTACACGAATTTTCTGGCGGGCAAGCGACGGCAATGATGATGAAATTTTCTGGTATAATGGCGATAGTGTTCAGCAACTTACCAGTAACACCACAAATGATTTCCCACTGGGAATGTGCAACTACGACTTTTTATGGTCTAACAGTAGTACTGGCGGCAGCGCTACAAATAGTTTTAATGGCACGGTTACAACTACTCTTTTCAATTATTCAAGTTCTATTGCGAGGGATTCGACATGCGACAGTGTTGTCTTTTTAAGAGTCAGCGCAATGTCGAGCTACGAGTATTATAAAATTAATGCGACTGGAATGAGAAGAATATGGACAGGGAGTACAGCAGATTTCCCAAATTCTAAAGTTCTCAGCAATGCAATTGCAATAAACAGCACCATGGTGGCACCTTATGATCTGTTCTTCTGCAACCAGGATACATCTCATTTCATTATGAGTTCGAACTACTATTTCAATAGTATAGATTTTTTCAACAACTCAATTACCTGGTCGCAATCCGATGGACATGATAGTGAGATCTTCTACAAAAATGGGTTTGATTCCCTAAGCAGGGTTACCAGCAACAACGGTGATGACTCTCAACCCTATGCAGTACCTGGTGGAGTAATTTTCAGAGGAACTGCAGATAATGGGGAAACAGGATGGGTGTATTGGAATGGCAGTACAATCAGGAGATTCACCACAATTTCGTTTGGTGCTGTTTACCATTTTGGAAACGGATTTTTAACATATAATTCTGTGTTTCCTAGTACTTCGGCAATTTATCGAATTGAATTCTAAATAATAGTATTCAACAGAGCGGTAATTAAAAACCGCTCTATTTTAATTTCTATTATGAAAATTTATTCACCAAGGTATGTTCCACAAACCGACCTTGGTGAAGTTTTTACCTCTAAACATGAAGTAAATACTATGCTTGATTTGGTTAAACAGGAAAATGAGTGTATTGATTACCATTTTCTTGAACCAGGACGACGACTTTTGCTTGCGTGCTACTGTTTTGGCGGTTTTTTTATTTGTGTTTGGTGGTGGGAGTGCTGTGGGAAGTGGGCCTGGAGCCGCTATGCGCAATACCCTTGGTTATTTTAATGCGGAAAAAAAAGGGGACGGGAAATAAATGGTAAATCCAAAAAGTAAACCGGAGGTCAATTTTGTCTATTGATAAGTCTGTTGGGATATTCCGTAAACTTGTAAGTGCGCTTAGTAACCAAGATCTTTATTTAGAAAATGAAGCGACTACTAGAAAACGAGTAATAGATGAAATTCTTGAGAAAGTTCTTGGGTGGTCTTCAACGAGTGATATTACATATGAAGAAAGAGTTCCTGAGGGGACTACAACCACCTTTGCGGATTACATCGTTAGAACAGCAAATACAGCAATTATAATTGAAGCAAAAAAATACGGTGAAGCTTTTATTCTACCTTCAAACAGAAGAACTTGTATACTTGGTGGTTCTATTTCAAAATCAGCAGCTGGAATAGCAACACAACAAGCACGCGATTATGCGCGGAAAAAAGCAATTCCATTCGCAGTAGTAACAAATGGTAGGACCTGGATTGTTTTCCCTGCTGTCCGTACAGATGGGGTGTCTTTCGAACAAACACAGGCACATATCTTTCAGGATTTTGAAGATATTGACACTCGCTTTGTCAGCTTTTATGAACTTCTCTCAAAAGAGCGTGTAGTTGAAGGAAGTATTGAACATGCACTTTTTGGGCAGTCAATTGAAAAAATTGAAAGAAGGCTTATTTCTGTTTTTAGGGAACCGGGTTTTCGTATAGGCCGTAATTCTGTTTATGAACATATCGAGCCAGCTGTATCAATGGCGCTTACAGATGAAGCATTGTTAGAGGATACTGAAGGGTTAGAATTTTGTTATGTTCGCACATCTGAACGTATAAAATATGATTCTCGCCTTAATACACACCTAATTGACATCAAACCTACACTTGAAAGAAAGGTAATAAGACCCCGCAGGAAGAAACAAAAAGAAAAACACCTGGATATGGTAATCGATAGAACTGAAGTTCGTCGCCAACTACAATTTATAATGATCCTGGGCCCAGTTGGCGCGGGAAAAACGACTTTTTTAGAATATACAAGGCAGATTTCATCAAAGTCATTGATTGACTCTAGGGTTGGTTGGTTTTATGTTGATTTTAAGTCTGCAACAAATTCTGATGACCCTAGAACCTTTATATATAGTAAACTTTTAGAAGCATTAGAAAACGATAACGAATTTAATCTCGGTAATTGGGACAAAACAGTTGAAAAAGCATATTCTTCTAAAATTAAAAAGCTTGAACAAGGTGCACTTGCACTTTTAGCTAAAAATGCACCTGATGAATTTCAAAAAGAAATATCAAAATATGTATTTAGAGATAGAGAACAGGTAACACCATATGTCCAAACAATTCTTGGTCATTTTTCAACGCACACGCCAGCATTTCTTGTAATTGATAATGTAGACCAAATTGATGACTTAAAATTCCAAGAACAGGTATTTCTTGAAACACAAGCTGCAGCCCGAGCTATGGGGATGCACGCGATAATAAGTTTGAGAGATGCAACATACGTTAGGCATAAAGCCACTTCTGTTTTTGATGCATTCCAATTAGATACAATTTACATTGACCCGCCACAAGTAGTGCCAGTTCTTTCAAGACGTTTTGCGTATGCCAAACAGTTTCTTGATAAAAAATCTGCTGAAATCGATTCCGAATCAGGAAAACGCTTCATTGTAGGAGACTTGAGCGTCTTTTTTGACATCCTAACAGCATCATTATTGAATGAAGAAACTGGTTATTTGCTTGAAGTACTGTCAAGCAATAATATACGGCGAGGCCTGGGCTTAATTCGGAACTTCCTTGCAAGTGGCCATACTACCGCAGACAGAGCTCTTTCTGTATTTTTAACAAAAGGTAAATTTTATTTCGGTGCACATGAGTTTTTTAAAGGAGCTATATTTGCACAAAGACAATATTACCGTGAAGAAGAGTCCCTTTTAGCAAATATATTTGATTCTAAACTCGGCCACCGTTCTACGCAATTGTTGCGTTTAGTAATCTTATGTAGGCTTAAAAGACTTGGTATTGATGAAAATTTCGGTGGTTTGCCAGTAATGGATATCGAACATGATTTTTATCAAATAGGTATTTCAAGGGAACTAATTAATGATGTCCTCAATGCATTAGAATCATTTGGCCTGATTAAAACCACAAATGGGCAACCCATTACAAATGATTCGTGCCTTGTAATTACAAGATTCGGAGCGTATTGTATTCAAGAGCTTTCTATACGGTTCTACTATTTTGAACCATGTATGATTGATTCTAATATTTTAGATGATCAAGCTTGGGAAAACTTACAGGAAACTACACAACTTGTTGACAGTCAGCGGGGTGTAAAAAAGATTGAGGCACGAATTGAGCGCGCAAGGATATTCCAACACTATCTTAAACTTCTGCAAGATGAATGGACCCTTATGTGTAACAAGCATAAGCTTGCATCGGTATGGTGTGAAGATTGGATGACAGCACATCTTTTTCCAGGTTTAGAACTTGAATTTAAAAGAGTTGTTGAAAGTGCCAACTGGCAGTATCAAAGAGGTAATTAAAAAACAGAGAATTCTCCACCCAAATACAAAATTAAAGGTGATAGGAGTACAAACACACACGGTTTAAAAGTGACGGCACTTCCTTCATCGGCCTGACGGTATATGTGCATTCGTTCGGAAAGACATCATTTAGACCTTACCTGTTTTAAGTAATATGTAAACCACAAAGACTAAAGACGCATGCAAAAACAGGGCAAAAAGAAATAAAAGGATAAAACAAATTTGATCTACACGCTTAATGGTGACATTGAGAATGGAATTAATATTTTTAAATTGACAACAACAATGCTTACAATTGGCGAACTTTTCGCAGTTCTGGGTTGATGTTTTCGATCGTGCCGGCAACCGACATACCCCACGCGAATGGATCATTGTTCCTTTGGAAAGAATCGAACAGGCTATGGAATTTATAATCACTAGATGAAAGAAATAGATAAAAGAGTAGTGTTCCCCGTAAGAAAAAAAATTAAAATCGCCGAAATTGGCTCAATTTCAGCGTTATTCTTCTCAAAAACAGTTTTTGTCGACATTTTCAACCAGACCATGACTTTCAAAACCGTTTTTAATGGTATATCCAAATGAAAAATGCACTTCCAGATGCTTTTAAAAGGTTGTATTCCGAACCACAGATAGTGCAAAACCATTTTTAACTACCCGAAGGCATGTAAAAACTGTTCCAAAAGTCTTTGAAACGTTTACGTGTCATAAAAAATGTTATTAAAAACTCCTTTTGTCAAACACTCTGCTTTGCGATGGTGCCCAAAAATGCTTTTCCTGCTCTATTTGTTCATTATCAAAGGCAGTGAGCAACCGGCAATGGTTTGCCGAGCACGTTACTACAACAATGGAGGTCAATGCCCCTGTATGTGTCGAAGAAGCGGAACGTCAGTTAAACGACCCTGACAACCCGGAAGTCACAATAGAACTGAATCCACTTATCAACGGGTTATCAAATCTTCTAAAAAGTGCAACCCGGAAAATGGCCGAAAAAGATCTGTGGGTAGGAGAAGAGATTGCCGATGATCCGCAGTACCGGGAAAACCGGGATTCTCAACAGTCTTCATTGCGGACTGAATATATTTCAATTAAGGATCTTCTGTTCAGTATCTTTGGTGATTCAATGTTGTCAAAATATGGTCTTAGTGGTGAAACTCCGACAAATCCGGAACTGTTGCTTACCGCAGCAAAGAATGCCGCGAATCTTCTGAAAAAGAATCCACTGCCGGTACCATCCAGAAAAGGTATACCGCAAATTGACGGCACTGCTTTAGCGATGAACCTTGAAGAAAATATTGAAGCACTTGAGACTGCACTGCGCAACGTTAAAAAAGAGGAAAAGGAACTTGAACTTGCAGTCAGAGACCGTGATATCAGCATTGCGGAATGGCAGAAGATCTACTCTTCATCAGCAATAATTTTCGCTGAAGTTCTTAAACTGGGTGGAAGAAGCGACCTTGCGGAAAGGGTCCGTCCAACAGCACGACGCATCAGCGGCAGTGAGGAACCACCTGTGGAGACAGAGACCCCAGCTCAGACGACAGTTAACACTGGCGTATCTGTTGATGTTTAATAAATCTTTTACTGACCTCATTGGGAAGACCACAATTGCTGGTCTTCCCACCTCTGTTCACAGGTGATAATGAGGGCCTGTTTAAATGAGGTCACACCTGCGAAGCGAATCAAAATGAAACCGTGCGATAGCACCCCTCCGACGACGCCAAAAGGCACTGGGTGTGGGATAATCCCGAGCTCGGGATTGGCGTATTGCTAATCTTACTGACCCACACCAAATCGCCTTGTGGCGTCCATATAAATTAGTAAATAGTGATTGGCAAGGAAAAAATGAATTTTAGGAAACCGTAATAATCACAAAAACACATTCCTGAACCCCTTCTTCTCCCGGGTTCTGTAAACTCCAAAATCACCATCTACACTTGCGATTTCTCTGATATTCAATCGCTCGCCAAGAACAACCAGTGATGCATCTGCAAAGTCCATCGGAAGATCTGAGTATTTCTCAGTCAATTCAATTATCCTTAATAAATCATCCGCAGTTATATCCTCAATTCGGATACCACCATCAAAAATCCATTGTAAAAAGTCGATCTGGACTGAAACGCTAAAATCAAGAAGATGTGTTACTTCAGTGATTACAGCATAGTTGGAAAAAAGCTGACCTTTGAAGCCTTTTATGAATTCGATCGCTTTTTGGTGGTAATGATCATCTTTGTCAAAAAGTGCAATAAGCGGCCCTGAATCAATGACGACTTTTTCTGGCATTCAGTTTCTCCTTGAGAATCGACTTTCTGTCTCTGGATAGATTACCGCGTCCACTACCTTCACGACCAAACACTTTCTGTCCTAGTTCCCACGGTGTGAGATTCCTGTATTCTTTTTCGAGAAATTCGGACACTAAATTCCTGATAAGTTCTGATTTGGGCTTACCGGATATTTTTGTATAATCATTCAGCTTTCGTTCGAGTTTGCTGTCTAATCGTAATGAGATCGACATAATACCTCCATTGTGTAATACATAATGTAATACGTTTCTTTTAAAAAAACAATCATTTTTTTAATTCTACAACCTTAGAATTACTGTTCGGGTCGTCGAGCGGAGTCGAGACGGCGCATTTTTAGCAAATCACGCTTGTCATTTCGACACTTCGACTTCGCTCAGCGCATCGCTCCGCTCAATGACCTTTTTGATGCGATTCAGGTATTTTAACGTTGTAGAATTAATTAAGTAGATCGCATGTCTGGTGCCCGTTTTATATATGGTATTAATCCAAAATCTGGCCAAGACCCTCCTAAACCTTACCACTCAAATAAACTACAATATAAAAACGTCTGGTATTCAAAGCCAAATGCAAGATCGTAAGATTTTACTTGAGTTATCAGCATAAACCAGGTACTATTTTATCGAACTGTACAGTATCAAGCTATCCGGAGTTACCATGAATTTAAAAACTGGTTTGCCATTTATTTTCGGCCTTATTATTCTTACTGGGGCTCAATTTTCAGCAAATGCCCTTTCTGGAACAGTTATCGGCAGTGACAGCGTTTTGATTAAAGGAGCCGTAATCAAGCTGGTAAAAGCGAACCTTTCTGATACTTCGAAGGAAGATGGATCCTGGGCTATTACGGTTCCCAGCGCAATTCAGCCGACGTTGAGAAAAAAGCAGCTGCCACAGCCGGTGCTTGTTGGAAACCAGATCAATTTTGTTGTTAGTGGTGAGAGCGAATTGGTGAAAATCCGGGTCTACTCCATTAATGGACAATTTCTGTATGATGCAATAAATACGAGGCTTACTGCCGGATTTTATAGAATTAATCCACTAAGAGCATCGTTTCGGTCGGGAGTGTATACTGCAAGGATTCAAGTGGGAACTGAAATGAACAGTTTCAGGTTAGTGGCGATGAATTCATCAGCTGAGGTTGGGGGGGTGGTACTTCAGAGTAGCAGTAATCGGCAATCTCAGGGACAACTTGAGAAAAGGAGTGTTGTAATTGATACACTGAAAGTTACCAAAGCCGGTTATGTTCCACTCGCAGTACCGGTGACTTCATATGATTCCATAATGAGAGTAGTGCTCGAAGTGTTTGTTCCGTCATATCATTTGAATCCACCTAATCCCTGCTATAATCAGTTTTATGTCAAGGATTGTGTTAAAGGTGATCCTAATTCTGCCTGTAAAGGAAACTGTGCTGTCGCAAACTCATGCAGTCCACCGGAAGATCCGAGTAAATCAAATCTGCCCAAAACATTTATTTGTCCAAGGTTTATGCTGTTCAGTTCCGAAATGCTTCAGGCGGCTAAAGATGATGCAAAGCTGTACGGATGGGATGATGGAGGCGACCCACCTTTTAATTATGGCGTTGTAGGGCATGATCCTGATGTCGGTGGCGTGGATGATCAGGAGAGCAGCTGTTGTCAATGTTATCAGATCGTGTTTGTAAAAGCAGAGCCAAGCTCGCCTCAACCGCCGGATCTTCCGTATCCCAAACCTCTCATTGTACAGAGCTTCAATACAGCAGCAAGTGGCCCGAAGGGGTTTGATGTGTTTATGGGGGCAGGGGGGTATGGTGCATTCAACTCCTGTTATAAAGATCCGGCATTTACTAATACTTCAAAATTTGACGAGTTTGTTTATGATAAATACCCCTATCAGAATCCAGGCAGTGGAGGCATTTCTTTTCTGCGGTATCCTGATGAGTGTAGAAAACATTGGCCACCAACTGTTGAAGATCTTGAGTCATCACCTTGTCAGGAGAAAATACGGCAGTTGTGTAATCAGGCAATAGTCAATGGCTCAGTGCAGGTTACAGAAGATACAAGGCGCTCCTGTATTGAAACAAACAAGCCTGTTTCACTGTATCACCAGAACTGGGAAGTAATGGTCAAGCGGGTGCGCTGTCCTGATAATCTAACCCGCGTTACTGGTTGCCGGCTTAAAGAACCAAATCTTCCACTTCCATCACCAGATGTTAAAACACCCGATGATGCGAAGAAAAATGGAACGTTCAGAGATGGGTACCACACGACCACAATGCAGGACTGCTGTAAACCGACATGTGCCTGGTCGGACTGGGTGAGTGGTAAAAAGTTACCTGCTGATGGAGAGTGGAATTCGTTTTATTCTTGCGATAAGAATGGAACTCCGATCACGAAACCTTGATAATTATGGGGTGACAATCTGTCTGGAGCGCGAAAGTACAAGCGATACAATCTCCTGAAAATTGTTACCAACTCGGTGCCCGTTATCGAGTATGTGGGTTTCTATCAGGGAATCTGAAAGAACTGGTCCGCAGCTCGAATTGTCATCATTGCCGTAGAAACAAACAACGGGAATGCTTTTATTGAGAGATATAATTGATGGCACCACTGGATAATTCTGTGATGATGCTTTACCAAACCAACTTGCTATATGAAATGAAAAGTCTGCATAAAATCCCGGTGAAGTACATACAACCAGTTTTACCGTTTTTTTGATACTATCGGGTAGTGCTGCAACCAGAAATGGTATAGCATCTGCACCGAATGAATATCCACTGACAATACAATAATGTGTATTCCATTCATATGAAAAGTGGTTGATAATATCTGCCAGATCCGCAGATGCTTCTTTTGGTGGGTGACTGTTGATAAAATAAGCAAGTGAGTTAATTCCAACACCTGGTATATTTTTTTTAAGGAGTTCACGGGCGATGCCTCTATCAGTCACATTAAAACCAGCATCCCCACTATAATGTATAAACAGTATTGGTAAATGCGCCGAATCTGGCGGGAATATAGTGAGAGGCATATTCTTCCACCCTGCTGTTGCACCACCACCGATAAAACATGACACTGCTACTATACATGTAAGAACTTTAATACTGGTCATTGCAGAATACCTCCGACTGGCGGCTGAATATATCCTAAAAGAAATAATCATTTACCAATGATTCCTTTAACACCTCCAGAGACTAATGCCGCAGCATCACTTAGAACGACAGGCAGGGACAAACCACCCGGGCTTGCCAGGTAACGTGGCTCCCAGACAGGATCAAATTTTTCCTTAAATTGACGGAGTCCCTGAAAATTATAAAAATTTTCACCATTACTGTACAGGAATGCTCCTAATTTACTCCACATGGGGGCAAGGTGATGACTTTCAAGTCCGGAAAACGGTGCCATTCCAAGATCAAACCAGGTGTAGTTTTGTTCTTTCGACCAGAGAATGAGTTTTGTAAACATGAAGTCCATAATTCCTTTAGGAGCATCAGGCATATATCGCATCATGTCGATCGATGCTTCCTCCATGACAGAGGAAAGCCACATGTTTGCAAATGCTGCAATTGAATGATCTTTTCGGACTATGGCAACGGGTTGATAATACAGGTACTCCTCCTGGAAACTGCCAAGGGAGAAGCCTTTTTCCCGGGTGTTTTTATGCTCGAGCCAGGAATCAGAAACATGACGAAGTTCGCTGATAATTCCTTTTACCTGTTCTGGTGGGATAATTTCAAAACTCCATCCATCTTCTTCAATTTTACGTAAAGTATAACGAAGACCTTTTCTTGAACCACCATTGAGAGAAAAATCTGAGCATCTGACTCGGGCACTTTCTCCCATTTTCATAAGTGATAATCCAATGTCGATATACATATGCAGATGCTCACGTCGGACTTCATAAAAAGCAATCCTCCCGGCATGTCTGTCTGCCAGTTCTTTAAATTTCCATATCAGAGACATAGCTGTTTCCTGTGGTGCCACAGGGTCTCCCATAGAAATCCAGCTCTGCTTTCTAACGCCATACATTATGAACCCTTTTCCATCATCAGACCATAAAAATTGTTTATCACCGAGAAGTGCCAGATTTGCGTATGTATAGGACGAGTTCTTGATCGCGCTAAGTGTACGAAGTAAATCAATCGGTTCACCTTTGATACTTGAAGGGCGAGCTCCTTTAAAAATATTTATAATTCCAAAAAGAATTATAACAACAGCTGTACCGGCACTTGCACGAAGGAACCGTGAGGCGTTATTTCCAAAACTGAATTGCCACCAGAGTTCATGCGCATACGACGTGTGCTTATATGAAAACATTCCCAGCCAGAATGTTCCTCCGATTACCGAGAGGATTGCAAGTATCCATCCTGGTGAAAATCGGTCACGAATTAATGACGTTTTGCGGTAAAAAAAACGGTGACATGGAAGGAGTGTGATTAATGCAATTAAAAGGATGATTGCTTCTTCGTAATCAAAACCTTTGACGATAGAAAAAACAATACCTGCTCCGAGTGTGTAAATTGAAAGGTAATAAGCACTATCTAACCGTTTGTATATTCCCCAGGAGATAAAGAGAAGAATTGTTCCGGCAACGCTTGCCAGAAAATGGGAGAGCTCGACAAACGGAAGTGGAATGATGTGCTTGAGAATATGCAATCGGTGTTCAACTGCAGGCGTAGCACCCGAACTGAGCAAAATAATTCCACCAAAAAAAATGATAAGCGCAAATACCGGAGGAATAACACCTTCAGCCCACTCAATTGCATCTCTGCTGAGTCCCTTAAGCATCGCACGTTTGTTCATTATCTCGTGTGAGGCAAGAAGTATCGATGAGACTGCAAGTGGCAGCAGGTAGTAGATTGCTCTGAATGTGAGAATCGCTCCCAGAGCTATCGGACGTTCAATTTGCGGTGGAAGCAGAGATAAAAATACTGTTTCAAAAACGCCAAGTCCGCCAGGAACATGGCTGATCAAACCAACAAGTTGCGCTGCTAAAAAAATACTGAGGAAATGTGGAAATGTTATAAGATGCTGCACAGGGAGCAACGTATACAAAACAGAACTGAAAAATATCCAGTCAAGGCACACCGTTCCCATCAGGGATAATGAAAGCGCAAGTGATGGAATTTCAAATTCCCAATTGAAAAGTTTTAGCGGCTTTTTTCTAAAAATGGTGAAAAGAGAGAACGAAACTGGTACCATCAGAAAAAGCATACTGATAATTTGATGCGGGATGAGTGGAATATGAAGAAATTCCGGAATAGGCACAGGTTCCAAAAGAAACACAATTCCACAAATTGTTGACAATCCAAGCCAAAAAGCAAGTCCGCTTGAAAATGTTATAAGTTTTGTAATATCAAAGTTGGATAAACCCCATGATGAATACAGTCGGAATCTTACGGCGCCACCAGAAATGGAATAGAAACCGACATTGTTACTGAATGCAAAGGCAATAAAGGATGTAAATGCAATTTTTAGAGGAGAAAGTGCTTTGCTAATGTATTTGAATCCAGCAATTTCGTAAAGGCTGAGTACACTATAATTTAAAATGGTGAACACCAGGGCAAGCAGCAGTTTTGAAGCTGGGATCGCTTCAATCTCTTTAATAATCTGGTGGTAATGATAGTGGTGTAATTGACTGCGTAATACAAACAGTGCAACTATAAAAAGTGTGGCTCCCAGCAATGGACCACTGATATGCTTGATCTTACTCAGGGTTACTTTTTTTTCCATCGCTTCATTCATCCATTAATTGCTACAAATGACTGTTTTAATGGTAGTAAGCAGTTTCTTGCAATGCACAGGCGTTGGTATGACCGATTCAAAATATGTTCTTGGAATATTTTGCACGACTGCTGATCCATTGTGTTTTTTAATGACAATTATTTTCAGCTGCTGTTTTAACACTTTCATCCTGCTAATGAAATTTAACATATCGGGATTTCCAATAAAAGAATCGCAGCAGAGAATACTGTCAAATGGTATTTCATTCATAGCTTCATTAAAATAATGTATGCCACTTGAGATTTCATTCGTATCAACAACATCGAAGCCCGCATCAGAAAGTACCCCAGTGATCTGTGATCTTATTGCAAGGTCGTTTTCTATTAAAAGCAGTTTACCACTCACATAGTTATTTTCCTCTATAAGTAAATCATTAGGAGAAAAAGCCAGCTGATCAGTGGTGCAAAGATCAGTCGATGGAAGAAGGAATGAGATTGAACACCCTTCAGAGGTATGTGGTTCAAAAAAGATTGCTCCCCCTTTTTTTCGGACTATTGAATGTGCAACTGAAAGGCCTAATCCCTGTTTTTCTTTTTTTGTACTGAAAAACGGGTCAAATACCTTGTCCCTGATCTCACTATTGATACCATATCCATTATCATTTATGGTAACTTTCACATACCACCCAGGAGCTAATTGAGGATGTTGTGCTGTGACACTTTGGAGATTCGTATGACTATCAATGTGTAAATTGCAGGCATCAATTGAGATAAAACCATTTTCGCTGACAGCTTCCTGTGCATTTGTTACCAGGTTCAAGAGTATTGTCTGAAAATCACTTTTCCTGATCCTGATATTCATCAAATCATCATCGAATGACACTTCATAATCGATCGAGCTGTCAGTGATCATAAACCCTATTGAACTGTTGATCATTTCACGTACTGATTCGATCAGTTCCGGTTCATTAGTGTTGTTATTACCTGAAAGTGATAACAGCTTTTTTGTCAAATTCTGTGCTTCAATTGCCATCTCTTCAGTGCGGTTGATCAATCCGACAGTATCAGACGTCTGTGTGGAATGAAGCTTTACCAAAAGCAAATTATTAGTAATACTGTTAAGTACAGATTCGAAATCGTTTGCAATACCTCCCGCCAGCATACTAATGGATTCAAGTCGCTTGATTTTAAAATTCTCAAGCTCCCTTTGCGCCGCTAAACGTTCCGAAATATTTCTGGTGATGACAACACAACCGGAGATATCTCCAGTTGTGTCTGTAAGGATCGAAGATGAAATTGATACTGGAATTGGATCCCCCTGAATGGTTTTAAATTGTGAGGTGTAATCGACAATTGGTTTTCGCCAATTCATCGAGACTGTATGAAATTCATCCTTCAGTGTACTATCAAAAAAAAGTGAGTCGGCATGTTCATTCGATAGCTGTCCTGAAAGTGCATTCAGCATGACTTCTGCGGCAGTGTTTACAGAAACGATAAGATTGTTTGTGTCTAACAGGAAGAGTGAATCACTCATTGTTTCGACAATGTTCTCCGCTGCATTAACGGGTGATATCCGGAGTAACCTATACTTCCACATTGCATAACCAATCAGAATGTTACCAATAAGAAAACCAAATGTGGAGAGTTCAGGAAATTCAAATTCCATAAATGGAAAAATTTTCTCTGTGATTATTGCAAAAGTACTGATAATAGTAAATGCATACATTGTGTATCGGGCTCGAATTTTATCCGCTGATGGTTTAAGGCTGAAGTAGTAACGGCTGATCAAAGCTATAATGAATATATAAATGAAAAGCGCCCAACCGGTAAAAAACTGATACCAAGCACCTGCAACAAGGTTATGGTCCCAACCATAGATTGAGTGTGCAGGTTTTCCACTGATTTTACCGGTAAGTAAATCGATAAAAATGAAAACGCATGCTGCTGAATAGTTAAAAATGATCAAACCTCTGGAGAGGTTTGAATACTTTTGCTGTGTAAAAACGAGAATAAAATGCAGCATAACCGGTATCAGAATGGGGGTTATCAGTGAGAGCTTAAACCAGAAATATGCCATACTTGAGGTTTCTGCCTGGCGGTACCCAAATTCAGTGAATGAAATATATCCAACTATAAAGCAAAGGGTTGCAAATAACCTGTTTTGATGTGATCGGTTATTCTCACGAAGTGTAACGCTTCCAATAATAATGCTAAGGAATGTCCCAAATGCAGAGATGAATGAGAGGAGTGTCATATGAGGTTTTTCTTAGTCTGGTTAGATGTGAAAACCAAGTATATATAGTTTAAAATTTAAACTTTTCCAGATGAATACGGATATGAAATATCGTTTAGCAAAAAAAAATTAAAAATTCGTAGCAATAAATGTCGTTCGATTGAAAAATCGAGTATCTTTATTCAACAATCGAAAAGGATTCGACTGCGGACAAACAGACTACCAGTTCTAAAAGTCTGCTTTTTACTGGTCACAAGTCAGTTTTCATTCAGTTATTAATTTAATCAGGAATGCTGAGAGGGTGTCGCTGAAGTAGAAAGAATGAGAGGTATTAAGAAAATGTAAAAACCATTAGAAATACATTTATGCTTAAATATTTCTAATCGGCAAGATATTTCCTGATTAGAGATCTCATCAACCAGTCAACCTTTCTGATTTGCCTTTTTTCGTATCCAGTTATTCTCAGGCAGTCATTACAACCCACGTATTAAATACATTTTACGAATGTAAATCAAAATACCTATCAGCAGTCTTGTTCCACTCTTTTAAAAGATTGCCGTGTTTTTTTAAAGAAGAATTATTCGTCTGATTGATTTTTTTTACAGCATCATTATAGATTTTAACTTCCTTGTTATATTCATCAACATCTTTTTGTGTTCGCTTATCTGCTTTAATTGCTTCATATTTTTTTAATGCATTTTGGAATGCCTCTACTTGAAGAAAAAACTCAATATTCATTGGTAACATCACAGCACTCTCGTTTTTGTAAAATTCCAGAAGTTTTGCAACCATTTTGAGAAGATTATCATCATCTTCATATCCTTTGAATTTCTTCAACTCCTCAATTCCTTCACGCACAAATTTTTCAAGAGTTGCAGTATGCTGCTGTAAAACAGCAAGATCTTTTTTTCCTAGCGCCTGATTAGCGTATGAATATTGTTTGTTAGATTTATAAAAGATTTTATAGATTGGGTTATAATAATCTATCGCATTATTTGCCCTGTCTATTTTTTTTGAAAGATTATCTTCAGTAGTGTCAATTTGTATGTTGTATCTTTTAAAGAAATTATCTTCAGTTTTTGTGAGTAGGGTATGGCATGTGTCGAGCCTTGCAAAAGCCATATCCAGAGCAATCTGATGGGCTTCATCTTCATCATATGCCTGCGCTTCAATATCCTCCATATCCAGAATTTTGTCAAAATCACGTTTCATGACAAGGTAGAGGAGATCAAGGTAATGTGTTAACTCTGTTTTAAATGTCGAGTCGTTATGAAAAGTGGGGCTGGTAGAGATATGTGCCTGGTTTTTCATAATGATTTTTATTAGGTTCTGCCGGTTCTTTTCAATACTTCTTACACGGCGGGTTTTCGTAACAGCTTTAGTATAATTATAATTGGCAATTTTTAACTCCGGAAACAATACCGTAAGTCTTGTAATATAATCAATTGCTTCAGAAGTTAATTTGGAACTCGATTTACTGAGCGTATAATTTTTTTCTTCAGAACTGTTCGAATAGGAAATTTGCAATGTGCCAGCTGTCATAATGATTGCAAGCGCTAATGTATTGAAAAGTTTATTTTTTACCATTAGATATTACCTTTCCTGAAATTGATAGGAGATCGTTTACAATCATAAATGCTTCATTAATGTAAATATTATCCTGAATATCCTTCATTACAGTTTTGATTTCATCAATTTCGCTCTGGGGGAGATTGACCGCAATTTTTTTTAGTTGAGGCTGATTTATAGAGTCGATAACGCTCTTTTGTGAAAGAGAATCCTTAACCTCTTTAAAATTATTGATAAATTTAACAAAAGAATGTATTTGAAGTGGGACAGGGTAGCGAGATCCGAGGTCAGGAAAATCCAGTTGCTTTTTTTGAATATACTGGAATGGTCTGGATTGCTTTATTCTTTTACTACTATTTCTTTTTAACTCCTGCAATGGTAATGGAGATGATGGGTAGTAGTACACCTTTTTAACGATTGTATCAAGGCGCAGGGCTGCTTTTTGTGCTGATTCATTCATTAGGCTCTTTTGTAAAAGATCAGGAAGTACAATATCAGGAATGACTCCCTTGCACTGATTACTGGTACCGGTTACCCTGTAAATTGCGCCAGTGGTCACTGAAAGAAATGCAACGGGCGTTCCTTTATACATCGAAAGAGAATCAAAATTACCTGCATCATAGGGAAGGACTGTTTGCATGATACCTTTGCCATATGTTCTCGATCCTGCAATAATTGCTCTATTGTGATCCTGAAGTGTTGACGCAAGAAGTTCTGATGCTGAAGCTGATGAAGAGTTTACAAGAATTAGTAAAGGTCCGTCATACACAGTTCCGCGTGCATCATCTTTCTTCACGACAGGAGCTTTACCATGTACATGAAATACACTTAACCCGCCATAATCAATAAATAGTCCGGCAATGCGAAGCGCCTCTGCAACCAAACCGCCACTATTTCCCCGTAAATCGAGAATTAACCCAGTTATTGAATCGTTTTTAAGTTTGAACAACTCTTTTGACAAATCGCTTGCACAACCACGAGAAAAATAACTTCCATAATAAAATTCCGTATAAAAGGAAGGCAGATAAATATAACCGATTTTATGATTGCCATTCAGAACAAAACTGCGAATAATATTCTGTTTAACATCGAGGAGCTCTTTTTTAAGGGGAATGTCAAATATGGACCCGGTTTTCTTTCGAATTTTAAAAACAGCCTGTTTATGATCAATTCCCGACAGGAATTCTTCAACTTCAGATATGGAGATACACCTGAGTTCCAGCATCGTCCCATCACTTTTTTTAATAGAAAGAATGATATCACCTTCATTGATCTTGTTGCAGTTCCATGCCGGGCTACCTGGAATTACTTCTATAATTTCAACTTCACCTGCAAAATTCTGATCAACAGTTATACCGAATAAACCCGATGTCTTTGAGAGATCATCTCTTCGACGTGTGCGCTCTTCAACAGAAAGAAAATCAGTATGTGGATCAAATGCATTAGCAATTGCTTTAAGATACTGTTCTTCGATATATGATGATATGATTGCGGATGAATTGATGTATTTATTAATTTTGCACATTTCCCAGGACAGGGCATCTTTTGTCAGTTTCGCTGATTTTTCCTTCGAAAAATTGATAGTCGTATCTGAAGTGTCACGTTGTGATTCAAATGACCAGACAACCATGTATTTTATCCATTTTTCCCATCGTTGTATAAGTGCCGAAGCTGTTACATATTCGGTCTCACCACCAAGCAAGATTGTATCCTGTCTGGAAAAGTCCAATTTTTTTTTACCGGTTAATGCAATGAGTGAATCAGCATATATTAGCTGCTTTTTAAAGAGTTTCGAAGTTGTGTCAAGGAACTCACTTTTTTGACTTTTAATTTGATCATCAATCTTATAACGGTATTGTTGCAGATACTCAATAATTTCCTTTGTGAAAAAACATCCGTAAGGATCAAGTGATTCTAAAAAAAGGTCGAAAACGATACTGGATAAAGAATCATCAACCGGTCGAGGCTTATAATGGTATTTTTGTATAGTTTTTACCATTGCCGAAGCTTTTTGAACTGTTGACACCTCTTTTTTTCCGGCAAAGATAGTTGTTATAAGCAATAAAATGATAAAAAAGAAGAAAAATCTCACAGTTAAATTCCTTAAAAAAGTAGTAAACGATTAACAATTTACAGTACCACTTATACAGGTTACTATACTACTGTCAAAATAGAAAATGTAATCTAAAATAGCAATATTTCTGAAAATGAGACAGTTACGGTATAATGATGATTGTAAAAACTACTTCCTTGATTCATCCAAGATATTTTCCAAACCACTCCACTTGAGCATTAGCAACAAGTTCAAAATATTCACCTTCATAAACTTCATAATGACTTGCATTTTCAACTGCAAGATGGAATTTTGGTTCATGTGCTTTTTCATACAGAATTTGTGATTCCTGCGGGGGGTTAACACTATCGTTACCTGCAGAAACTATATGAATCGGTATGTTTATATTGTCGAGACATAGTTCTGGTTTATGCCCCATTGTTTCGGCTACAGTTAAAAATGGGATTTTGATCTCCAGTGCGGGAAATGATGCAACCATTTTATTGTAAAACGCTTTTGATTGTTCATCGGTAAGGACTTTATGGATAGGGACCATAAGTTCTTTATTGGATGTAACTTTCTTCTGCTGCATTTTATTGATAGTGTCGAGAAACCTTGATTTTTCTTCCGGAGGCATCGCCCCGGTAATGACCCGTTCACCATCACCAAACGTGAGTTGCACACAGAGGCATTTGACACGTTTATCTTTCGATGCTGTAACAACCGCATTTGCCCCACCAAATGATGATCCCCACAAAGCGATTCTATTGCCATCAATATCATCACGACTTTGCAGATATGTAATGGCATTCTGAACATCTCTGATCTGGTACTCAGGGACAAGGCGTCCCCGTTCGCCTTCACTTTCGCCAAATCCCCGGTAATCTAAACAGAGTGATGCATAGCCTCGTCCGCTAAAAAACTTCGCAAACGCAGGGAGAAGCAGCTCTTTAACTCCGGCAAAACCATGGCAAAGAATAATTGCAGGTAGTGGGGTTGAAATTGATTCCGGGAGATAGAGATGCGCAGCGATTTTTGAACCTTCTGAGAAGAAATTGATAGTATGGTGCATCGATGAGTTCCTTTTTAAATAATGACAGTTCAGTTTCGTTTTTAAAATAGTATATTCAAATATATAAGGAAATAAATAGTGTCGCCTGGTGCTTCGTTTGGGTGTATAGTATGGAGACAAAAGCTGACTCAGAAGGTAGTTCATTCAATTGTAAAAAGGTAGTTTTTGCTGCCTCATTTTTACTTTTTACGCAATTATTGATTTGCTCATGCAGCAGTCCTGAAGATTTTATCAAGCCAGTTTCAATACCTCCTTCTGAAGGCGCAACTTCAATTCATTCTATGGAACAATTCAAAGAACTTGCATATAATGCCAATCTGACCGAGACTGCCAGCCAACAGGAAGTGAAATTTGTTATTATCAATGCAGCATCCCGATCCCCTGCACTTTATTTCATCAATAGTCAGACATATCAGTATCATTACGATTTTGTTGTTAAAAGTCTTAGAGCAACTATTTCACTTGAAAATTTTAATAGAAGAGCTTATTTCAATTCTGAGAAGGATTTTCTCGCAGGAGAAATCATATTTCACCCTAATTATTCAAGGGCATCAGGTCAAACGGGCATTTTCGCAATGGGATTCTGGCCTGCGGACCCGGTACCTAAAAAAGGTGTAGAGATTGCATTTGGGCTTATAAGTGACAGCTTGCTTATTCCAGCCTGTTCAATAGTATATCATCCAAAAGGAAGTATTCAGGAAAGGCTTATTGTTGAGGAGCAATATGATAAGTCACACATACCGTTTATTCTCACCGACCAGCTATTCGCAAACATGAATTTTATACCTTACAATACAGGGGAATCATTTGGTATTCTGAGATTAACACCTGGAACCCATTTCTCATTTTCTGATATTGTTCTATTCAAGACCCTTCCGGGGCAAACTGGCCAGATTTCGGGGATGATAACAGAATTTCCTCAGACACCTCTTTCTCATGTAAATATACTGGCAATGCAGAACAATATTCCAAATGCATTTATACGTTCATTTTCTCTCAAAGATGAAATAGTCAAACTTGATAACAGGCCAGTAAGGTTTATAGTTGATGATGACAGGTATATTATTGAAGAAGCTACACTGACTGAGGTAGAGCATCATATCGATTCTCAAAGGCCAAAAGAGGTACAAATTCCCATAGCAGATACTTCTGAAGATCGGATCAGAGTACTGAGTGATATTTGCTTCACAGACAACAACAAATATGGAGCGAAAGCTGCAAATGTCGCTGAATTGAAACGTTTTTTACCCATTGGCAAAGTTCCGGATGGATTTGCTGTCCCATTCATACATTATATTCGATTTATGAATGAAAATGGGCTTTTTGATACTGTCAGGCAGATGCTGGCTGACACACTGTTCCTGGTTGATTTAGATTACAGAGCAGAAAAGCTTAGGCATTTACAGGTGTTGATTGAAAATGGACATGTAAACTCGGTGAGTGAATCACTGTTTCAATCGGTGTTATCCACATATCACGGCGGTACACCACTTCGTTGTCGATCCAGTGCTAACACCGAAGATCTTGCCTCTTTCAGTGGCGCAGGAATTCACAGCTCTTTTACACACCATCTCGATGAGGGCCCTCTGTCAAAATCTATCAAACAGGTATGGGCAAGTTTATGGAATTATGAGGCATTTCAGGCGCGCAGCTTTTATAATGTCGATCATTTTAAATCTGCAATGGGTGTTCTGATTCATCCGAATTTTAAAGGTGAGAAAGCAAATGGAGTAGCGGTCACCAGAAATATTTTCGATCCTGCCTGGCGTGGATTTTATGTCAATGTTCAGGTTGGAGAGGATCTAATAACAAATCCAGACGGAGAATCGATACCTGAAGAGATTCTCATCTCGGCAATTGGTCCTCAGCAGCGGTATGAAAAGCAGTATTTGAGATATTCCAATCAGCTCGAGCGTGGGGGGACAGTTCTTTCACAAACTCACATTGATGAACTTGTTCGTTATATGGAATTGATTCAGAATCATTTCAAAGTACAATATAATGCACTTCATGATGATGGTTTTGCGATGGAAATAGAGTTTAAAATAACATCAGAAAATATTCTTGTAATTAAGCAGGCAAGACCATGGATAGACTGAAAACTGTTTTGATTTGTATCGTGGCACATTTATTTTGTGTGAATTGTGGGATAATCTCGATTGTTGACCAGCTCAATACTTATGATGCTGTAGGAATTGTTGAAAAGATTCCTGACAGTACTGCGGACTATGGTCTTTGTGGTACTCTTAAAAAACAGGACCGCACCAAAAGTGTAATAGAAGGAACGTTTCGTTTTTCGAAAAATTCCCGATATAACTCACCTCTGTATACCGATTCATTAATTAAGTTTACATGTGATGTTTATAGCAAGGGCACCGATGACTGGGAAACTATCATTAGTGAGGTTATCCGAACTCCAGCAATGTAACGGTTGCAACAAATCCAATGGTAAACTCAATGTGCCTATATCAAACATTCAACAACAGCTGAAGAACATGGTGAGCTGTGGAGTTACCTATCCACGTTTTTTTTTAAAACAAGTGATTACTTCTGCGGTTTTTAAAAAAACAGATATAAATTATTGATTGAAATTCTGCACAGGAAGGAAATTATATGAATATTTCACGTCTTTTTGCTGTACCAGCTGCTGTAACAACGCTGTTTGTAAGTTCTTTGTTCGCTCCAGATTGTTATTCTCAACCGGACCCGAACTTCTACATTTTTCTGGCTTTCGGCCAATCAAATATGGATGGAGCGGGCACAATAGAGGCTCAGGATAAAACCGTTGATGCACGGTTCAGGGTGATGTATGCCGCAGATAATGATGGCAGTCGTACGAAAGGCAAATGGGCAACCGCTGTTCCGCCGCTCTGCCGCGGTAATTCAGGGCTCTGTCCGGCTGATTATTTCGGACGAACTCTTGTGGACAGCTTACCTTCAAATATTAAAATCGGTATCATCAATGTGGCAATTCCAGGTACAAAAATCGAAGTGTTTGTCAAGGATAGCTATCAAAGCTATCTTTCGGGACTCTCTTCAGGTGATCAATATATCAAAAATTATGCTAACAATTCCTATGGTGGGAATCCGTACGGACGCCTCGTCGAAATAGGGAAGCTGGCTCAGAAAGATGGAGTTATAAAAGGGTTTCTATTACACCAGGGCGAATCAAATCCCAATGATCGTCAGTGGCCTAACAAAGTTAAAAGTATTTACGACGGTTTTATTTCCGAATTTGGACTGAAAGCTTCAGAAACCCCACTCCTTGCAGGGGAACTTCTGTACACCAACAAGGGCGGTGCGTGTGGTGCGTTTAATATATTCATCGATACGCTTAACAGAGTAATTCCGAATGCACATGCGATATCGGCGGATGGTTTGGCAGGTAAAGATCAGTTTCACTTTACATCAGCAAGTTACCGTACTTTCGGAAAACGCTATGCCGATACGATACTTACGATTCTTAAAAAACAGGCGACATCTGTTAATGACAGAAAAGGAGCAATGTCTGAATTTGCAGGGAATAACGGGCTAAACCTGAATGTACACGCATCATTGGTAAAATTCCAGCTTCGCGAACAGACAATGGTTTCTCTTAAAGCGTTTACCCTTGAAGGGAAAGAGATTGCAACCATTGCCCGGTCAGAATTCGGAGCTGGCGAACATTCTCTGAAATTGGGCCGTGATATGATGCCGACCGGGGTATTTGTACTCAAACTCAATGCCGGGAAAAATAACGCGATCCGAACAGTGGTGGCAACATCACGATAATTTAAGGGTCCGCTGAAACAGTTTTTTTGATAAAAGTAGCTCTGGTGGTTGATGATCCCAAAAGCACCAGAGTCTTGTTTTACCAGATTATAACCGGGACCGCTTCCATTCCACTTCGGGCAACGTAAACTCCTTTTGCCAACCCTGTAAGATTGATTTTAGCGGCGCTGACTCCGTTTGATTTACTACGGCTGATCAGTGTCCCTTTCATCCCGGAACCGCTTTTATTTTACTTGCAAGAACCTGCAATTATTTTTCTTTCCCCTCACCATTTCTTATGAAGAGGGGGATTGAGGGGGTGAGGCGAAATGCAAATCAATGTATATCCTCACATTTGTAGATAAATAACATTACAAATCAAAATTCGCTGAGCTTCTGGTTGGCAAGTTTGAATCGGGGGTGTTCTGGATTAGATATATAAGCTTTTTTCAGTGCATTCCATGCGATCAGCGATTGTTCTCTCGATTCCGGTGAGCGGGTAGAATTGTATCGGTCATCATGTATGATTGCAGCATAGAAAAGTGCATCACATCTTATCTGCTGGGTACTACGGACACTTCCGGGTCTGGTCATCGCTTCTTCAAATTTTTTCAGCGCGAGTTTTTCTTCACCCTGAATCAATGCTATTCTTCCCTCGAGAAGTGGGTGAAATGCATCATCTGATGTAAATGATGACAAAATCTGAGCTGCCTGAGTTATTTTTCTCTGTTCCACATAAGCAAGTGTGAGCAGTAGCAGTCCTTTATTCTGCCGAGGCTCATCTGATGAAATATTGGTAACAGCGGTGATCACACTTTTCCAGTCACTATTTTTTGCTGCTACATCAGCTATATCAATAAGATTTGTAATTCCATACTTTTTGGTTAAGTCCTCCAATGGTGAATTCGAAAGCTTTTTTTCAGGAATCACAGAGCTGGCAGTGCTTCTTTTTGGGGCAATCAGCACTCTTTTTGAAGATTTCTTAATTGTTTTAACTGGGGAATCATTCACAGATTTATTCGTTGGTGCAATAGTATATCGAGTGGTATCCTGGTTAGCATTACTTTGAGTTGTATCGATAATCGAATCGGTTGGATTTTGAGAAGAAACATTTACAAATGCTGCAGAATCGAATGGTGCCGGAGAGTCTATCGTAAATACATTTGTTGCATGTTTCGGAATAAGTAACCAAATAATTATTATAAGTAATAGAAGTGATGTACCAATGATAACAGGCTTATTTCTGTATCTAATTATTTTTTTGGGAACTGTTTTTATTTCAAAACTTGAAGGGTTTTCGATGTATTGACTTAGTACACTATTTATCGATTCGGTACTGATTGTACGAAAGATATCTTTAAGGGATAGCTCCAGTTCCTTCGACGTTTCGAATCTCTTTTTTTTGTCGTGACGAAGACACTTTTCAATTGCTTTTTTAAGCTCCGGAGGTACTTCAATTGAATAGGAGTCCACTTTACGGTATGAGTGTAAAATTTTCATCCGCATCAGATTGTGAACTGTCTGCTGTGGAAAAGTTTTTTCGCCGGTAAGCGCTTCATAAAGGATCGTTCCCAGTGAATAGATATCGCTTCTATGATCTATTTCAGACTCTGCGATTTGTTCGGGAGACAAATAGGGCAATGTTCCAACGATATAACCGGATACAGTATGCAGATGAACTTCTGAAGGGCGGGCGATACCAAAATCCATCAACTTTACAACACCATTTTTACTGATCATGATGTTGGCAGGTTTCAGATCGCGATGGATTATTCCTTTGTATGTCCTTCCATAAATAAGAAATTCTTCTGAGTGAGCGTATGCAAGTGCACATGCGACTTGACATCCAATTGCAATGCAAACGACGGGTGGAACGCTACCATACTTTTCGATAAGGGTTTCGAGCGAAATACCGTCAACCAGTTCCATCTCGATGTAGGGGAGGCCATTCCATTCGCCGACAATGTAGGTTTCGACGATATTTGGATGATGAAGCTTTGCAGAGATCTTGATCTCTGTTTCAAACCGCTCCATCAGTTCGGCACTTTCTGTCGGGAATATGACTTTTATCGCACGGAATAACTCGAGTTTTTGATTCCATACACGGTAAACACGTGCCATACCACCTTCACCCAGTATCCCGGTGATCACTCCAGACCCTAATGGAATCTGCTGTTTTCCATCAGGAAGTCTGGCTGCCTGTGTACTGGTCAATAGCGATTTTATTCTGTTGGTAGGGGGTTTGTATGGATTTGAAATGTCCGAATGCATCTGCATACGATGTTTATTGTCTATTTCAGCTGTGGCTGAGAAGTCCAGCTCCTGTATAGCAGTCTCTTCCATCGCTGCATCGGACTCAATATTGGATTGATCCGGATTCTGAATCACAATCACAGGTGGTACACTGTCAGGCGTGTTTTTTGCTGAATCGTCATCCGAGTTTGTCTGTGAATGATCCGGTTTCATTTATGTCAGCCCTGGTGGTACAATTTCTCTACTATTTGGTAGAATATACTTTCTGCTGTGATATGTTTTCATATAATGTGATATTTCAGTACTAAGGAGAAAAATCAAAGTTTTTAAACAAAATGGGTAAATAAAAATTTTTTTACTTGGGAAAAAAATATATATTTTAGATTATTTAGCTTGACTTGAACTTGTTTTCATGCTATAAGCCGTTGTAATTGTTGAAGATATCCCATTGAATGATGTTATAGTCTCTTCTATTCTATATCATGTCGTAAGGTGAACGTTATGAAAATATATCAGGTGATTTTGTGGATCTTAGCAACCACAGGACTAATTTTGGCTGAATTTAAACTCAGTGGTAAAATTCAGGACATGACACTTGTTCCTGAGAATAGTCCATATTTGATTACCGACAATCTGATTGTACCAGCTGGCCAGAAACTGGTTATCCCCTCAGGTTGTGTTCTGCTGTTTAAACCCTTCACTGGCCTTACTGTCGAGGGTGTTCTTGAAGTGAATGGCACTGCCGAAAAACCGGTTGTTTTTACCTCCGAAAATGATACGCGGTATAACCCGGCATCATCTCAGTTCCCAAATCCATTTGACTGGAATGGCATAATAGTCAATAAAAATGCAGGAGCTATACAGTTATCGAATTTTTCAATTAAATACTCTGTGTATGGTCTGAAATCGTATAAAGAAGATATTATAATCGTTGATGGTGTATTTCAAAGTAACGGACAATCAAATCTGACAGTGTTTGAAACAATGAAAAATGTTGCGGATGGAATCCCCTATAACTATCGACTGGAGCCTCAGACAAACCAGAAAGGACAGTTGTCTGGTGGTTTCACCGATCATGACACTCAACCTGCTCAGTCAGAAAACAAAAAAGAGAAAAAAAGTGTCTCCAAATATAAAATGGGAGCCTATGGATGTGCGGGTGCTGGTGTGGTCTGTCTTGGCATTACTGCATACTTTGTATCTCAGGTAATTGTAAATCAGAAGCGATACTTGTCATCAGAGACAAAAGCTGATATTGATTTGTATAAATCTATGAGAAGCTCCAGTGGATTGTATGCAGCGGTAAGCGTTGTTCCAACGCTTCTTTTTACTGGTGGAACAATATTTTTTTTAAAAAAGGATAAAAAGGTTGAGAAGAGAGAACAACTAGTTTCACTGATACCTTTTGTTGGTGAGAGCAAGGGCCTGATTGTGAGCATAAAATTTTAATACAGGATGGTTTGCTTTGTTAAATAAAATTGTTACTACGGTTTTTATTAAGTTGGGTATTGAAGTATTATTTTTGTTAATTCTGGGATGTTCTTTCATGAATACAAATCCATTGGACCCGAATGGAAAAAACTATGTTCCTCCATCATTTACAATAAGGGCTGATAGCGACAATCTGCGTGACGGAGATACAATCCATAGAACATGGGCAAAGCTTGTCCTTGAAGGTAACCGGAAGGAATGCCAGTTTCAGATACAGCTCAATGATGGCGATACGTCATCCTGGCAGAACAGTAATGAATTCCTGCTTAAGCCATTAACTGACGGAACATACAATTTACAGATAAAGTGCAGATACAATGGCGGTACTGCTGTTATATCAAAAAGGATCAGTTTCACAGTAGCTGCAGAAGGCTTTGTACCAAGTTTTTTCTCGGTAATAGATCCTAATGTCCAGGTAGATTCTCTTGAGACATTAATACTCTCTGTCCGGGTGAGTGGGGCGATGCCAATTACATTTACATGGTATAAGGATGGTGAGGTAATCAACGGGCAGACACAGAATGTTCTGGAAATTGAGCGTTTTACCAGTGAAAATGCAGGTGAGTATTATTGCGTTGCATCAAATGCATATGATTCGGTAAAAGGGCCTCAGATTCGGGTTCAACTTCGAAAATCTTTTACCATCACATATGATGGGAATGGGAACACTTCTGGTACTGTTCCTTTTGATGCAACAAGTTATAGTGCAGGACAAATTGGTACAGTTAAAGACAATCTGGGTAGTCTTGTAAAAACAGGGTTCAGCTTTGCTGGATGGTCAAGTAAAGCGGACAGTGGTGGAACGATATATTCTGCTGGTGCTGAAATACCTGTTATTTCTAAAGACATTGTATTGTATGCCAAATGGGTAAAAATAATTTCCTTCGCCGTACTGTATAATGGTAATGGGAAAACCTCGGGTGATGCCCCCAGTGATCCAAATCTATATGATCCAGGGACTGTGGTAATTGTAAAAGGGAACCTTGGAAATCTTCAAAAAGAAAACTATACATTTGTTGGATGGAATACAGCATCGGATGGATATGGGAAAAACTATTCCCCCGGGGCTCGTTTAACAATACAGAATGAAAATGTGCAGCTTTTTGCGAAATGGACACAGCAAACTGTATGCAGAATCAAATATGATGGAAACGGAAATACTGGTGGTACCGTTCCTGTTGATTCAAATCTATACGAAATCGGATCAAAAATCATTACCCGGGATAATTACGGTTTGCTTGTCAAATCCGGTTTTAAATTTGTAGGATGGAATACCCGTGCAGATGGCAATGGGGAGTCATATAAAGCGTATGTGGAAATTGGAGCTTTGGATTCTTTGATCATCCTCTATGCAAGTTGGACAGAAAAAGAGACCTTTAGTATCACGTACAATGGTAATGGGAATACTTCGGGTGATGTACCTGTTGATGTAAATGAATATGAACTGAATTCCTCTGCAGTGCTGAAAGAAAATGAGGCTGGTCTGACTAAACCTGGGTATCGATTTATTGGCTGGTGTGCTGATAAAGATGGTAATGGTACTCAATATGCACCAACTGATACACTTACGATCCTGGGAAATACTGTAATGTATGCAGTATGGCAACAGATCATCACCTACAAAGTAACATATCATGGTAACGATAATACTGGTGGAACGGTACCCTATGATTCTGTAGCCTATGAAGAGGGGAATAAAGTGCCAGTTCTCCCGAATTCCGGTGCATTGACCAGAACAGCCTATGTTTTTGCCGGATGGAACACTTCACCTGATGGCAAAGGAACTCAGTTGTATCCGGGAAGTTCATTCAGTATTGATTCAACTACTACATTGTACGCGCGTTGGACAAAGGAACAAACGTACACGGTGAGCTATGATGCCAATGGTAATACATCCGGTACTGCACCAGTCGATAATAACCATTATGTAGGTGGAGAATTTGCAATTGCAGCAATAAACACTGGAAATCTGTCGAAAAGTAAATACTCATTTGCTGGTTGGAACACTAAACCTGATGGTTCCGGAACAACTTATCAAACGGGAGTTTCGTTTCCGGTCATCGCAAATATCACGTTGTATGCAAAATGGACACTTAGTAAAACCTACACAATTACTTACAATGGCAATTCAAATACCGCTGGTGTCGTACCTATTGATCCAAACGCATACGAAGCCGGTAATGTTGCTGTTGTAATGGGAAACACCGGGAATCTTTCTCGTGAAGGGTATACGTTCACTGGCTGGAATGAAAAAGCAGATGGTTCTGGCACACAACACACTCCCAATTCAGAACTTAAACTGGAATCTCAGAATGTCGTATTATACGCAGTGTGGACCAGAATCACCGTTACTACGTTTACGGTCACCTATGATGGTAACGGGAATAGTGGTGGCAATGCTCCTATTGATAACACGGTTTATACAACAGGTATGCAGGCTACAATTCTCACCAACTCCGGATTGCTGGTTAAACAAGGATATTTATTTGCCGGATGGAGCAGAACTGTATCCTTTACACCCGAATCGATTCTTATGCCTCGTGATATAATTACAATAGAGGACAGTGTAAAATTATATGCTGTATGGACAAGCAAACCTCTATACAGGATGGTATATAACGCAAACGGCAGCAGCAGCGGATCTGAACCGAAGGATGATAATTTGTATCTGCCGGGGGTGAATGTAATGGTAAAAGGAAATACCGGAAACCTTCTCAAGAAAGGCAGTATCTTTGTCGGGTGGAATACACAACCTGATGGAAATGGAACAACATTTACCGAAAATACGAAATTTGTTAAGAATGACTTTGATGACACACTGTTTGCCAAGTGGAGTGCAAATCCTACCTATATAATTACATATAATAGCAATAACGCAACTTCCGGTACTGTTCCGGTAGACGCGAATACCTATGAAGCTGGTGTTACTGTTATGCTTAAAACCAATAGCGGCAATCTATCACGCAATGGTTATATTTTTAAAGGTTGGAACACCAAGAATGATGGCACTGGTATATCTTTTGCGGCTGGTGTTACGGTAGTGATGCCGCCTTTTAATTCAGTCCTTTACGCTGACTGGCAACTGATTCCCACATATACAGTAACTTATAATGGAAATTACTACACTTCTGGTAGTTTACCCGTTGATCCAGCCAGATATGCATCACTTGCAACAGTCGTTGTAAAGGGAAATACTGGCGGACTAACTAAAACAGACATGACGTTCAGTGGCTGGAATACTCAGATTAATGGAACTGGAAACCAGTACAGTGCGGGTTCAACTTTTCAGATGGGAACTAGTGATGTGGTCCTGTATGCAATGTGGACGAGTAATCCTACTTATACTGTCAATTATAACGCAAATGGCGCAAATAGCGGAAATGTACCATCGGATCCTAACAGTTATAAACAGGGTGATGATGTTACGGTAAAGAGCAATGTAGGTGGTCTTGCAAAAACAGGGTATACTTTTAACGGGTGGAACACAAATAATACTGGAACCGGAAATTTTTATGCTGCTAATTCTCAATTCACCATGGGTACGTCAAATGTCAGTCTCTGGGCAGTGTGGAAACCGGTTTCATATACAGTGACCTTTGATGATCAGAGTGCTACTACGCATGTTAATCCAGGTACCATAACAGTCACGTACCCCGATACCACTATCAAGAATTATCCTGCTGAACCAGTCAAAACAGGCAGTACGTTCGGCGGATGGTTTACATCAACAAATGGTGGTGGTATTCGTTTTGCAAATGATACAAAAGTAACAGCCAATATGACCGTATTTGCAAATTGGATCCCCTATTATAATGTAAGCTATACAGGTAATAGCAACACAAGTGGTTCGTCACCAACAGATACAACTAAATATCAGAGAGGGCAGATTGCGAAAGTCCTGGGAGTGAATACACTTAAAAAGGATGGGTTCACCTTCGCTAACTGGAACTCCATGTATAATGCTAATGGCAAATTTTATGCACAGAATGATACCCTGATTATCGGCAGTTCCGCAGTAACTCTTTACGCTGCGTGGAGAGCTACAATTACCTTCGATGGGCAAGGAGCAACAACTGGACCAAGTCCATCGACAATCTCAATTTACCATCCAGATACACTGTTACCTTCAATGCCGACAAATCCAACAAGGACCGGGTACACATTTGCAGGATGGTATACAGCGGTAAGTGGTGGAACAAGGTTTACCGCCTCTTCAAAAGTAACTGGAAATGATACACTGTATGCCCGATGGAATATAAAAACCTATACACTGGCGTATAACGGTAATGGCAGTGATGGAGGAACCGCCCCTTCAGGTGGAACATACGATTCTAACACAGTGATAACTGCTGCTTCAAATACTTTCACCCGTGAAGGGTATAGTTTTACAGGGTGGAATACGGTTGCAAATGGTAGCGGGACTGCATATGCTGTCGGGGCGAATGTTACTATTAATGCAACTACAACTTTGTATGCTCAATGGTCGGTTGTTTCGACATACACGGTAACATATGATAAAAATGGTGGAACTGGTACTGTTCCTGTGAATTCGAAAACATACTTGTCAGGAGATTCCTTTCGTGTTGCCGGAAATACTGGTTCTTTGACAAAAACTGATTCGGTATTCGCTGGTTGGACAAGAGTTGCTGGCAGTGGCAAAGTGTACAATTCTGGTGATACACTGATAGTTGGTTCATCTGATATTAATTTGTATGTACGCTGGAATAAAATGGATGCTTTGGCAATTTCCGCATTCAGTTTTAGTAGTCCTTCTGCAGTAGGTGAGATAGATCATATTGAAAAAACGATAACGGTTAATGTACCCTTCAGCACTGATGTAACACAGCTTACTCCGACGATCACACATAATGGTGTAAGTATCAGTCCTGCAAGTGGTGTACTTGTAGATTTTACAAATGATGTAACATATACGATTACGGGAGCAGATGCATCAACAGAAGTGTACACTGTTACTGTTAACGTTTCAGCAAATCCCGCGAAGGCGATTACTGCATTTAATTTCACTACACCTGCAGCAACCGGATCGATCAACGAGATAACACATACAGTAACAGTAAATGTGCCCTATGGAACCGGTGTAACAAGTCTATCTCCGACAATTACTCATACTGGAGCGAGCATAAGCCCTTTAAGTGAAGTTGCACGTAATTTTGAAAATCCTGTTACATATACTGTTACTGCGGAAGATGGCAGCACACAGGATTATGTAGTAACAGTGATTGTGGCAGCAGCAGGAAATAATGCGAACCTTTCTGCACTTACTGTTACTACCGGTACGTTAACTCCAGCATTTGCACAGGCAACAACTTCGTATGCGGTAAATGTCGGCAGCGCAGTTTCTTCAATTACATTGACGGGTACGCCGGCAGATCCGAATGCTACGATCAGCAACAATAGTGGTGTTCCCCAAACTCTCAATTATGGTGCTAATACCATTACATTGACTGTAACAGCACAGAATGGGACTACGACAAAAAACTACGTGGTGACTGTGAACAGAGCTTCAGTTCCGGTTTCTTTTGATGGATTAATACAAGTAGATGGTGTTTCGAACTCTGTAACGACAACAGCACTGACACTCACATTTGACATTGATCCCACCACTCTGGATACTAGTAATATATCGGTAAACGGGGCAACCAAAGGGGCATTGACAGGGATTGGTTTGACAAGGACGTTAGCAATATCTGATATTAAAGTTGCTAATGGTGAAAATGTAACTGTCGCGATTTCAAATCCAACCGGGTATGCGATTACGCCTTCAACTCGGACAGCTGTGGTATATATAGCCCCCACGACGACACCTGTCAGTTTCCAAAACTTGGCAGCGAACGGTGAATCCGGGACGATGACTACCACAGAGCTGACACTTACATTTGATGTAGATCCCACAACTCTAGCAGATGGCGATATAAGTGTAGAGGGTGTAACCAGTTTCACAATGTCTGGAACCGGGACACAGCGAGTATTAACAATTTCTGGCATAACTATAACCGATGGCGAGATGGTTACTGTGACAATTACAAACCCGACAGGTTTTTTAATCACACCTCTGACCAGGTCCGTAGCGGTACATGTTCAGAATTAGATAATCAATCTGGAGTATCAATCAAAACAATTTCAGTATCAGTTATAGATTGCATCAGCAAATTCATCTCGCCCTCAATAGAAAAATCAACAGTCTCTTCGAATCAATCTGACCTCAATCGCTTCATCCCGTAGCATATTCTCCACTCTCTCAGCATCAACCTCGCTGAGCACGATAGCCATTCCACACCCCGCCGACAAGTCCCGCGGGACAGGAATAACTTTACATTGAATTGATGCTACCTTGCATAAGCGCTCACATTTCAGTACTGCACGAGTCGTTTCAAAAAGAG
This sequence comes from Chitinispirillaceae bacterium, assembly GCA_050301235.1. Classification (GTDB taxonomy): domain Bacteria; phylum Fibrobacterota; class Chitinivibrionia; order Chitinivibrionales; family Chitinispirillaceae; genus JAFGIN01. The sequence continues at coordinate 18,663 of JBNKZD010000212.1, read as the reverse complement.
CAATCACAGTTATCATCTTTTCACCACATTCTTGATTGATTCTATCAGATAGTCAAAATCTCTGGTGGTATGATATGGTGAAGGGGCGATACGGGTTGTACCTTTTGGAAATGTGCCCAGGGTCTGATGTGCAAAGGGGGCGCAGTGAAGGCCTGAGCGGGTTTCAATGTGCCAGGTATGATACAGTTCTGATGACAGATCAGAGCAGGGTATAGTGGAGTGAGTAATCGAAAACAGTTCTCCCTGCATTGATAGATCATTTGAGCAATAAACGGTTATTTCTGGAATTTTCTTTATAGTTTGGATCAGTAAAAGGAAATCCTGCCGGGTATGTTTTGGAATTGGTGGATGTTCCAGTGCACCAAGAAGTCCAAAAATACCGCAAACGTTTGGAGTGCCGGCTTCAAAGCGATCAGGTGCAAATGGGGGCATCTCCAGGCTTTCCGAACGACTTCCGGTTCCACCATAAATCAGTGGCGCGACAGCTTCCGGATTGCGTATAAAAAGTGCTCCGGTGCCTGTTGGACCAAAAAGCCCCTTGTGACCGGTACAGGCTGCCATGTCTATATTCCAGTCATCGAGGCTGCACCGAACGTGTCCCAGTGACTGTGCTGTGTCAAGTAGTACGGGTATCTCTCCGGCCTGTTGTTTAATCTCCTTTACCGGTTGAATGACCCCGTTTATATTGCTCTGATGATTAAGAACAATGAGCTTAGTATCTTTTGTAAGAGATGATGAGATTTTATCCGGATCAATCGAACCATCAGAAAAATGGGGGAGGGTTTTGATTGTCAGGTTGCACTTTTTAGATAGATATGTTAATGGACGCATGGTCGCATTATGCTCAAGAGGAGAAACGAGGATGGTACCATTATTAATCGTTAAACCCTGTAATAACAGGTTAATTCCATGTGTTGCATTATGGGTGAAAAAGATATGATCGGAAACTATTGTACCCAGTTTCGCTGCAAGCAGTTCACGAACAGATTCCACCCCCTGTGATGCCTCGATGACACGTCCATAGGCACTTCGTCCGTAAGTACCGCCAATATTTGACAGATAATGGTTGATATATTCGTTTACCTGAGGAGGTTTGGGAAACGTTGTTGCTGCATTATCAAAATAGGTATTAAAATGTTCTGTAATCATACGATCCCAACCTTTTTCATTTTTCGCCAGACTGTTGTTCTGTCAATTCCAAGTCTGCGGGCTGTTTCGCTCTGATTACCATTGCACTCTTTCAGCACCCGGATAAACTCATCATCGGTAAGCTGTGCCCGTCGCAGCGGGAACGGGTATTGACGTTGCGGCATAATTTCCGGAGCACTGGTTATGCAGATCCCCTTTCGCAGTTCAACTTTACGGATCTCAAGCGGAAGATCAAACAGATCGATACGGGCATCCTGGCAGGTAACAAATGCGTGTTCGATCGCATTCTCGAGTTCACGGATATTTCCCGGCCAGCAGTAATCCATCATGGTTATGGCTGCGTCATGTGTCAAACCCTCGATTTTCTTTCCTGTTTCAGTATTAAATCTACTGATAAAATGGTCTATAAGCAGGCCAATATCTTCTTTCCTTTCGCGAAGTGAAGGAATGTGAATAGGAAATACTTTCAAACGATAGAAAAGGTCTTCCCTGAAAATGCCATCATAGATCATTTTCCGGAGATCCCGGTGAGTTGCAGCAATTATCCTGACATCTGATCTTCTGACAACATTATCGCCCACCCGTTCAAATTCACGTTCCTGAAGAAAACGTAACAGTTTAACCTGAATAAGGGGAGAAAGTTCTCCGATTTCATCCAGGAAAAGAGTTCCCTTATCTGCCAGTTCAAATTTTCCGATTTTATCACGAATAGCTCCTGTAAATGAACCTTTGGCATGACCGAACAGCTCACTCTCAAGAAGAGCTTCAGGGAGAGCAGAACAGTTGAGCTTAACAAATGGTCCATCCCTGCGCTGGCTGTTCTGATGAATAGCTGCGGCTGCAAGCTCCTTCCCTGTACCGGTTTCGCCGGTTATGAGTACGGTGGCATTTGATGCGGCAGCAAGTTCAATCAAATTAAAAATTTCTCTGATTGCATGGCTTTTCCCCACAATGGAACCCATCCGGTCCCGATTTTTCAGGTGGCTTTCCAACTCCTGAACTTTGTTCTGTGAAAGACGAAGAGATGATATATCGGTGAGTGTTTCGACAGCTCCTGTAACCACACCATCGCTATCCAGCAATACTTTTGCATTTTTTAATACAGGGATTGATTCACCGGATGTTTTTGTTAGTTCACACTCCGCATTGGTAAGTTTACCGTTTTTAAACAGGTTACAGGTGGGTGGAGGTGTGCAACGGTCCCGCATAAGACTGCAGCAGGTCTGCCCAATGATCTCTTCTCTACTTTTCCCTGTCATTTCCAGAAGCATTGAATTACAATATTGAATAATGCCATTTGTATCGATGATAAAGAGCCCTTCTGCAAGAGTGTGCAGGATAGATTCAAGGCAATCTGCAGAGAGCTGATGATTCATAAAACAATTCATGACTGAACACTCCGGGCTAATTGTTGTACTTTGATGCAACACTTGTGTTGCATTCTGTTGCATCGTTAAAAATGCAATATACTATTACTGTTGAACTGTTGCAATTATTTAATGACGTTAAAAAGTAATTTTGCAATAATAAGATAGGACTCAATTCGCTAATACATTGAATCATAAGCATTTAAAGAGATTAATCTGTCGTTGGCTGGTAATGAAAACTGGAAAAAACATGGCTGAAATTAATAAAACAGATTATGGCATATCAGTTGCATAATTGGGGTGAAGAAATTTATTAACCATTCAATGGAGGCTGAATATGGCTCATGCAACATCTGATGCAACGTTTAAGAAAGATGTGATCGAATCTGGAAATCCTGTTCTGGTAGATTTCTGGGCACCCTGGTGTGGTCCCTGCAGAATGGTTGGTCCGATAATTGACAAAATAAGCGAAAAGATGAGCGGTAAAGTTGATGTATACAAATTAAATGTAGATGAAAATCCGGTGACAGCAAGCAAGTATGGGATAACAGGAATTCCTACGGTTATTATTTTCAGGAATGGACAAGTGGATCGTGAATTCGTCGGTGTGCAACCTGAGCAGGTATACCTCAACGCCCTTGGGGCATGATTGCGTTCATTATTCGAACACAGGTGACTCGTAATTAAAAAAATTTACAGATATAATTGCAATACAAAGGATCTGGTATGAAAAAAATACTTATCGTAGGAGGAGTGGCTGGAGGAGCGAGCTTCGCAGCAAGAATGAGACGTCTCGATGAAACTGCACAGCTTGTAATGTTTGAAAAGGGAGAATATATCTCTTTTGCTAATTGCGGGTTACCATACCATATTGAAAAGACGATTACAGATCGTGAGAACCTTATTATTCAAACTCCAAAGAAGTTTAATGACCGGTTCAATGTGGATGTCAGGACGCATTCTGAAGTAATTGCTATCGACAAAGACAAAAAAAGTGTAACAGTCAGGACTCCTTCATCGACCTATGAAGAATCGTATGATTATCTGGTGTTATCACCTGGAGCAGCTCCGATTCGTCCACCGGTTCCGGGGATTGACAGTGAAAAAATTTATACACTGAGAACCATTCCCGATATGGACCGTATCAAAAGTGTTGTTGATGCTCAGAAGATCAAACGTGCAGCAGTGATAGGTGGCGGGTTTATCGGGCTTGAAATGGCCGAAGCGCTCCGCCATCGAGATATCGATGTGACACTTGTCGAACTTGCAGATCAGGTATTCATGCCAGCAGACAACGAGATGGCGCAGATTTTACATCAGCATCTGGAACTCAACAGCGTGCGGTTAATGCTGGGGGTTGGTGCAGAAGGGTTCAACGAAAAAACCGATGGGACAATCGATATAATTCTAAAGGGAGGAAAGAGCTTGAATGTCGATATGGTTATTCTGGCCATTGGTGTCAAGCCTGATACTCAATTTGTAAAAGCTTCAGGTATCGCGGTCAACGAACGCGGGCTTATTATTGTAGATAATCAAATGAAAACTGATGCAGAAAATGTTTTTGCAGTAGGTGATGCTATTGAAGTAACTGATTTTGTATCTGGGCAGAAAGTACATCTGCCGCTGGCTGGACCTGCAAACCGACAGGCACGTATTGTCGCTGATGTCATAGCCGGATATGATTCTGTGTATAAAAACACACAGGGAACGGCTATTTGCAAAATCTTCGATCTGACAGCAGCTGTTACAGGTCTGAGTGAAAAAAATGCAAAGAGGTTTGGAATCGCTTACCTGAAGTCATATACTCATTCTGCAAGTCACGCTGGATATTATCCGGGTTCATTTCCTATGTCACTTAAGATTCTATTCGCTCCTGATACTGGAAAGCTGCTTGGAGCACAGGTGATAGGAAAACTCGGTATCGACAAGCGCATCGATGTATTTGCAACAGCAATCCGTCATGGGTTAACTGTTGATGATCTCACTGAACTTGAATTATCGTATGCGCCTCCTTACGGGAGTGCCCGCGATGCAGTTAATATTGCCGGACTGGCTGCACAGAATATTAAACGTGGAATTATGCCGGTATGGTACGCAGATGAATTCGACCTGGAAAAAAACAGTGCACAATTGGTTGATGTTCGGACTATATCAGAGTTTGAAATGGGGTCGATCGAAAATGCGATCAACATTCCGGTTGATGATCTGAGAACACGCATGTGGGAACTTGATAAAAATAAAGAGGTTCTTGTATTCTGCCAGGTAGGCCTTCGCGGACATGTTGCTACAAGGATGCTACTGCAGAATGGTTTTAAGGCAAAAAATCTCAGTGGTGGATATAAAACATATACCACTGTTAAGAAAACAGCTGTTGAGGCTGACTACCTGCAACCGGTTTCACAACCAGTATGTTCCAGTCCGAGTGGACAAACGCTTGCTGATCAGGATATTGTGATTGTAGATGCCTGCGGTTTACAGTGTCCCGGACCGATTCTCAAATTAAAGACTGCGATGGATGCTGCGAAGGATGGGCAGCATATAAAAATTACAGCTACTGATCAGGGATTCACATCAGATATTCCCTCCTGGTGTACAAGAACCGGGAATTCGCTTGTCACTCTTGGGAATAAAGATGGTGTTTTTGAAGCTGTAATAAAAAAGGGAAAAGCTGTTGATGTATGTAAAGTTGCTGCTCCCGCTGCAGATAAGAAGACTATGGTTATCTTTTCCAATGATCTGGATAAAATGCTTGCAGCTTTCATCATTGCAAACGGAGCTGCATCGATGGGCTCACATGTCACTCTGTTCTTTACATTCTGGGGTCTCAATATTCTCAGAAAGAATGCTTCTGTTCCTGTAAAGAAAAACATGGTTGAAGCAATGTTTGGCATGATGATGCCTCGTGGTGCTCAGAAAGTGTCGTTGTCCAAAATGCACATGGGTGGAATGGGAACCAAAATGATGCAGATGGTAATGAAAAACAAGAACATATTATCCCTTGAAGATTTAATGGCGGAAGCACAAAAAAACAATATCCGGTTTGTTGCATGTTCAATGTCAATGGATGTGATGGGAATTAAAAAAGAGGAACTGATTGACGGTGTTGAAATCGGAGGTGTCGCAGCGTATCTTCAGAACGCCGATGAATCTTCGTATAATCTGTTTATTTAAGTTCGCACAAATTCAGGTCTTTCAGGGGGCTGCGAAAAAATTACCTGGCACCCTCATACTTGATCTTATCATAATGAGCTTTCTTACATTCCTTGAAAAAAAATAGCTCTCTTCAGCTATTTTCAAGGAATGGGCCGCGCTCATTACAATAATCTCTGTTATAATTATATTGAACTTTTATCTGAATTGATTAAACTGATAATATTGCAGGATACTATACCTGATTTTATTGTTTAAACGATTAATCAAGCTTATGCATCATATCTCGTCTCAAATCAAGGAGAATGTATGTTTATCTACCGTAAGCTTCAAAGAGTAATCTTTTGCACTGGTATTTGCGTGGTATTTTATGTGTCGTTATTGCTTGCGGCACCGATTGCTGACCACTCAAGCAAATTTCTTGGTAATATCACTAATGGAACGCCACAATCAAATTTTGGGGATTACTGGAACCAGATTACTCTTGAAAATGGTGGAAAATGGGGTTCGGTACAACCAAACAATCAGAACAGTTTCAACTGGTCACAAACAGATGCCGCATACAAGTACTGTAAAAGTAAGGGCTGGCCATTTAAACATCACTGCTTCGTGTGGGGACAGCAGCAGCCAGGTTGGGTTAATGATAGAAATGCGCAAGCTGCTGTAGAGAATTATATCAAAACCTACGGACAGTTATATCCGGAGACGGAATTTATCGATGTGGTAAATGAACCGTTACATGCACCTGCGGGATATCGGTCGGGGCTTGGTGGAAATGGAACAACCGGTTGGGATTGGGTTGTTACTGTGTTTGAATATGCACGCAAATACTGTCCAAAATCAAAGCTTCTGATCAATGATTACGGTATTGTCAATGATATGAATGCAGCCAAAAGATACCTTGCAATTATTAAAATCCTTCAATCGAAAAACCTTATCGATGGGATAGGGGTACAATCCCACTGTTTCAATCTTGAATCGACCACTGCTGCCAATGTTAAAAGGGTACTTGACACGCTTGCTACATCCGGTTTACCAATATACTCTTCAGAGTTCGATCTTACCGGTAATGAGACAACGCAACTTAATAGATACAAAACATTTTTTCCGGTATTCTGGGAACATAAAGCGGTGAAAGGGGTTACACTTTGGGGATATACTAACAATTGGAAAGGCGGTGTCATCATGTCTGGTACCCGCGAATATGCGGCACTGAAATGGTTGAGAACCTATGTGGACAGTATTGAAGCTGCTACAGGTGTCCCTGAAAAAAGTAAATATACCAGATCTGTATCCGGGCAAAGTGTACTTATTGGACAGAATGCGATCAGGATGTATGTGGCCACACCGGATAACGTCACTTTGACCATTTTTAATTCCAATGGAAGAATGCTGCAGAAAAATGGATCCCAAATGCTTACTCCTGGAGAGCACTATTTAAGGTGGAGTGAATCCCTTCCTCAGGGAGCATATGTGGTTATGATTAAGGGTGATCAAATCAATCAGATACATAAGTTTATACGATGATTCGTTAATTCTGCTTTGCTATAATTACCTACCCGGCATCAGGAGAAATAGAAATGCAGGCATGAAAGTTGCCGTAATTGATCAGAAAAGGTTATACTAAAAAAAAATAGAACTGTTTTTATGGAAGATCTGACTCATGAGATCCTCAATGAACGTCACATACTTCTGTTTCTGGTTCAATTTTTCATTTTACTGAGCTTGTCACGCTCATTAGGCTTACTTTTTAAACGATTTCGACAGCCTACCGTAACCGCTGATGTGCTTACAGGATTTATTCTTGGGCCGAGCATTCTTGGCAGAATCCTGCCTGATTTGCATTCCGTACTTTTCCCGGTTGATCCGTATCAGATAATAATGCTTGATACTGTAGCCTGGATCGGAATATTCTTCCTGTTACTGATCACGGGACTTGAAGTGAATATGTCAAGTGTCTGGAAGCACAAGGGACGGGCAACCTGGATCGCCTTATCAGATATCATAATTCCAATTGTCATTTCGATGGCGGTCCTGATATTTCTACCCTCCCGCTATATGATCAACCCACAGCAGCGTTTTCTCTTCATCCTTTTCATAAGTACAATAATGACCATATCGGCAATGCCGGTTTCAATAGTAGTAATGCAGGAATTAAAACTTCTGCGTACTGATCTGGGGTTTCTTACTATTTCTGCACTGTCAATTAACGATGTTGTCGGGTGGATAGTTTTTGCGATAATACTTGGAGTATTTACTCATGGAACTCCGGATCTGTTTTTTGTACTTTCGCTGATAATTTCAACAGCACTTTTTTTGATTCTGGCTGCAACAGCTGGAAAAAAGGTGATTGGAGCTCTGTTATCCATGGTGCAACGTAAGTCAAGTGAAGCATCAGGGCCCGCCCTTTCGGTTGTCTTCTCCGCCGGACTGCTCTTTGGTGCTCTTACTGAGACAATCGGGATCAATGCACTTTTCGGTTTCTTTATCGCAGGGCTGGTTGCGGGTGAGTCACATGATTTACCGGAGAAAACCAGATACACTATTGATCATTTAGTCAATTCGGTATTTATACCCATTTTTTTTGCAGATATAGGATTGAAAGTCGATTTGTTTAAAAGTTTCGATCTTTTCCTGGTTGCATTACTTACAATTCTTGGTATTGTAGTACGATTTCTGGGCGCTTACATTGGTGTGCTCATTGCCCGGACTCCCAAAGCGCAACGTTTACCGATTTCAGCACTTCATACTCCTGGCGGAGAGATGCATATAGTAATAGCAACATTAGCTCTGGAACTGCAGCTTATTAATGAAACTGTTTTTGTTGCGATTTTTGTATCTGCAATAATTTCAACAATGGCACTTGGGCCGATCCTTTCATTTATTTTAATGCGGGTGGTACCTGAACGTACTGTTCAGATTTCACTGGAGGCATCACTTGACATTCCACCTGAACCAAAATATAATGTTTTAAAGATCCTCTGTAAGCGGGCAGCACAAATCACCGGATTTGATCATGTAAAGATTTATGAATATGCCCGCAACCGTGAGGACAGCATGAGTACAGGAATTGAAAATGGAGTTGCAATCCCTCACGCTCGAGTCCCCGATGTAAAAGATGCTGTTGTGATTTTCGGACGTTCTCAGATTGGTATTGACTGGAATTCACCCGATGGACTTCCGGCAAAACTGATTTTTTTTATTCTGACTCCCTACGACCAGATGGATACTCAACTGCAAATATATCGTCAAATAGCCAGGGTGTTGACAAAAGATGAACACCGTAAAGTAATAGTTAATTCGCCATCACTCCAGAATGCAGTACTGCAATTGAATGATGGGTTGCGAGTAACAGCTATTGCAGAATAGGCTTGGAATTTTCATTTTGAATCAGATAGAGATCTGATATATCTTCCCTGTGCGGTTGTTGCATCACAGTCATTACCGCCACTTGATAGCATCCCGACCCGATAGGGGAACACCCAAAAAACATTAAAATTCTTAACAAATAAATTTAGGCATTTCAAAAGTCACATTAAGCTGCCTGACATTATCCAGAATCTTTGTAAAATAGCCATCTATACGCTTATTTGATTTAGGCAGATCATGCATCAGTAAAATATCATGAGATTGGGTGTTATGAAGACTTCCGCCGTGAAGAGGTTCTTTATTCCGGATATGATTGAGGATTTCTGCTTCGGTAATCTCCTGTGTTTTTCTTGATAGTTTATAATCCTCAAAATCAAATGTCCAGAGTACATCATTACCCCTGTCGAGCATCATTTCATAATACCAAGGATAAGTTATACCGATCGGGTCTATTTTTTTAAACCCGCATTCTTTAAGATAGGACTGAATTTTCTCACTGTTCCGTCCACCCTTATCCCCATAAGGGAATCTGAACAGTTTACAGGGGCGCGGGCACTGTGCCTTATTGTAGATATCATCAATCAGAGATTCCATCTGCTCGATTTCATTGATAGCTGCTTTTAATGAGCATGTCGAAAGGCGGGGATGGCTCATGGTATGATTACCAATAACAGCTCCATTTTTGATTGATGAAACTGCAGTATCAGGAAAACGTTTAATATATTCACCAACAAAAAACATAATTACCGGAATGGCGTTGGCACGTAGGTACGTTAGATATTCCTCAGTATTTTCTGAAGGGCCGTCGTCGACAGTAAGGTAAGCGACTTTCATCATTTCCTGATTGCATATCCGGTTAAATATGGTAAAATGTTACTCGTTAGAAAAAAGTTAAAGATACTATTTGGTTCAAACAGTCACGTTCTTTTCTTGAAAAAACTCATGATTCATCACAATAACTGGTTTTTCCTTGTGTCTGGTTCTGGAATAAAATTAGATTCTGTAGGATATAATAAGTGAATGTGAACAATATATTAAATAAAGGAGTTCTCCACTATGGTTGATAAAGAATTGCTCGATATACTCTGTTGTCCCGAAACAAAACAGGATCTCACTCTGCTTGAACAAAAAACCGTTGAGAAGATCAATGATGCAATTGCACAGGGAAAAGTGAAAAACCGGGCAGGTGAAGAGGTGAAAGAGAAGATCGATGCCGCTCTTCTAAGGGAAGATAAACAGTTTTTCTACGTAATCCGTGAAGATATTCCGATTATGCTGATCGATGAAGCTATCGTTTTCGATGCTTCTTACGCATAATTTTGATTCTTACATAGATGTAGAACGATAAGAGTATTACAATAAATATCCCCTGGATTATAACCTTATTTGTGATGATTTTTACCGGGGGTTCCTTATTACCTGTGATCATGATCGAGGATCCAGTCGTATCCCCGCAGCTGGTAAGTGCACGTATATCCAATGCATATCTTCCTAATGTGTCTACATCAGCCTGTTCCCAGGGTATCGCCCATTCGATAACCAGTTTTTGGGTTTCTTTATATAACTCCTGATCGATCCTGAAAGAACCATTCTGAGCAGTTTTCGCTGAACCGGGAGCAATGATAAATGGTTTTTGTCTTCCTGGGGATTCTATACTGATATTCCAGGTGGAGCAGGGAACTGCGGTTTTACTACGAAAGTAACCACTTATTCCCTCGGGTGTATTCATCACATCCCATAACCAGTTTCCGGAATTATCCCACTTTTTACTGAACTTTTCACTCCACTCAACAAGGTATCCATCGACCTGTATCCTTTTTCCATACCGGTCTATTTCTGTGTTTTCTTGAGAAAATAGTTGAAAACAGGATAGTAACAGAATTGAGAATGGTTTCCAGTGAAGATTACACATGATGAATTGAAGCCTCCATACTCCTTAACTTTATTAAAGTTTTTTCTTCAAGTGGTGCTCAAAACACCGATTACGTTGAACATGCATATATAGTAACAATATATATCAATTGAAAAAAAAACGATTAATTTTTTGTCAAGAAATTATAAAAATTGGTCACTGAAAGCAGATTACAGTACTTAATTCTGAACACAACGAAAGCCGATACTCACTTCTCCACTTTCAGGAGTAAACCATTGTCTGTTAGTTGTTTTCAACAGGTTTTTATCACTATACCACCCACCACCCCTGATTACACGATATAATCCTGCATCAGGTCCTTTGGGATCCGTTTGCGAAGAAATCGAATATGCATCTCTGGTGTAGTAATCAGATGTCCATTCCCATACATTTCCAGTCATGTCTGCTAATCCCCATTTGTTTTTACTGTATTGTCCAATAACTGATGGGTGAGTTGCTCCTGACATCGTACAGTTTTTATTATCTGGCGGTGCTTCTCCCCATGAATACGAACTGCCGGAACCACTTGTTGCCGCATATTCCCATTGCGCTTCTGTTGGCAGTGTCATACCTTGTGAACGGCAATATGACAGGGCCTGATGCCAGCTGACACAGACAACGGGGTAATCGGGATTCCGGTATTGTGCTGGCACTTTTACTGGCGCAAAACCAGTGCCGGTCCACTGAATGCACTTACCATCATCGTAATGTGCAGGTGTGCACTTTCCACGTTGAACGCAACTATCATACTGACGTTCGGTTATTTCGTATACTGACATCTTAAACGCAGATAGATATACTGTGTGAACTGGTTGCTCGTCCGCTTCTCCCTTGTCACATCCAATGGAAAAGCTCCCCTGGGGACAATCTGAATATTGTGCAAAAGAAAAAGTACTGAGCACTACAAGCAGAACTAACAAAAATTTCACAAATTGTCACGCTCCGCAATCAGCAACACACATGAAAAAATGGCGAATGCGACAGCTCCAATTATTCCGGAGTACTTTTTTAGAGGACGAATCTCTTTTTCCTGTGTCGGTGCAGCTGCTGTTTTATTCTGTTCACCCGGTTTTACCATTTCCAGCATTATGGTATCAACTGCACCATTTTCGATCGTAATATTTTTCAGTATAACATCATATTTTTCAAGGGTACCCTGGATAAGATAGTTTCCAGGCTTTACCAATGAATCAGTAAATGGTGTTGTGCCGCGGTTTTTCCCATTTGCAGTGATCGCAACACCATCAGGTTTACTCAGATAAGTGACCATCGCCGGTTTGAGCAGCTCGAAATTGAAAAGCTGAGTATCTTTTTCGGTGACTGTAAATGCACTTTTTTTCTGGTAATAGCCTTTCATCTTTAACACGAGGCTGTAGTTTCCGGGTGCAACATCAGGGACAGTTATAGGGGTGACTCCCAGCACTGAGTCGTTTAGTAGTACCGCAGCTCCCTGAGGGGTTGAATTAATCTGAAGAACTGTTGTTACAGGAGAAGGAACAACTGAATCAACTTGAATAACAGTGTCCTGTGAAACCGGTGCTTCGCTTACAGAACTATCGACAACCGCTGTTTGTTGAGATGGCTGTGTTGAAGAATCTGTGAGAGCAATCGTTTTGGTTGAATCGACAGCCTTTTCCTGCGAAAAAGCAGCGAGTGGAGTGGCTAATAATAATAGAATAAAAGTCTCTGAAATAAGTTTTTTCATTATATATCTCCTTACCGAAAATGATCTTTCTTATGATCATCAAAACTTAAGATACAATGAATATACTAAAGTGTCTGTCTCTCAATGAGCATAAAAAGGTGAATATAGAATTCATTTAATCGCTTTTCGAATTGATTTACCGTTAAAGTGGAAGACGGTTTTGCGAAATTTATAGCGTTCTGAATGCAGACTTAAAAATTATGTGATTTCAACCCTTCCCGGGGCGTTGTGGGGCACCGTTTTGCCCTTTTAGTTTTGGAAACACTGATAAAATGCGACATTGTTGGGTCGGGTATCCCCCCGACCTAACATTTATGGATAAATTCTCTTATTGGTGGATTTTTTTTTTAAAGAGAAATTCCTTCCGGTACTTTACTGCCATAATCAGAGCTAACACACCGGCTGCTCCATAGGAATAATCAAAATATCCCCCTGCTATTCCGACTGAGATTCCGACAAACGTTGCATTTACTGCCAGCAGGAGATAGATCAAGCGGTTAACATTAGGCAATGCACCGATTAAGAGTCCGATTACAAAGATGGTTGTGGGACATTCTGCTCCGAATAATACCATTCCCGGCCAGTTAAAACCAGTCAATATTTCAATTAAAGGGTAGAGAAAAATGCCAGTGCCCATAAGGATGATTGAAATGGTTCTCAAATCTTTATTTTTCGATAACCTGATAATATTGTTTTTAAAACCCATGTCAATAAAAAAAAGTATTCCGATCGAACAGAGGGCAATAGTCCCTTCCAGAGCAAAGGTCAGGTTTTCTTTTGCCATTAAAAGGGTACTCAGCCCTGCATACTGATAAACCAGACCGATATAGAATTTCAGGATACGACTGATTTTTAATCCCGGATTCTTGTAATTGTTAATTACCAGAATAATCATGATCGTTGCGAGCACGACAGGTACGATCAAGGACCAGGGATAAAGGGTATTATTCATGAATACTGCCATCTCAATGATTTTTTTTACCATTTCTTCTGTAAACATCTACGCTCCCGTTCTACCTACCGATAGGTAGGTTTTTGTTAAAAAAATTAAGCTTTTATACTATTCCAGATTAGTTCAAAACATTGATTTCCAATATCATCCGATTTGATACTCTGGTTCAGTACTTTTAAAATATGAATTCCTTCCAATAAAGCCCCGGTAATGTGGTAAACAGTTTCAAATTTTATATCTTTTTTGATTTCACCCCTTTCTATTGCATCCAGTGTCTTGGTTTTAAATATTTCTGCAATGAAATGATTGTTTTTTTGAAATACCTTTTCATATTCCGGGAATATCCTGATGGTATCAAAAATCAAATAATAGGCGCCAAAGCGGACATCTTCAGTGGTGGTTCCTAAAAGAGCAGACAATTCTCTGTCTATATCATCAAAGGAAGTCAACATTCTTTTTAAAGCAGTTTTTAAGTCAATATCAGGCTGAAAAATAGCCATGGTCCATTGACCCCATAACCCAAAAAAATAATCCAGCACATCTCCGAAGAGAACTTCTTTACTGGCAAAATGGTGGTACAGACTGGGTTTCGTAATTCCGACTTCTTTGGCAATATCAGTCAGAGAAACCTCTTTATACCCACTTAAACAAAATTTTTTTAGTGCTATTTTTATAATTTTATTTTTTGTATTCATAATCCTACCTATCGTTAGGTAGTTTAAATATACCACAAAAAAACTGAAAAAACAAGTTTATTTTTGGTCGGTAGGTATTTCTTGTTTGTAATGGCATCAACAGCTATGGCAACAGGCTGCTCCCTACACCAATGTTCATGGTGTTCTTCGAAGTGCCCCTGATAATCGTGACTGAATTACTGTCGGAATTTACAACACATAGGCTATTTCTGTAACGCTATTTATCGTGATTGCCCGAAAAATTCGTTGAGCCGGCAAACCTATTTTGTTATTTTCAACTCACAATTTTAATATCCAGTTTCAAGTACTACATAGAGGTGAAAACAGGAATTATTTTTAGCTGAGGTAATTACAAAACTATTGTTGCCATCCTTCGATAAACTCAGGATTAGCGCAAATGAGATATTGAGCCACTCACCCTGAGTTTATCGAAGGATGAAGCCGACTCTTGCATTTACCTCGGCAGATAGTAAATTCGTACAAAATAAAAAGTCTGGAAATTATTAATTCATGTTTTTTCCAATCCGATTAGCCCCACTCTGCTGTTTATACCTTTTTCTGGCTATTCAGGTTTCCTTCGCTGAAGAAGCGGGGGCAGGTAAAGCTAAACCAGATTCGGCTACAGTTGATGTAATAGGCGAAAAAACAGCTGCCGATACGACTATTCGCAAAAAAAATGAGATAACCGATACTGTTTTTTATGAAGCCGAAACCATTTTTTATGATAATGAAGAAAAAATCCTGACACTCACTGGAAACGCTAAAGTCCGGTATCAAAAAATGCAGCTGCTCTCCGATACGATCATTTACACCATTAACGACAATCTTTTTACCGCTTCTGGCTATCCTCAGCTCGTAGAATCCACCGATACCACTATTGGTGACTACATGGTGTATAACATAAAAACCAGACGGGGACGTGTAAAACATGCATCAACCAACCTCACTGACGGTTCTTTTAATGGACGCAGAATCATAAAGACGGAAAAGAATGAGATCTATGTTGATGAAGGGGATTACACAACCTGCGAAAATATCGAGGATCCTCATTTTTTCTTTTATGGGAAAAAAATAAAACTTATCCCGCAGGATAGAATTGTTAGTAAACCAGTAGTTATGAATATCGGCAACACACCGGTTGTGTGGCTGCCGTTTTTCATGTTTCCCCTGGATCGCGATCGCAAGAGTGGCTGGCTTACTCCGGTCTGGGGAGGGCATCCGACTGGTGGAGGGTATGTTGATAATATCGGATATTACTATGGTGGCAATGATTATATCGATTTTCTGGGTCGCGGAAAGGTGATGGATTTCAGACGGTATGAAATTGAAGCAGCGACTCAGTATAAACTTAAATATAAATTTGATGGTAATCTGCGGCTCCGTTATTCCCTTGACAAAGAATTTCTAAAAGGGGGTAATCAGTGGACTGCGAACTATTCTCACAACCAGACACTTACTCCGGATGGACTGACAAGGCTTAGTGGTACAGGACAATTAGCATCATCGAATCAATATGCTTTTGATAACTCTGAGGATACTAAGGAACTGCTTCAGCAGGATTTGAAAGCGAATATGTCCTTCTCTCGATCACTCGAAAAGCTGAACGGAAGTGTAAGTGTTAATGTGTCAAGAGATCACAATCTCAAAACAAATGTCATTACGGATAATCTTCCATCTGTGAATTTTAATATTCAGCAGCGTGCGCTTATCAAAGCTCCGGATTCTGTAAAAGAAGAAGATGTACCATGGTATTCAAAAATCTTATATTCTTATAGTGCTCAGGGAATAGTAAAGCATTTTGATTCAACACGCATTAATGGTATCGAACACTTCCGACCTGGCGCGTCACATTCTGTGTCTGTTTCAGCACCTCAAAACCTTTTTCGGCATATTAAAATCAATCCCGGTTTCGAAGCAAGTCAATATGTCGTCTATGGATATTCAGATACAGTTCTGTTAGGGTATGATACGCTGTACGATTCAATCTCCTATAAAAGAATAGCGCCACTGGGAAATGATCAGGATTATGAAGACTATACATATGATTCGTTATTTGATACAACATTTAATGATTTCGGTGAAGCAGATACTATCAAGGTAACGCGATACCGCAGAACTATCCAGCCGCGATATACAAATCATGATAAATTTACTCATGTAGAAGACTGGAAAGCCAGCTTAAGCGTTGGAACGAATCTTTATGGAATCTTTCCAATAAAATTTCTTAATTTGTCGGGAATACGTCACACCTTTACTCCTTCACTGAGTTATACTTACAACCCCAAACTTGATATTGACAAAAGATTTTACCCGGGTGGAATCTCTCCACCTGGTGCCAGAAAACGACAGCAGGTTATATCTCTAGGTGCAGGAAACTCCATTGAAGGGAAATTCCTATCCAAGGAAAAAACTGAGGAAGGTTCAAAAGGAAAAACAGTCAATCTGCTGAACTTTAATTTTGGTACGGGGTATGATTTTGAACGCAAAAAGCGGAAATGGAATGATCTGAGCCTGAGTGCATCATCTTCAGTAGAAAAAATTGGACTTAACGTTGGTTATAACTCAACATTCTGGTTATACGATCAGAATGATCAGTTGACCGTTCCAACAATGCGATCGATGAGTCTTGATTTCCGCACGAGTGCACTGAGCGCCAAAGGGACCTTGTGGGATGGAAACCTTAAGGGTCTTGATTCTGTACAGACTGATACCACAAAAGGTAAATCAGGCAGTGGAATGCTTGAGTGGAATGGCTCGTTGAGTCCAACGTTTACCTATTCGATGGATCGGGCAAAACCTACTGATATGTTCATTCCTAAAAAGCAATTCAACCTCAGCGGATCAGCATCATTGAATTTTACCAAAGCGTGGTCATTGCGGTGGAGCGGCAGTTATAATTTTCAGCAGAACCAGTGGGTCAACAACAGCTTTGATCTCACTTGTGATCTGGAGTGCTGGGAGATGCGGTTCAACTGGAGGCCCGAAAAACTCAATCCCGGCTATTATTTCCTGATCAATATCAAGAAGATCCCCGAAATTAAATGGGAGAAGCGCGAGAATCAGTAAGAGTTTGTTCTTACCTCGATATAATCCGTATCGATTCGCAGAATGTATCTTCTGCCGGTTTCACCTGATGATATTGGCGCATTTCACCCTCGACCACAGCGACCTTTACACTTTCACTATCCCGTCCTTTTGAATAACGGGCAGTAATCGATGCTGCAAGAAGTGCATCCTGTTCGGTAAACGTCCCGCGAAGAATGCTGATCGGACCGGGGACATCGGTGGGGTAGAGGTAGCAATCGTTTTCTTCTGCAATTCTCAGTAAAACATTATTCTCATGTTCATCTCTGGAAACGATTAATCTTGCTGTATCGGAAAGTCTGAAATGACGTCCGTATGCGATCAGTTTGAAATCGGTCATAGTAAATTCGGGATGATACTGAGCGAGATCAAGAAAACGGTGACCGGATTGGACATTAGTAAGAATACAGCCACCGGCAGGAGATGGGTACGTTAAGTTATACTGGCGCGCATAATCGATCTGGCGCATCCGGCCGCGTCCAGCAATATCAAAAAGTTTGTTTCTATCGATCAGCCCCTGTTGCTCCGCATTAGTTGGATTCAGATGCAATGCGCTGAGGGGGCGCAGTAGAAGGCCTTTGCAACCAGCCTCATTTTCGATGCGAAAAAGCGCATCACGGCGTTGCGACATCGGGCGTTGACCCATCACTTCGCCGGTTGATATGAATGATGCACCCATCTCTTCCATTATCTTCTTTGCCCTTCCCAGTCGATAAATTCTGCAATCAACACAGGGATTGGCATTTTTTCCATACCCGAACTTCGGGTCTCTTATCATGTTGAGGAACTCATCCCCATCTTCAACGATCCTCAATGGAAGGCCCAGCTGGTCTGCTGAACGTTGTATTTCATCAAATTCGGAGCCCATATCGGTATAAAACGGGAGAACAAAATGAAGCAGGGTGAGATCCACATTGAGCGATTTGAGCAGGTGTGCTGAAACGATACTGTCCAGCCCACCAGAAAACATATGAACACCTTTAATTGCCATATAAATTCACCATATCCTTTTAACCATTGAAACTCTATTGTTTTCCGATTTCGCAGATCGCCTCTCTCCCCATCCCTCTCTCCACTCGTGGAGAAAGGGGGAAAAGCAATCTTTTCAATTTTTCCCCCTCTCCATTCACTAATGGAGAGGGGGCCAGGGGGTGAGGCGGTCTGCGGAATTTGCGGAGTATAGTTCCAATTACTAGAATGACTCCTGAACTCCTGAACTCCCGAACTCCTGAACTCCTGAACTCCTGAACTCCTGAACTCCTGAACTCCTGAACTCCTGA
>JBNKZD010000211.1:0-3575 GCA_050301235.1 Chitinispirillaceae bacterium | reverse complement strand
ATCTTGCTGAGATTCCTATTAATAAATTAGATACTTTAATAGCAAGGACACCAGATTCCGCTGAAAGTGTCATTCCAAAATCTGTATTGTCAGGTACCTGAACATACCCGCCCCCAGCTTCGATGCCAAGGTAGGGAGTCGTTCCATATCGAAAAGGATAAAAGTTAATAACTCCTGTGATAGATGCAAGTGAAGCATCATTTATATCGGTTGTATATTCACCGGCGATTCCAACAGCACATCGACTCATTACTTCCCATAAATGCGAGAAGAAGAAATCTACAGAAACCTGTTTAAATGCAGAGCTGCTGACATGTCCTATTCCTGCTCCAATGAATGTGATTGTGTGATTTTGATGAGGGAATCGAGCTAATGAGTTAGTGTAATATGTTGTAATCGCTGTTGAAGTGTCTGTGCATTCTGCAGTGTCCTGTATGTCATGATTATTACTATATGAAAACGTCGAAAAAAGAGCTAAAAATGAGATCGCATACAAAAAATAGCGGTGTTTCATCAGAACCCTGTGCCTATTCCAAAATGTAATCTGCCATTAAGGTTTCCTTTGCCGCCAAGTTGAATGCCGTAGCCAATTTTAATGATTCCTATTGGAGAATCGATTCTGACACCCGGTCCGATTGACCACCGTATATCCTTGATCGAAAAATCCTGTGGTAAAGGCCAGATAAAACCACCATCAACAAATGCAGCGCCACTGACCAGTTTATATATCGGGAATACCATTTCCAATGGAGTTATCACCAGTGCCAGTCTGCCCCCACTTATGTCACCATTCTCATCAGGGATAAGAATTTCACTCTCTGCATACCCTCGTATGGTACGGATCCCCTCTTCTGCAACCGTGAACAGTTCCTGAACAGGTACATCATCATTACTGCCGTAAGGGGTAATAAATCCGGCACTCAATGAAGGCAAAAAAGTGATCCATTTGTGAAACGCCTGAAAGTAAACGATCATATCACCTTCAATTTTAAAAAACTTGCTGCTCCACGAAATGCCAGGTCCTGCCAGTTCTGGCTGTAAATGCAAAATGAAACCTTTTCCCGGTTTGGATGGGTTGTCTCTTGAATTGTGTGTAAAGGTGGTGCCAAACAGAACGATGTTGTTGTTCTGATTATCAGAATTAGTGTTTGCAGATTGGTTCAAATGAATCCATACCGTATTATCTATGCTGATCCCGATGTTATAACCGTTTTGCCTGTCGAACTCACCATTCAGGAAAAACTGGCCACCTTGAAACAAACCGTTAAATTCAAGCTCATTTCTTTTCTCAAGGTAAAGCATTACATTTGCAGATAGCGGTAGAGTGAGAAACCAGGGATAGTAGTAGTTTATCTGGCCACCTGTCAAACGTGCTGATGATTGCAGCAATCCGGAGATACGATGACCAAGGGAAAAAAGATTTTTATATGATGGCTCGATTGAACCGTATAACCCATCTTGCGTATTATAGCCTCCCCCTGCTTCGTAAGTAAACATATCAGCAAGTACAGCCTGAATAACAACCGGAACTGTTACGGTGTCAAAACGGTCGGTCGTATATCCGGTGTCCAGTGGTTCGATAATAATTACTTTATATAACTGAGTCTGATACAGTCTGGAAATTGATCGGGCTATATTATCAGAAGTAATAATCTGGTTTTTATTAAAATCAAGTTCCCGTATAACGGCACTTCTTTTCAGCTTCTCTGCGCCAATAATTTCAATATCTCCGGATTTTACAACGGGACCCTCTTTGATTATATAAATAACTATAGCCTTGTGTATCGATTCATCGAGAATAAGATCGTTTGTCACCTCAGAAAACAGGTACCCTCTTGATGTCAGCAGGTTTTTAATGGAAACTTTACCTTGTGTGAAAAACGATGAGTCAAATGGTGCACCTGCTTTCAGGGGGATATGCTCTGACAGATATGTGTCTGTAATAAGTGTGCTGTTCAAAAAAACGATTGAATCGATTGTTGTACGCACATTTTCGCAGATGTTGATTTTAACCAGCACTTCAGCATCGGTAGTATCAGTAATAATCGAGCCAATGCGCACTTCTGCATCGAAAAAACCATATTTTCTATAGAGGTTTTTGATTCTGTCGATATCATCAATCAATGTATACAGGTCATAAGGATAGTGGGAAAAAAAGTCGGGCGGCTTCAGCTTCATCACAGAAAGTAATTCCTGAGTGCTTACATGTTGATTGCCTGCAAAGATAATATTTCCTGTAAATAATTTTTCCTGCGCTGATAAACAACTGTCAAATACAAGTACCAGCAAAACAATAGTTGAACTTTCCAAAGCTGCTGATTTGAGAATGCTCTTAAATTCTGCAAAAGGAGCTCTCACGATCTCAACATTATCTCTGAGTTAGGTAAGCTGATTAACTTTTTATAGAAATTGTTGTTTTTTTCTATCAATACCAGAGATCAAACCGTATTCCAGAAGTAATTTGAGATAAAAAATAAAAATCAAATAACTTGCATACTAAAAAACTCCGTAGTATATTTAAACATCCTTTTTGAAACAGCCGTTCTGGAACGGTTTTTGAAGTATAAAAGGATACGAAATTGAAATTATCGCGGGGTGGAGCAGTCCGGTAGCTCGTTGGGCTCATAACCCAAAGGTCGTACGTTCAAATCGTGCCCCCGCTACCAATAAATAAAAAGGCTTCGGTTTTTACCGGAGCCTTTTTGCATTTAGGAAACAATAAGCCATGTTCTATATCTATATCATCAAATCTGAAGAATGTCGGTTTTATATCGGATCGACTAAGGATATACCAAAACGCCTTGATCAACACAACAATAAGACGTTTGGGGGATGGACTGCGCGGTATAACAACTGGTCACTCGTTCATAGTGAAGAACTTCAAAGTAGAACTGATGCTCTGATTCGGGAGAAACAGATAAAATCTTATAAAGGTGGAGCTGCTTTTAAAAAGTTGATCTCCAGTACGTTGGGCTCATAATCCCGCCGTCGAAGACTCTGGCGAGATAGTACGTTTCCCGCCCAAATGGCGGGATGCCCCCGCTACCAAATTTTTATATAAACACCCCCGGATTACACCCAAATATCCCCGACAATACCTTCGCCTTTTGCCGGCTGATAGCTCGTTTGCCATTCTCCATATCAGATAGATATTGGACACTCACTCCAATTTTTTCAGAAAGTTGGGATTAAGTAAGATTGTGTACTTTCCTGTAGGTTTTCAGGTAATCTTTCGGTTTCATTTCTGAATTTATTTTTTTATACCAGTCAGTACTCGTTATATCTACCAATTCATTATCAGTGTTTTCCTCAGAATCAACAGCTTCGATGAATTTCGAATACTGTTCCCTGATCGCCTTTACCACTTTCGTAAGCATCCGGTAAAACCCATGTGGATCGTCCCCCTTCTGAAAAACCATATTCTAAACAGTACTGCAAAGGAGTATGGGTATGGAACAAGCAAACGAATCATTAGTAACACAGTTCAGAGAGAGCGGGTTAACCCAAGAAGCATTCTGTAAGAATAATGATATTTC
Organism: Chitinispirillaceae bacterium; assembly: GCA_050301235.1. Classification (GTDB taxonomy): domain Bacteria; phylum Fibrobacterota; class Chitinivibrionia; order Chitinivibrionales; family Chitinispirillaceae; genus JAFGIN01. The sequence goes on along the minus strand of JBNKZD010000211.1, from coordinate 39 downwards.
ACTGGAACGCTTAAGATACTACCTCTATAAGAAAAAACC